>PNNG01000039.1 GCA_013824115.1 Sphingobacteriaceae bacterium | reverse complement strand
GGAGGCGGGGTTTTGGGCGCTGGCAAATACTTCGCCATAGGCATGCAGCAATTGCTGTTCGGTGAGGTAGCCGCTGGCGGTAGAAACAAAAACCGGGCTCCCCTGGTGGTTTTGGTGGTAGTAGAATACCTCGCCATCGCCGCTGTTGCCCACTAACTTGTCCAATCCCCAGGCAGTGGCAAACTCGAGGTGGTCTTCGGTCATGCCGGCACATTCAAAAGCGCGCTCCATTTGTTCTTTCATGGCCACCGAGCGGTCGTACCAGCTGCGGCCCGAGGGCAATTGGGTGGTATGCGGCGCGTCGGCACCTTGCGGCAATCCACCCCCCACCCGGCTCGATACCCGCCGGTCGTTGGCAAAATAATGCTTGGTGTATTGTCCGTAGCTGCTCACGGTTACAAATTGATTGGGGTAGAGGTCGGCGCGTTCGATGATGAAGGTGTTGATTTTGGCACGGGAAGATGATTACTGCTTTTGTGCCTTGATTATTTCCAAAAGCCTATTGGGATCCTGGCGATTATCCCAAAATGCAACCACAATTAAATTTAGACTATCGAATCTGTAATACAAACTGAAATGACCAACACTCGCGCAATGAATGCCCTTACTATCAATCGATTTGTAAAGCTCTGGTTGTTTGGCAACCTCTACCAGCACACGTCCGGTAAGTTCAATGATTTTTTTAGCGTATTGCGTACTTCCGTTCCTTTTCGTCCAATAAGCTAAAATGGCACTTCTTTGTCGAATGGCAACTGCCGTCCAACTTACTACTCGTTTAGCTATTTTTCGTCCATCCGATCAACTTCATCTTGACTTATCAGGCGCCCAGCCTCAATATCTGCCAATGCCATTTCTAACATCAACTGTTGGGCTTCCGATAAACCCGCGGGATGGTGTTGCTCAGACATTCCCTTCACAACGGCATGCAGTCTTTCTAGCTCCTCCAAATTCTCGAGCAAATTAATGTCATGGATTATTGCCTGTTTTAAAGATTTTATATTAGCCATGAGATTTTATTTTCCTAAAATTACAAATAAGGACGATACATCAATGATTTGCCGTAGAACCAAGCTCCGATATTGCGTAACCTGCCTTTCAAAAAACACCCTTATTTTGTTGTGTGGTTCGGCCCACACAGCGCATACGACAAAATAGATGTAGCACAGATCACCTACGATCCTAAAATTTTCACGAAATGACAGCGAACTGGACCATTCTCAAAACCGAAGCCGATTACGACGCAGCCAGCATGCGCTTGATGGAAATATTTCATGCACCTGAAGGCAGTGACGAACAGGCTGAAATGGAACTGCTTTCCTTGCTCGTTCAGCATTACGACGAAGCGCACTACCAGCTACCTGAGCTTGATCCACTAGAAGCCATTAAGTGGAAAATGACCGAGCTGGGATTAAAAAACAAGGACCTAGAGCCTGTAATTGGCAGCAAAGGGCATGTTTCGGCCGTGCTTTCGGGCAAACGCGACCTCACCTTAAAAATGGCCCAAAGATTCAAGTCGTATTTAAAGTTGCCTGCGAGCGTGTTTTTGCCCTGACCCAATCTTTGGTTAGAACAGTCCAGCTGAAACACAATCACCCGAACTTTCACCTCCCAAATCCGTTATTCCCTCATGGCCAAATACGCGTGGATTGATCAATTGCAGCAGCTGCTCGGCGGGAAGTCGACAAGCAACCCCAGTCCCGAACTGCTGCACGAGCCCTTGCAACGCAGCGAGCGTTTTGTGAGCGAAATGCAGCACTACCAAACCCACCAGGAGGCCGAGCACCGGCGGCTGTTGCGGGCGCATTACGAACAATCGGCCGACGAACCGGGCAGCGTGCCGGCCTTTGTGCTGCTGCAAAACAGTCAGGCTTCGGGCTTTATGTGGTATGCAGAAGCCGGAGTGCCCGAGAAACACTACGATTTTTTACTCGACCGCCTGGCCGAACAACTGCTGGATTGGGGTTATTCGGAAAAACAAAACGAGCGCAAAATATGGCCCGTGGGCGAGGCCTGGCACGAGCTGCACAAACGCTATTTAAAACCGCGCTTGCAGGCCGAGGCCGTGGCGAGCGGACAAATCGACCAGCGTTTTGGCAATGTACTGTTGGAAGTGCTGCGCCGCGATGGCAAACTGGCCTACCTCAAGCTGCAGTGCAATGTGTACCACGATGGGCAATATTTGCAGGCGGAGGGATTTGGGGGATTAATGGAGCGGATATTGGGGGAGTAAAACACGGAGGTCACGCCAGGGGCCCCGGCCATCCGGGGAGGACACGGAGGTTTTCACTAACGATGCTCCTATTCTACCGCGTCCATTTTCATCCTTCTGCTTCCTTCGGGGTGAAGGTAAAACACGGAGTTCACGCCAGGGGCCCCGGCCATCCGGAGGAGCTCAATCGGCGGCAATCTGCCCCATCCGCGTCATCTGCGTTCTAAACGGTTGCCGGGGCGAACATCTGTGCGTGCCAGCTTTGGGCAAAAGGCAGCAACCATTTGTTTTCGAGAGCATCTTTGGTAAACACCATATTGTTCACCACCAGGGTATCGGCTGCGATACGGCCTTGTTGTACCGCCTCGCCGAATGCTGCCTTGTTCAGGGTGCTGATTTGTCCGTTTTCTTCGAAGGCAAACAACATCCGGTCGAACAAACTCACCCCCAATTCGCTTTCAATCACTTGCATGAAGTGCACCGATTTATCGATGCTGCAGCCCGAAGCCGGCATATTGGTTTCGTCGACCGCCAGCACGATGAATTGGTTGCGGAGCAGCAGATAACTGCCTTTGAGCTCTTGCTTGTGGGCCGTCCAACTTTCTACAAAGGTGCGGAGAGCGGGGTGCAGGCTGTTGGTTTCGCCCTCGGTAAAGGGACGGTTGCTTTGGTAAATCCAAACTTTCGATTCGGGGGCGAGGCTTTCGAAGGGTGCGTACATCAGATGTGTTTTTCCTAATCTATCAAACCATTGGCCTTGGCAACAAGTTCAGCCAAATCGTAAACATGTATGCTGCTTTCTTTTTCCTTGTTTTTGATGCCGTCGGTGAGCATGGTCATACAGAACGGACAAGCGGCCGCTACCACTTCTGCTTTCGATTCGAGCACATCGTCCATGCGCTCAATGTTCACCTCTTTGTTGCCTTTTTCAGCTTCCTTGAACATCTGAGCACCGCCTGCACCGCAGCACAATCCGTTGGCCTTGCTGCGCTTCATCTCCACCAAATCGGCATCGAGGGCTTCGAGTACGGCGCGGGGAGCTTCGTAAATGCCGTTGGCGCGACCCAAATAACATGAATCGTGGAAGGTAATGCGCTTGCCCTTGAAAGTACCTCCGCCTTGCACTTTGATGCGACCTTCGTTGATGAGCTGCTGCAGCAAGGTGGCATGGTGCAGCACTTCGTAATTGCCACCCAAATCGGGATATTCGTTTTTGAGGGTGTTGAAGCAGTGCGGACAAGCTGTCACAATCTTCTTCACCTCGTACATATTCATCACCTGGATGTTCTGCATGGCCTGCATCTGAAACAGGAATTCGTTGCCGGCGCGTTTGGCCGGATCGCCAGTGCAGCTTTCTTCGGTGCCCAGCACGGCGAATTTGATGCCTACTTCGTGCAGAATGGCAGCAAAAGCACGGGTGATGCGGCGGGCACGGTCGTCGAAACTACCGGCACAACCTACCCAAAATAAAATTTCGGGGGCTTCACCACGGGCGGCCAGTTCGGCCATGGTATCTATTTTCAGCGTAGTGCTCATGCTTCGTTCTTTTTAGAATTCACGGTGAGGTTATCGGCCCAGGCAAAACGGTCGGCAGCCGGAAACTGCCAGGGGGCCCCGTTATTTTCGATGTTGCCAAACATCAAACCCCATTCCGACGGCACCTGCGAGGCTTCCATGGCCTGGTAACGGCGCAATTCGGTGATGATGCTCACGGGGTTAATCAACACCGGACAAGCCTCCACACAGGCATTGCAGGTGGTGCAGGCCTGGATTTCTTCGGCGGTAATGTAGTCGCCGAGCAACGATTTGCCATCGTCCACAAAAGAGCCGTTTTTGTCGATGTTGGCACCCACTTCGGCCAGGCGGTCGCGGGTATCCATCATGATTTTGCGGGGAGATAGGAGTTTGCCGGTGGTGTTGGCCGGACAAACACTCGTACAACGACCGCATTCGGTGCAGCTGTAGGCGTCGAGCAGGCTTTTCCAGGGCAGGTCTTGTACATCTTTGGCACCAAAACGGCCCGGCGCTTCGGCTCCATCGGCCGGTGCAGCGTAGGGATTGGCGTTCGGGTCCATCATCAGCGCCACTTCTTTTTTCACACTTTCCATGTTCGAAAGTTGTCCGGCCGGCTCCAATTGCGCATACCAGGTATTGGGGAAGGCCATGATGATGTGGAAGTGTTTGCTGTATGGCAGGTAGTTGAGGAAGGCGAGGATGCCCACAATGTGCAGCCACCAGCACACGCGCTCGATGAGATGCAATCCTTCGGGCGATACCCCGGCGAAAATGGGCGCCAGCATATTGCTCACGAGGTAGCCACCTTTGTCGGGCATATTGGCTTCGGCGGCGTTCATGAGCAGGAGGGCGCTCATGAGCACTATTTCGATGATGAGGATGAGGTTGGCGTCGAGGGTGGGCCAACCGGTCATTTCGGGACTCTTAAAACGTGCCAGCGGCTGTACGTTGCGGCGCCACAAAAACACCACACAAGCCAGCAGCACGCCTACGCCCAACACTTCAAAAAAGCCGATGACTACATTGTAGAAATCGCCCAAGAGCGGCTTGAAGATGCGGTGGGTACCAAAAATACCGTCGATCACAATCTCCAGCACTTCGATGTTGATGAGCACAAAGCCCACGTAGATGAGGATGTGGAAGAAACCAGCAACGGGACGGCTCACCATTTTGCTCTGACCGAGGGCCACACGGGCCATGGTTTTCCAGCGGTCGGCGGGTCGGTCGGTGCGGTCGAGCGGGCGACCCAAAAAGATGTTGCGGCGAATGCGGACTACTTGTCGGGCGAACAATCCTGCCCCCGCAGCCAGCAAAACGATAAACACAAGCGATTGAATCATCGGATTGGCTTTAAGCTGTGAAAATACGGACAGAATGCCCGAAAATTCAAGTGCAAAGAGCGAACAGCTGAAAAAGCCCAGCAGTTTAGAACGATTCTATGCAAGCATAGTATCTGGCTGGCGCCAGGGTTGAACCGCGGAGGCGCAGAGGAGCTGTTTATCTTGAAAAGCGGATGTAATTTTATCAAGCATCAGAAGCACGGAACAGCTGTTTTGTAAGTGCAGCGCCTAGCTGCACTCTTGCGCCGAGGCAGCGGAGGCTTTTGGCCTAACAGCTTCGCTGTTTGGCCGGAGGCCGCAGAGCTAAAGTTAGCAAACGCAACTGGTCATAGACTATGGGGAAGGGGATGTATTCGAACCGCTGAGTCCCCTTCTTAAAAGCTCATGCGTTTTATTTTGCGTAAAATCCAGGCTTATTTCTTCTTATCAAAAGAGACGCGCTTTGTGCCATGGAAACCGAAAAACCAAAGGGTTTGACCCTCCGTGGCCTCTGGTTAGCGCGTCAGCGTCGGATCTTGTGCCTCCGCCGGTCGTTGAGCGAAGCCGAAACGCGCGGCCTGCGTGCAGTTTGGGCCTGCACCACGAAAAAGCTATTTCGTGCTCAGCATGTCCTAATATTGTGTTCAAAGCCGATCAGCCGTTAATAAAACCTCTGCGGCTCCGCGGTTAATTTGGCCAAAGCAGACGCAGACGCCTTACTTCTTCTTGGCGCGCGCAAAACGCATCCGGTAACTCACGGACACAATACCGTTTTTGATTTGCTCCAACTTCTTCTGCACCATGCGGCGGCGCAGCGGAGCCAGTTTTTCAGTAAATAATTTGCCTTCGATGTGATCGTACTCGTGCTGGATGATGCGCGAAGGCATATCGCTGAATTCAGCCAAATGCTCTTTGAAATTTTCGTCGAAATAACGGATTTTGATGGTTTCGGGGCGAAAAACATCGCCGCGCACATCGGGGATGCTCAGGCAGCCTTCGTTAAATGCCCACTCTTCGCCTTTGAACTCCACAATTTCGGCATTGATGAAGACGCGTTTTTCGTCTTTGAACTGCTCTTCGTCATAGGCAGCCGCATCGATCACAAACAAGCGGATAGGCAAACCGATTTGCGGTGCTGCCAAACCCACCCCATTGGCGGCATACATGGTTTCGAACATATTGTGGATGAGTTCGCTCAGGCCAGGATAATCGGCCGAAATATTGCTTGCTTTGGTGTTCAGAACCGGATCGCCGTAGGCTACAATGGGTAAAGTCATCTTTGTTGCTCGAGGTAAGTTTGCAGGATGAGGACCGCGCTGATTTGGTCTACGCGGTCTTTTTCTTGCCGTTGTTTTTTCTTTAAATCGCTTTGGGCGATGGCTTGCAGGGCAATTTTGGAGGTAAACCGCTCATCGATGCGGTGCACCGGAATGCCCGGGAAAGTCCGTTGCAAATGTACGGCAAACTCCTGAATCTGCATGGCGGTTTGCGAAGGCTCGTTGCGTACGGTCTTGGGCTCGCCTAGCACAAAGGCCGAAATGCCTTCGCGGGCATGGTAGGCTTTGAGGTAAGGTACCAAGTCTTGGCTGTGCACAGTGTCGAGCGCGGTGGCGAAAATGCCCAGCGGGTCGGTAACGGCTAGGCCGACACGTTTGCTACCGTAGTCAATGGATAAAATGCGGGGCATCAGGATTCAAAATTTAAAATTCAAGATTCAAAAGGAAGGTTTCGCTTCGCTCAACCAGGCCAATTCAAAATTCAAGGTGGAGCGCAGCGACATCCCGAGAGCCAAGGGCGATTCGGGATTCAAAAATGGGGTTTCGCTGCGCTCAACCCGGCAAGATGATTGTTGAAGCGTCAAAGTTGGGAAAAAGATGGCAAGAATGAAGTGATTGATATGCCAGGTTTTAAGCGGATATGTCGGTAGCCTCCGAGCAAAGCAAGCAAACCATTGAAGTAAACCCCAATTGGGCCATGAAGCAACAACCTCAATCAGGCACCGACAAACTTTGAATCGCCGGATCCCCGGATCTCCGAATCCCCGGATCTCCGAATCCCCGAATCCCCGAATCCCCGAATCGCTTTTGCTCTCGGGGCAGGCGCTTTGGCTCTCGGGGCAGGCGCTTTGGCTCTCGGGGCAGGCGCTTTGGCTCTCGGGATGTCGCTATGCTCCACCTTGAACCTATCAAAAAAAGAACCCCCGAACTTCTCAGTCCAGGGGTCAACCAAACTAAACCTATGAAAAACTACCAACTTATCGTCGGTATGTCTGAGTCTTTTAACGCATGACCAAACGCTTTAGTTTCCGCAAAAGAAATTTTCTTCGAATTTGATTGCGGTAACTTACATAGTACATGGCCGGAACCAATACCAAGGTCAAAAAAGTGGCAAATGCAAGTCCAAAGATAATAGTCCAACTCAAAGGCCCAAAGAAAGCTACGCTGTCGCCACCAAAAAACAGGTGTGGATTCAGCTCCGTAAACAACTTTCCGAAGTCGATGTTCAAACCAACGGCCAACGGAATAAGGCCTAAAATGGTCGACAAGGCGGTCAACATAACCGGTGTCATGCGAATTTTACCTGCCTGAATGATGGCTTCTTTGAGCGAAGTGCCCGGTTTTTCAAGCAGCACATCGATGTATTCCACAATGAGAATACCGTTTTTCACCACGATACCTGCCAAGGCTACAATGCCAATGCCCGACATCACCACCGACATGTTCATGCCTGTGATGATGAAGCCCAACAATACCCCAATGATGCTCAACACAATCTCCGACAGAATGATTAGTGTTTTGTTGATGCTGTTGAACTGAATCATGAGGATGATGAAAATCAAACCTACGCTGATCAACATGGCATTCGACAAAAAGCGGCCCGATTCGGCTTGCTCCTCTTGTTCACCCGTCATGGCTACGGTATAGCCCTCGGGCACCGGATAACCCGAAATGGCCTTGTTGATATTGGCCACCACCTGATTGGCTGTATAGCCGCTGAGTACGTTGGAACTGATGGTTACCACACGCTTTTGGTTTTTGCGTTTGATAGAACCATAGCTGTTGGTGTATTCGATTTTGGCAACCGACGACAACGGAATTTGGCGAATCGCACCCCCTGAATTCATATCGCGGAAGGTAATGCGGGCATTGATCAAGCGATCAACATCTTTGCGGTTTACCTCGTCGTAGCGCAACTGAATGGGCACCTCGTCGTTGGCATCGCGGAATTTGCTCACTTCTTTGCCAAACACCGCTGCACGGATTTCACTGCCAATTTGTGCGGTGCTGATGCCTTCGCGCTGGGCACGCTCCCTATCCACCGAAATAATCAACTCAGGCTTGCTGGCTTCGAGGTCGCTTTTGAGTTCTTCTACACCCGGAATATCGAGCGAATCGAGGTAGCGCTTCAAGCCGGTAGCTGTGGCACCCAAGACCAGAAAATCGTCGCCAGCCACTTCAATGTTGATGGGTTTGCCGGTGGGCGGACCATTGCGCTCTTTGTCAACGGTGATTTCTACGCCTGGGAGTCCCTTCACCGAATTGCGGATTTTATCCAACACCGGAGCAGTACTTTCGCCATTGCGTTTCGCGAATTCAACAAAGGCCACTGTTACCTTGCCCTTGTTGGGAGCAGCAGCCCGGTCGCCTGCCATCGGATCGCCAGCGCCAATAGTTACGTTGGCAATTACCGATTCCACCAGTGGATTATCTTTGCCAATCACTTCCATCACCTTGCCTTCTACCACACGCGTGATGCTGTCGGTATAGGTTTGGTCGGAGCCCACAGGCGTGCTGATAAAGGCATATACAAAATTAGGTTCACCCGAGGGGAAAAAGTCGACTTTCAAACGACCTACCTTGGCAGCAAAAACAGTAAGGAACATGGTGCCTACAAAAACGACCAGGGTTCCAAACATGATCCAACTTGGATTTTTACCTGTCAACGCCCAGCGCAACAAACGCTCATACGCACCTTGGACCTTGGGCCAACGTTTCTCTTGGAAATTGAGGATGGTAGGCGTAATCACATAGCGGTTGAACCACAGCAAACCAATGATGAATACCAAGAAATTGCCCATGCCAAACGAACCTAGCAGATAGGCCATCACGGCAGCTGCAGCAAAGCCCAAGGAGATGAGTTGAAGGCTGCGCTTTTTGCGGCGTTTTTGCTCCTCGCTTACGTTGGTATGTTCGGGCTTCATAAACTGCACGGCGAAAACCGGATTGATGATGTAAGCCACCACCAAGGATGCCAAAAGCGTTAAAATGAGCGTAATGGGCAAGAAGAACATGAACTTGCCTACCACACCGTCCCAGAAAGCCAAAGGCAAAAAAGGCGCAATGGTGGTGAGGGTACCTGCCAAAACGGGAAGGAAAATTTCACCAGCGGCCATCTTCGCAGCTTTGTCGATGCGGCGGCGACCGTTGGCAAACAAACGGTGCGTATTTTCAACTACCACAATAGCATCGTCGACCACCACGCCCAAGGCCATGAGGAGCGAGAATAGCACAATCATATTCATGGTGAAATCGATACTCGGCATGAACAAGAAGGCGAGGAAGCTCGAAAGCGGTACCGATAAACCCACGAACATGGCGTTGGTGGTACCCATGAAGAACATCAATACCAGCGTCACGAGGATAAATCCAATGATAATGGTATTGGTAAGGTCGTGCACCGTGGTACGGGTAAAAGTACTTTGGTCGCCCGTGATGGTGATTTTGAGGTTCTGCGGCAGCTTGCTTTTCTGCTCGTCGAGCAGCGCACGGATATCATCGGCTGTAGAAATGAGGTTCTCACCCGAACGTTTGATCACATTGAGGGTAATTACGTTTTCGCCATTCAAACGGGCGAACGATTCCATTTCCTTGAAGCCGTCGGTTACCCTGGCAATGTCTTTCAGGTAAACCGTAGCCCCGGGCATGCTGGTAATGATGATGTTTTCGAGCTCGCTTACTTTTTTGAATTCACCCACCACGCGGATGGCACGCTTCATTTCGCCGGTATTGATGCTTCCGCCCGAAATGGTCATGTTTTCGTACTTGATGGCGCGTTCAATGTCGTCCATGGTGATTTTGGCCACCTGCATCTGGTACATATCTACATCTACCTGCACTTCGCGCTCAAGGGCACCTACCACATCCACCCGGTTCACGGTTTGAACGCCTTCTACCAGGTCTTTCACATCTTCGGCATAGTCTTTCAAACGGGCCAGCTCAATGTTGCCACTGAGGTTGATGTACATGATGGGGATTTCCGAGAGGTCGATTTCCAAAACCGTGGGGTCGCGAGGCAAATCATTGGGCAACTCACTGCGGGCTTTGTCAACCGCATCTTTCACCTTCTGCTTGGCTTCGGCCACATTTACATCGGTACCAAACTCCACAATCACGTTCGAAAAGTCTTGCAACGAGTTGGAAGTGAGTTTTTTGATGCCCGAAATGCCCTTGATTTCTTTTTCGATGGGCTTGGTCACCAGGTTCTCCATGTCGGCAGGCGAAGTGCCGGGGTACACCGTGCTTACGTAAATGGTGGGGATCACAATTTCGGGGAACTGCTCCTTGGGAATGGAGTTGTACACCGAAATACCCGCCAGCGTAACGATGATCGACAGAATAAAGATGGTAACCTTATTGTCGATGGCCCAGCTGGTGGGCTTAAATTCTTTGAATGGCTTTAAATCGCTCATTTTGGCTGTTTTTGCTTAGAAACGAATCTCTTGTCCGTCGTTCAAATCGTTGTAACCTACTGTGATTACTTGGTCACCTGCCTTTAAGCCGTCTGTGATTTGGGCTTGTGAGGCATACGTACGACCCACGGTTACATAGCGCTTGCGGGACAACATTTGCTTGCCTTGCTTTTCGGCCACCATGAGGAAGCTGCCTTGCTCGGAGCGCTGGATGACATTGATGGGCACCGTGAGGGCCGAGTCAACACTAAAATCGTTGATGCGCATCACCACTACCATATTCGGATTGTAGGTCTTTCCGCTGGTATTGAGATTGGCCTCTACCCTGAAAGTACGGTTGATGAGGTTAATGCTCTTGGCCACATGCGACAGTTTGGCTGTTTCTTCGCGGTCGTAATCTTTGAAATACAATTTCACCGCATCGCCCAATTTTACTTTGGCAATGTTCGATTCGGCCAGGTCGGCCACTACCCGCATATCGTTGTAGTTCACCACGCGGAAAGTGGGCATGCCCGGCGCTATTTGTTGTCCCAGTTTCACCATCACCTCATCCACGGTGCCGCTCACAGGCGCAACAATGCGGGTTTTGTCTAACTGGGTGAGCAAACTGGCCAAGCGCTTTTCGAGGCTTTCCTTTTGGTTTTTGGCCTGAAGGTATTGCAATTCGGTACCAATGCCTTCGTCCCACAGGCTCTTCTGCTTGGCGAAAACGGTTTTGGCAAATTCGAGTTGGGTTTTCAGTTCATCGAGCGGCTTGGTGTAGAGTTCATTATCGAGTTCGGCAAGCACGGCACCTTTGGCCACTTGCTGCCCCACGGTGACATTGATTTTACGAACAACCCCCATGCCTTCGGCCGACACATCGATGTTCTCGCGGGCATCTACCCGGCCTTGTACTTCGAGGTAGGTCTGAAAAGGAGCAGCCTCCATGGTGGTGGCTACAACCAATTTACCGGAGGCGGGAATTTCGCCCTTGGCCATGAGTTCTTCTTCGAGGGCTTTGATTTCGTTCGAAAGCTCAGCTTGTTGTTTTTTAAGCTCCTCCAGTCGGTTGGCTTTATCGGAGGCGCTGGGTTTGCTGCAGGCAATGACGCCCAAAAGGGCCAAACCGGCAATAATTTGTGTGGTGCGCATATAGGGGTTCAATGTTTAAAAATTCAAGGTTCAAGGTGTGATACTCGCGGGCCAGAGCCCACGAGCATCGAAAGATGTTTCGATGTTACTTGGTTAAGAGTTGGCCTTTGGCTTTTTGGAGGTCGACTTTGGCGATGAGTAAATCGTACACGGCATTGTAGTAATTGGCTTGGGCCTGGCGGAATTCCGACTCGGCATTGATCACCTCGAGGCTCGAGCCCACACCGGCAGCGTACTTTTTGCGTGCTACGTTCAACACCTCTTCGCTGAGCTTCAAGGTCATTTCCTGGTTTTTCATGCTCTCATAGCTGCTTTTGAGGGTGATTTGCGCCTGACTCGCTTGCAGATTGATGGCATTGCGGAAATCGTAAATGGTATTTTCTACCTTTTGAAGTTCCAGTTGCTTTTGCTGCACCCGGTAACGCTTGGTAAAGCTGTCGAACAAGCTCCAATTAATGCCCATTCCAATCGATCCGTAAGCGAACCAACTGCCATTGGGATCGAGTACCCGGTTGAAATCGTTGGCACCTGCCAGGGCACCGCGCTGCAACTGCAAGCCAATAGAAGGCAAATAACCCGCTTGGATATTCCTGATTTCGAGCTTGGTGGCCGACTTTTGGGTTTGGAGCAATTTCATCTCAGGGCGGTCGAGCGGATTTACATTGCTCATTTCAAGTACATTTTCTTCAAAGCGTACATTCCGCAAATTCTCGCGCAATTCGATGGGCTGATTCATATCGTAACCCATCTGAAACTTCAGCAGATTGACGAAAATCTCCTGGAATCGGCTGAATTTATCGCGCTCAATCGCCAGGTTATTCCGCTGAACTTGCAATCGGTCTACATCAATTTTTTCGATGAAACCCCTCGAATAAAGCGCTTTCAATTCGCTCAAGGTGCTGTCGATGCTTTTCATGGAAGCATCGAGCAAAAGCATCCGCTCCTGGTTCACCAACACGCCGTAATAGGCCTTTTTCACATTTTCGGCCACCTCTACTTGGGTCATTTCGTTCGATTTGGCCGACAATTCACGATACACCCGTGCCGCTTGCAAGCCTACAATGTAGGATCCATCGAACAAAAGCTGGTTCACCGATAGCACTGCGTTTCCACCGTATTGCGGCTGAAACTCGAGCGCCAAGGGCTGACCGGGAGGACCTCCGAAAACTGCTCCATCGGGAATGATGACCTTTTGGATGATGTAGTTGTTGTTGATGCCGTACGATGCATTCACTTTGGGAAAGCCAATGGTGGTGATTTCACGCACTTTGGCCTGGGCGATTTTGTCGTCGATGTTGGCGTTTTTCGCCTTTACATTGTTGCGCATGGCATAATCAACGGCCTCTTGCAGCGTAAAACTGCTTTGAGCCGTGGCAGAAAGGCTTGCTGCCAACAGGAGCAAGCTTCCAAATAGAGCAATAGGTTTGAATTGCATTAATTGGTGAGATTGGAATTTTCGAATATGGGGTTGTTTTCTAGGTGCTGATCGAGGATGCGCAGGCCCTCGGGCGTGGCCAAACCACGGGTGAAGGTGATCATGATGGTATACATGACCGTGCGCATGGGTTTATTGAGCTCGGCGAAATGGCCAGGGTCGACAATCAAATTCAAATGCTCCATGTGCATATGGGCTACCACTTGCACATCGAGGTCGCGGCGGAACAGCCCCTCTTCCATGCCCCTGCGTATGTTTTTGGTGATGCCTTCGTACATGGCCGTGGCACGAAACTGCTCAAACTGGTTCCAAATATCGCCGTGGTATTTGCGCAGATCGAACATGAAGCTCGGGGTAATTTTGTCCATGCGCTGAATGCCCAATGCGGCAATGCGGAACATTTCGTCGATGGCATTATCGGCATTTTTTTGGGCATCCACTACTTCCTGGTAGTGGCAAGTGAGAAAGTCCGACATCAGTGCTTTCAGCAGCGACTTCTTATCAGGGAAATGCGCATAAATGGTCTTTTTCGACATGCCGAGCTGTTGGGCAATGTCGTCCATGGTCATGCTTTTGATGCCATAGCGAAAAAAAAGATCGCGTATGCGGTGGAGCAATTGGTGTACTTGTTCTAACATGGCGCCGCAAAAGTATGGAAACTATTTGCCCGCAGATAGTTTCCATTATAAAAAAAGTGTTAAATGTGGGTTGCCTGCGGCCAAGGCATGATGCCGCGATGCAGCGAACCGGACAAGTTATCTTATCCATAGCGCTGCACGAGGATTGACCCATCACCCAACATTCCCCCTTCTGCCCTAACTTTACAGCGTGAAAGCCTTATTTTCTTCTGCATTTACCCTCGGCATTGTGGGGGGCGGACAGCTCGGCAAGATGTTGTTGTACGACACCCGCCGGCTCGATATCCGCACCCGGGTGCTCGACCCTGCTGCCGACGCTCCTTCGGCCCTTGCTTGCAACGAATTTGTGCAAGGCAGCTTGATGGACTACCAAACAGTGCTCGATTTTGGTCGGGGCTGCGATGTGATTACCATCGAAATTGAGCATGTGAATACCGATGCCTTGCGCCAATTGAAGGCCGAAGGCAAGGTGGTGCATCCCGATCCGGAGGCGCTGGCCATCATTCAGGACAAAGGCCTGCAAAAGGAATTTTACCTCAACAACGGCTTTCCCACTTCGCCGGCAAGGCTTTATGCAGGGCTCGCCGAATTGCAATCAGCGGTAGCAGACGGCAGTCAGGCGCTGCCAACCGTTTGGAAATCGACCCGCTTTGGCTACGATGGCAAGGGCGTGAAGTTTTTGAACAACGCGGCCGACCTCCACGACCTGCCCGACACCCCCTGTTTGTGCGAACAACCTGCCGCCATGGCCGCCGAAATTGCCGTCACTGCGGCGCGCAACGCCCAAGGTGAAGTAAGGTGTTTTCCGGCCTGCGAAATGGTATTTCACCCCACGGCCAATTTGGTGGAAGAAGTGGTTTGTCCCTCTTTCCTTTCGCCTGCCGTGCTGGCCGAAGCCGAAAAAATGGCGGCACGCCTCATTGAAGCACTGGGCATTTGTGGTTTGTTGGCGGTAGAGTTTTTCTATACCACCGACGGACAATTGTTGGTGAATGAAGCGGCACCGCGTCCGCACAACAGCGGGCATTTTACCATCGAAGCCTGCTACACCTCGCAATACGAACAGCATTTGCGCGGCATTTTGAACCTGCCCCTGGGCGATCCTGGGGCCCACAGCGCGGCGGTGATGGTGAATTTGGTGGGCGAACCCGGGCACAGCGGTCCCGTTTTTTACCAAGGTGCCGAGGCCATGATGGCGCTCGATGGTGTATATTTACACATCTACGGCAAAAGCCAAACCCGGCCTTTCCGCAAGATGGGCCATGTAACGGTGGTGCGCCCCCATTTGGAGGATGCCCGCCAGTTGGCCGCCCAGGTAAGAGAACAATTGAAAGTCATCAGCATATGAGTCAACCGAAAGTAGGCATCATCATGGGCAGCAGCTCCGATTTGCCGATCATGAAAGAAGCAGCCCTTGTGCTCGAAGAATTGGGTGTTCCGTACGAACTCACCGTGGTTTCGGCGCACCGCACACCCGAGCGCATGGTCGATTATGCCCAAAAGGCCGCCAGTCGCGGTTTGGAAGTGATTGTTGCCGGGGCCGGCGGGGCAGCCCATTTGCCTGGCATGGTGGCTTCGGTAACGCCGTTGCCCGTGGTAGGTGTGCCCATCAAATCGAGCAACAGCATCGACGGTTGGGATTCGGTTTTATCGATCCTGCAAATGCCTGCCGGTGTGCCCGTGGCTACGGTAGCCCTCAACGGCGCCCGCAATGCCGGCATATTGGCAGCGCAGATGGTGGCCACCCACGATGCCGTGGTGATGCAACGTGTGCGCGAATTCAAAGAGCGCCTCAAGGAAAAAGTGTTAGACGATGCTGCCGACCTGGAAGCACGCGGTTGGCGCGACTTCCTGAAGGGGCATGACTAAGCTTCGGATATTTTTTAGCCTGCTGCTGGCGGTTGCCCTGCTCGCTTGCGGACCAGAAGAAAAACAGCCCGAGTTGAAGGACTTGGAGCGCATTGCCTTGCGTAATCTGCAGGGCCAGGAGGTGCTGCTCGGCTCGATGCTCGATAGCCTGAATGTGCTCTACTTTTTTGCACCCGAATGTCCGCTAAGTGAAAATTATTGCCTTTCGGCCAATTTGCTGCAGGAAAAAACTGCAAGCAGGGCTGTGCGGCACCTGGTGGTTGTGCCGGGTGATTATTATTCGGCCGGCGCAGTAGATAGCTTTCGCCGCCAGTTTGATTTGCGGGTGCAAGTAATCCGCGATACCAGCTGGGCCCTTACCCGTGCCCTGGCCGCCCGTGTTACTCCTGAAGTATTCATTTTCACCAACGACCAAAAGATGCTTTACCGTGGCGCCATCGACAATTGGGTGTTCGCCTTGGGTAAAAAACGCCAGCGGATTACTGAATTTTATGCCGATACGGTGGTGGTGGCTGCATTGAACGGGAAACCCCTTGAAGCCGGCAGCACACGCGCCATTGGTTGCACCATCGAAATTCCCGATTGATGCAAAAGGTTCTATCAGCAGCCCTTCTGTGCCTGCTTTTTTTAGCAGCCTGCGGCAATAAAAAGCCGGTTGAACAAACGGCTGATTTAACGGCCGCCCTGCCCGATACCGTTACCTGGGCCGAGCATGTGGCGCCCATTCTGTTCAAAGAGTGTACGCCTTGCCACCGTCCGAACCAAGCCGCGCCCTTTTCACTGCTCGATTACGAGGGGGCCCAAGTACGCGCCTCGCTCATTGCGGCCGTAACAGGCAGCAGGTACATGCCGCCCTGGCCTGCCGACGCTACCTACAGCCGCTTTTTGGAAGAGCGCGTATTGAGCGATACCGCCATTGCTCTCCTGGCCAAATGGGCCGCACAAGGCGCTTTACCCGGCGATATGGCCCAAGCACCGCAACCCCCCGTTTACCCAGAAGAAAGTATGTTGGGCCAACCCGACTGGGTGGTGTGGCTCGATGAACCCATTCGCATTCCAGGCAACAACAAAGAGCATTTTTGGGTGGTGAAAGTGCCTTTTGAGCTGCCTTTCGACACCTTCGTGCGGGCCGTGGAGTATGTGCCCGGCCACAAACGCCTGGTGCACCATATGAACGGACACCTCATCCGCTATGCCTCCAACAGCCCCCGCAATGTTTTCAAGGGACTGCGGGCAATAGACCCTTCGCTGTTGGGGTATTACGACACCTATAAGTTGCTCGATTTGCTGGAAGCCGACGATTCGTACCCGCCCCTGGTGCCTTCGGTGGTGAACTACCTGCCGGGCATGCAGCCAGTCATTTATCCAGAAGGAGTAGGTGGCTGGGCCTTCACACGCAAGGGCGCCTTTTTGTTCCGCGATATTCACTACGGTGCGAGTCCGGTGGATACAGTCGACCGCCCCCGCCTGCACCTTTACTTTATGCCCAAGGCACCTAAAAGACCTACACGCGAAATGATGCTGGGCACCAACGGACTGAGCGCCATTGAGCCGCCTTTGGTGATTCCGGCTGGTAAAATTGCCCGCCACAAAACGAGCTATGTGCTTCCGGCCGACATTTCGGTGCTCACCATCAATCCACATATGCATTTGTTGGGCAAAGAATTTTGGGCCTATGCGCTGTTGCCCGGGGGCGATACCATTCCGCTCATTCGCCTCAAACAGTGGGATTTCCGCTGGCAATACAATTACACCTTCCCCAAAATGCTGCACTTGCCCCAAGGAACTACCATTGAAGTATGGGGGAGCTTCGACAATACGGCGCAAAATCCGCACAATCCGTTCAGTCCGCCCATAGAAGTACGCGAGCCGGCCGGCAATATGCGTAGCACCGACGAGATGTTTCAGCTGATCATCACCTATTTGCCGTATGAAAAGGGCGATGAAAAAATTTCGTTGCGTTCAGAGCTATTTAAATGAAAACAGCCGAAACGGACTTGTTTCGGCTGCCTATTCCTCATGGTGACTACATCATTAGCGCTGCAGCAATAGCTTCAAAGTAGCCATTCCTTTTTCTTGCTTCACATGCACCATATATAAACCAACTGGCAAATGCTCTACCGACAAATGATAGGTGGTTTCACCGGCAAAGTGTTGGGTCAGCAACTTACGACCTTGCATATCGAACAGCTCAATGCTGGTAGGTGCTTCATCGTCTACGCTAAAGGTAACGCGGCCCTGGCTTGGATTGGGGTACATATTCACCTGCAAGCGCGGCTGATGCATATCGCGGATACTCAAGCCTGTTAAATCGAGGCAACTGGGAAAATTACCTTGGGCAAACCACTGCTTGATGCGTGGTGCATCCTGGTTCAGAAGCTTGAGGCGAGAGCTTGCTGCGCCATTGTTTCCGCGGCTGTATACCAAGGCAACCGTTAATTCTTGGGTGGCATCTGTATTAAGATTGAAAGGCCCCATCGATACCAGCCCTCTTCTATCGGCAGGCACATTGGGAGAAGCCCCAGGACCGGGATTGGTTTCTGTCCACTGAAATGGCGCAATTACCGGCGAGGCGGTAGTGCCACCCAAACCCCAACCAATAGAATCGGTAGTGCCAGGGAACATGAATTTGGCAGGCAAAGTGGTGCTACCAGTAGAGCCAGGGTAGCCGCTTCCGCCATATACCATGGGCGTATTGTCTTTCCAAATGGCGCGTGAATAGTTGTAGAAGTCTTGAGAATTGGTCGGATTTCCGATGGGAGTACCGTCGTTGTTGAAGTAAATAAAAGAGCTGATGGCCACATCTTCGCCCGATTCGTCAATTACGCCGTTTCTGTTGTTATCAATGCCATCGGCTGGAGGAGCTGCTGGGCCTTTTAACATATAAATACCTTGGGCTGGCGGATTTAATCCATAACCTTGAATTCCCTCATCGTCATTATCACCATTATAAAAGTAATATCCATTGCCTTTCACGTCCATCCCCACAAAATCATCAGTCGAATTTCCTAAATCACCATCGGCCCAAAAAGTAATGAAAGAGTTCGTGTAATTGCGGCTAGAGCGGTTAAGTACCCGATAATCGAGGAAAGTAGTATAGTTGAGCACCGAATCAATTCCTGTGAGCTGGGTACAAGTGAAGGCATAGGCCATGCACTGTACCTCAATTTCCATGGCAGCGGCAGTTTGCGTTCTGCGCGTATCCTTATCATTGTAGACCATCCAAACGGCTTGATCACCTTTGATGAGCGGATAATCGCCATCCTGCCATCGGTATTGGCCATCGCTGTTTCTGTCGAAATAGGGTGCTAATATGCCACCACCCGGACGATTACCAGGCCACTCACGAATGTCTTTTACAGGCCAAAAACCACCATTTTGGACCGTACCCCGGTTCCATGCGTCTTTGAAAAACTCGATGTCTCGGCGGTTGATTTTCCACAAACGGTCATAATCGCCATTGTTCACTACGGTGTCTCCGTTGGCGGTAAGTGGACCTGAACGAAAAACCACCCCGCCCACACTTGATTGACGGTAGGTTTGGGCACTTTGGTAAAGCTGTCCTCCGTGCATGCCCCCAAACCAGGGGCTAAATGCAAACATGCTATGGCGGGCTACACCATTGGGATCGGTTTGTTTGGGTACGTTATAACGTGGATTACCTGTTGCGCCACGGTCCCAAAACATATCCCCGCCGTTGAGATACAAAGCCTTTACTTGGTTGATATCGAGTTCCCGTCGATTGAACGAATTTGGCTTGTCATCCACAAAATTGAGTCGGTTCAATACAACGATATTGAATCGCCCCATAAAGTAATATGAATTGTTGAGCGACTTACTCGCACGAAACACCGACCCCCCACCTCCTAGTAGAGATACGAAATCAATATTTCTGAAATGCAACTCAGAACCCTCCAAGGTCCATAATCGCGGCGAAGCAAACAGCAGCGTATTGGCACCATCAACATATGCATCTCCTAGAGCTGTGGCAACTATCGAATCGTAATTCCCGGCAATCGATCTCACAAAAGTGGTAAAAGTAGTAGCAACCAAAAGCTCTCCATTGGGTAACGGCTGAACAAATTGAAGGGGCAAACTGCTGGGCACCGTCAAGGCTTGGACCACACTATTGGACAGTATATGTGCAGCACCGCCTGCTATTATACCTAAACGCTGACCCTGAGCTTTAACACGCGTTACCCTATTGCTCGTCAAACCGCTATTGGTAGTATTGTAAGCGGCCCATGTGCTGCCGTTGTAAACCAGCACACCAACATTGGTTCCTGCATACAACAAATTCCCTGATGCCGCTAAACTAAATACGGTATCTGCTGCGAAATTTCCTTGTGCAGTACTGAACTGATTCACCGTTCCGCTTGGCAACACCCGAAATAAACCATTTGAAGTCCCCACCCACAAGGTGTCGGTTTGGTTTGCAAGCGCATAATATGCCGCTGCCGAAATGGGTATGTTCGCCTGAACCGGTCGTGTGGAACTTCCGTTAGAAACGAATAATCCGCTGTCGCGCTGCAGCACGTAAATCAAGGTGTCGTAAACAGCACACAAGTCTGTTTTAACCGGTTGAGGTGGCAAAGGTATTCCCCGCTGTGCAGTTGCCGACAGGGCTAGGAAGAAAAAGAGGCATGTCAAATAGCGGCTCATAGGTTGGTTTTTTTTACGAATATAATCAAAAACGCTCTAGACACCGTCATTCAAAAACACAAGAATATTTAAAATACCTAAATAGGGGTAGTTGGTGTACCTTATTGCCCTGATGAATCTTGTCGGCATCCAATGAAATGTTAAAAACACACTTGATAAGCTCCCATGTAACAAACATTCATTTACTTTGCATTTCAAAGTTCTTTGCATGAAACAGCAAACCGACTACCTTTCCGACTTACAAGCCATCCGCAGCATGATGCAGCGCTCGTCGAAATTCCTGTCGCTTTCGGGCTGGTCGGGCGTAATGGCGGGCATTTACGGCTTGTTAGCTGCCTATATCGCTGTATTTCGGCTCGATTTTGATCCCATTGTACTACAGGCCATCGGCTTCACAGATTGGGAAGCATTTGCCGAGCTGCGTGGCATGATGGTGCTGGCGGCCCTGTTGCTGGTATTGTCGATAGGTACTGCGGCATGGATGGCCCGGCGCAAAGCCAACAAACAGGGCGAAGTGGTGTGGACCGCCGCCTCGCGCCGTTTGCTGGCCGATTTGGCGGTTCCCCTCCTTACCGGCGGAATGCTTTTGCTTGCTTTCACTTGGCTGGGTGCGTTTAGCCTGCTGCTGCCCATCAGCCTGCTTTTTTACGGCATCACCTTGTACCAGGCGGGTCCGGTTACCTACACTGCCCTGCGCATTTTGGGCTTGTTGAATTTGGCCCTGGGCTTTTTGGCCTTGCTCCTACCCGAGCACGCCATGCTGTTTTGGGCGGCCGGATTTGGCCTGCTGCACATCGTTTACGGTTTGTTCATTCATTTCCGCTACGAAAAGTGAAGCACACCCTCGAACAGTTGCACAAAGCGTTCGACAGCCGCATACGTTTGGGGCTGATGGCGGCGCTGGCGGCAAATCCGCAACTCGACTTCAACAGCCTGAAGGAGCTGCTCGACCTGACCGATGGCAACCTCGCCAGTCACCTCAAAGGCCTCGAAAAAGAAGGCTTTGTGCAGGTTGAAAAATCTTTTGTGGGTCGAAAGCCCAACACCACTTATGCCATAACTGTGGCTGGTCGCCAGGCATTTGCCGCCCATTTACAAGCCCTCGAACAACTCATTTTATCTCAAAAACAGCCATGATTTTTTTAGAAATGTTGCCCCCGGCGGGTGTGCGCTTTTTTTTATCTATCTACTTTGTAATTCAAAGTGGAATGGATGCGTTTCAGAGTCTCATACAACCGCTCAAAACCCTAATCCATGACCAACAACATTGATTTAGCAGCCCTCTGGCAGCAGCCCGAGGCCTTGGAAGCAGCTTATCGGCAGCAACCCGAAGCCTTCCGCCAAGCCTTTGAAGCACGCTTCCCTGAGCCCTCCAACGACCCACTGGCCGCTTTTTGGCATGCACGACTGAACTACCAAAAACCCGCGGCGCCCAGCGACCGGAAAGAGCTACCCGTATTGCTGCTATTCATTTTCCTGGCAGGCTGTGTGGTAAAGCTGCCCAGTTGGCTGGGTATAGAGCCCGACCTTTTCTACCAGAAAAACATCGGCTTTACGGTGTTGCCCTTTTTGATGGGCTGGTTTTTATGGAAGCATCAAGTGGCTTCGAAAAGTTGGGTGCTGATAGGCGGCATTTTAGTGGTAACCGCCACTTACATCAATCTATTGCCCAAAAGCATCCACCCCGATGCCTATAACCTGGCCTTGGTACACCTGCCGCTGCTGTTGTGGTCGGTTTTGGGCTTTGCTTTTGGCGGCGGTCAATGGCATAATTTATTAGGTCGACTTCAATTTTTGCGCTTCAACGGCGATTTGGTGGTGATGGGCACCCTGCTGGTAATTGCCTGCGGCATACTTACGGGCATCACCTACAGTCTTTTTGAGCTCATTGGTGTGAACATCAATTACGTTTTCACGCACTACCTCATCATATGGGGTGCACCAGCGGTACCCATTTTGGCGACCTACCTGGTTCAACAAAATCCCGAGATCGTGAACCGCATTTCGCCCCTCATTGCCCGCTTATTCACGCCCTTGGTGTTTGTAACCCTGGTGGTGTACCTCATTGCCATGATGATGCAAGGCAAAGACCCCTACAACGACCGTGAATACCTGTTCATTTTCAACATGGTGCTCTTAGGCGTAATGGCTTTGATATTCTTTTCGGTGGCCGAAAACAGCAAATCGGGCTTCAAATTCTGGCAGCATCTGCCCTTATTGGGTCTGGCGCTGGTCACTGTACTGGTTAACAGCGTGGCCCTATCGGCCATCATCTTCCGCATAGCCGAATGGGGCTTTACCCCCAACCGGATAGCGGTTTTGGGCACCAATGTGCTGCTGTTTGTGCATTTGGTGTGGCTGCTGTACACCCTCTTTGTGTCGAGCCGCAAAAAGAGCCATTACGCTCCGGTTGAACACGCCATGGCGGCGTATTTGCCTGTTTACGTCGGCTGGACGGCACTCATGCTCTTTGTTTTGCCCTGGCTTGCCTTCTAGCTTCTGGATGGGTAAGGGCCAGCGCAAGGTTGGCGCAAGACCACAAACTGCTTTTGCGCTGCCAGCAAAAATGGCTATCTTCCCCTCATGGCACATTACCACCTGGCTCCCGACCCCCATAGGCCCCGCCACCTCCGCGTGTTGGCCATTTTTGAATGCGATCCACGCGCCGAGTTCACCGAAGTTTGGCTGCCCGATTGGCGGCCAGGCAGATACGAACTGGGCAATTTTGCCCGCAATGTGGTGGGGGTATCAGCCCGCAATACCGATGGAGATGAGCTGCATCTGCACAAATTAACCCGCTCGTGCTGGCGGGTGCACAGCAAAGGGAATGAACGGCTGCATTTCCACTACAGCTATTTCGCCAACCAAACCGATGCTGGCGGCTGTTATGTGGATGAAACTTTGTTTTATGTGAATCCGGTGCACTGCTGTGTGTACACCCAAGCCAGCAGAAACCAGCCCTGCAGCCTGCTTTTAGAGCTCGATGGTGATTTTGAAGTAGCCACGGGCATGCGATTCCATGCCGGGCTTTACGAAGCCTCCGACTTCGACGAATTGGTAGACATGCCCATCCTCGCCTCGCGCCAAATGGTCCACAACAGCTTCGAAATGGACGGCATTCGCCACCACCTTTGGTTCCATGGGGTGAAAGAAGTGCCTTGGGACCGCATTTTGAGCGATTTCAAATCCTTTACCCGAGTGCAGCTCGACACCATGGGCGCCCTGCCGGTGAGCGAGTACCACTATCTCTTCCTCATTTTCCCCTTTGCCTGGTACCACGGCGTTGAACACCGCAACAGTACGGTGCTGGCGTTGGGACCTGCCGACAATCTTTTCAGCGGCCTCTACAGCGAATTGTTGGGCGTTAGTTCACACGAGCTTTTCCATACCTGGAATGTAAAGTACATCCAACCTGAGGCCTTTGCCCCTTACGATTACCAACGCGAAAATTATTCGCCCCTGGGCTATGTTTACGAGGGTTTCACCACCTATTACGGCGATTTGTTTCTCCTGCGCAGTGGGGTATTTAACTGGGAAGCCTATGTGGAAGAAGTAGATGTTTACCTGAAACGTCATTTCGACAATTACGGTCGCTACAACCACAGCCTGCACACCAGCAGCATCGATACCTGGGTGGATGGTTATGGCGGGCCAGCAGCGCCGCACCGCCGCGTAAGCATTTATGCCGAGGGGATGTTAAGTGCCTTGTGCCTCGATCTGGAAATTCGTCGACGCACCCACAACGAGCACAGCCTCGATACACTGATGCGCCGTTTGTATGCCGATGCGGTGAATGGCTTACAATACACCGAAGCCCGTCTGCTTGAGCTCCTGTTTGAAATCACCGACCACAGTTTCGAAGCCTTCTTTGAACAACATTACCAGCGACCACTGTCACGAGAGGCCGTACTGAACGATGCCCTCAACTGGGTGGGTTGCTGCCTGCGCCTCGAGCCGTCGGAAAACAAGGAAGAGCGCCTGCTGGGCTTGCGCAGCAAAGCCGGTGGCGAAGCGGGCACGGTGGTGATGGTAGCCCCGGGCTCGCCAGCCAACGTTGCCGGATTGGTTGCCGAAGATGCCTTGCTTGAAATCAGCTGGATAGATGAAAAACACTGCCTGTTGCGTTGGCGCGACAAAATGCAGCACGAACACCAGGCTTTGTTGGAAGCCGATGAAAGTGCCCATTGGTTCAGCACCTATCACTTGATGCGCCTTCCTTCACCGAATGCCGAGCAACAAAAGGCTTTTGCCAAATGGACCCAAGGCTAAATAAGGAAGGATAACCACCATCTCTTTAGCTGCAATGAAAGCAACTCGTGCTTTTCAGCTGCGACAACATCAACCTACATTGCGAATGGCTATGGCCCGGGCCACTTGGCCTGCCAAATCGGCATAATATACCGCTGAGGGATTTCCTTCGTGCAGCACCACGGGCTGGCCCTGATCGGCGGCCTCGGCAATGCCCTGAACGAGCGGAATTTGTCCAAGCAACGGCACCCCGAACTCCTCGGCCAGGGCACGGCCGCCACCTTTCCCAAAAATGAAATAGCGCTCTTCGGGGTGTGGGATGGGCGTAAACCAGCTCATGTTTTCGATTACACCCAACAAAGGGATGTTTATCGAAGTCATGTTGAACATGGCAGCTCCCTTGCGCGCATCGGCCAGGGCCACTTGCTGCGGGGTAGTAACCACCACGGCACCTGCTACTTCGAGCAATTGCGCCAGGGTGAGGTGGATGTCACCCGTGCCTGGAGGCAAATCGATGAGCAGGTAATCAAGTTCACCCCAAATGACATCGGTGAAAAACTGCCGAAGGGCGTTGCTGGCCATCGGTCCACGCCATACCACGGCTTGTTTTTCATCAATCAACAAACCGATGCTTAACACATGAACCCCGTGCTTTTTGATGGGTACAATTTTATCACCTTCCATCGCCGGACGTTGTCCCTGTAAGCCAAACATCATGGGCATGCTCGGACCGTAAATGTCGGCATCCATCAAACCCACCGAAGCGCCGGTACGGGCCAGGGCTACGGCCAGGTTGGCAGCCACGGTGCTTTTGCCCACGCCACCCTTGCCAGAGGCTACCAGCACCACGTTTTTTACGCCGGGCAACAAATCGCGACCGGTTTTTTGTCCGAGTGTGCGTGCCGACATGCTGATAACCACCGGCATATCGCCAAAATCAGCGGCAAGTTCAGCGCGACAATCGGCTTCTATTTTGTCTTTCAACGGACAAGCAGGCGTGGTGAGCATCACGGTAAAGCTGATGCCTGAGGCATCTACCGTGAGGTTTTCAATCATTTTGAGCGTCACCAAATCGCGCTTCAAATCGGGTTCCTGAACCCTGCTGAGCGCACGCAAAACCTGTTCGTTGTTGGGTAATTGGGCCATGTGGCAAAGATAGGCAACGCTCGCACTTTCGCGTATGAATTGGAAGCTTCGAGGAATTCGTTATTTAACGTTTACCAACACTTGATTTACTCAGTTCATAGAGTCTCTTAAAATCTCATCGATTTTAGCTTTTAATTCAGGCAGAATATCCTCTACCACAGCCCATACCATCCATAAATCTACCCCCATATAATCATGTATGAGCTTATCTCGCATTCCAGCAATCTTCTTCCATTCAATTTCTGAATACTTTTTCCTGAATTCATCATCCAGCTTCTTTACAGCCTCCCCAATGACTTCCAAATTCCGAATAACTGCGTCTTGGATGAGGGTATTGCTTAAAAAACCTGCCTCTGTTTGAGCTTGGGTATAGCTCTGAATACGCTCAATAGCTTGCTGGATGTGTTCGATATAAGTGATTAACTGTTTATCCGCTAGACTACAACCTCGGCTTCGAAACTAACCGCAAAGGCGCAGAGAAAACAACATTGTTGCAATGTTCTAGAATCGATTATTAATGGTTTCTCGGCCTAGAATGGCTTTTCAAATCAGTGCAGAACAAAGCTGCACGCAAACCGCGAGGCAGCGGAGGCATTTGGTCTGCACCGCAATGCGGTTTGACCGGAGACCGCAGAGTCTAAGCCTTCGGCTTTACTTGCACTCTTGCGAATTAACGTAAATGATTACATCCTTTTTCACAGAATGCTGATAAGGTCTTTTTCTATGTGCGGCAATAAACGGGCATTAATCGATTTGTGGGTTATCAAATCTACCTTTATACCCAAAGATTCAGAAAGCTCTTGCTCAATGCCAATCAACGTAAGCAAGTCAACCTGTACGCCATAGTCAACCAGAATATCTAAATCACTGCCGGGCAGAGCCTCACCTCTGGCATAGGAACCAAAAATGCCAAGCTGCTTTGGATGTAGCCTTTTGGTGGCTTCTTTAATAATTTGAATGTTGTGCTTACTGAGCATATTCAAAAATACAGAAATATCCATACATCTAGGGAGCATCCTATTTTTTAAAACCCATTTATATCAATTTGGAATGCAACCCTTTACAGCAACATTTCGTCTTCTATTCGTTTAACTCAGCCCCATGCAAGCCACCCTGTATCACCGCTATGGCGGTCCCGAAGTACTCGAAACCGCCGAAATTCCCAAACCCCAACCCAAGCCCAACGAAATACTGCTGCGCGTACATGCCGCTAGCGTGAGCGTGGGTTCGGTGATCATGCGCAGTGGCAAACACCCCGACTCGGCCTTCTTCAGTTTCATGATCAAAATCATTGGTGGTTGGCCCAAACCGCGTAAAAAGGTGTTGGGTTACGAGTTTTCGGGGGTGGTAGAAGCCGTGGGCGGTAAAGTAACGGCCTACAAAATGGGTGATGAAGTGTACGGCACCACCACCGGACTCAGCCAAGGCGCCTATGCCGATTATGTGTGCGTACCCGAAAAATGGTCGCAGGGCGTAGTTGCCCATAAACCAGCAAGTTTGTCGTTCGAAGAAGCCGCTGCTTTGCCCGTGGGGGCCATGACAGCCTTGCATTTGATGAAAAAGGCGGGATCGGCTGCCTCCCAAAAAGTGCTGGTGTATGGCGCCAGTGGTAGCGTGGGTAGCGCCGCCGTGCAAATTGCCAAGGCTGCAGGTGCTGAGGTGACGGCGGTTTGCAGCACTTCCAAAATAGCGCTTGCCAAAAGTTGGGGGGCTAATCAAGTGATTGACTACACCCAAACACCACTTGCCCAATATCCGGCACATTTCGATGTGATTTTCGACGCCGTTGGCAAACTCCCCGCCAAACAACTCAAAGTCCTGCTTGTGCCGGGCGGCCAATTCACCTCCATCCGCAGCCTCACCTCCGAAAAAACCGAATACCTGCAGCAGCTACAAATGCTGGTGGCCGCCGGGCAGTTCCGCCCCCACATCGATAAAGTATTCAGCCGCTCACAAATGCGCGAAGCCCATGCTTTTGTTGACAGTGGGAAGAAGGCAGGGAATGTGGTGGTGCGGATGGTTTGATGCTCCGGGTCTGGGACGCTGAATGTAATCATTCCGCCAATAACTTTACAATATACGTAAAGTTTTGTATATTTGAACATGCCTGTTGTCTATACCATAGATGGAAAACCTGTGCAAGTAGAAGTAAAACGAATCTTAGAGCATCAACTGAAGCAATTCACCAAGGTAGTTTACTTTTTTCGTTGGACTGAAGAGAGGAATTTTTTGGTTTTTGGACTTTCGTTGAAGGATTCAGGAGAAATTATTGGATTGATGTCATTAGAGCCAATTGCTTCCGAATGGAGAATTCATGTTCGATTGATAGCTGTTTCGAAAGAAAATCTTGGGAAGGGCAAACAATTGTCAGGAATTGCAGGAATTCTGCTCGCTTTTGCGGCAAAAATGGCTTTACGTGATTTTGGAGAACTCGCTTGTATATCGTTAAGACCCAAAACTGCGCTAATCAACCATTACAAAACGCAATACGGAATGCGGCAGACAGGCCTGACTTTAAGTTTGGAAATCCCGGAATTAATTTACCTAATTAATCAGTATTACCATGAGCACAAGCAATAAATTTACAGAAAATGTAAACGAATCTTTGGTATTTGGACATGATTTTCGCTATGCCCATGCTGCCGAAGAAAAAGCCGAATCTGTAGCGCTTATGGCTGCCCGTTTGAAACGCATACAAGCACAATCTCCCGAAACCTTGTTGTATGCCAGGCTGCTGCAATTCAAAATTCAAATGGAGCACATCATCGAGCAGGGCTTAGATAATGACATGGCTTTCGTGCACTGTTTGAAAAAGTATGGAGAGATTCTATATCCTAAAATGCAGCAATTCGCCCATGATTTAGCACTAACGCCCGTGCAATTGAGTCATTATTTGCATGGCAGACGTGAACCCTCCGAAGATTTTTTCAACAAGCTCATGTTGCATTCAGAACAACGATTGCCGGCAGCACTCGGCTTTGACACAAAAATGTGGCTAGAAGTGTTTTATGCCCAAAAAATCAAATCAACCCTCATCAAACACCGGGCTTGGAAGCGTTTATTGCTAGACAAAAAGTAGGAACATGCTTAGATATTACTTTGGTCTATTTTTCATCTTCTTGGCTGGATGTCAATCTCCAAAGCCCGATTCTGTAAGCATTGTATCACCGAATGCTGTGAAAACAAACTCCTTCAAGGAAGTTGACCTTGATGCATATCTAAGTACCGACGACCTCTTTCACATCACTGATAGTTTATGGTGCGCAGAAACCGGAGTAGTTTGGACATTTAGAGAGCACTCTTGCAACTTCAAGATTCAGGTATTTGGGTTCTGCTATGATTTTGGGATTCGTTGGGACCCAAATCATGCTGATTTCATTGAGTTATACACTACTCACTTTATAAAAAATGGAACCCTTTATCCGTACGACTCATTGAAAACAGTGATGTTGCGCGACCTTCTGAACTATGGACAAAATCCTGAATTTGCACAATCACCCGAAAAAGCATTCTTAAGTCTAACCGTTCAGAAGTCAGATACGCTGAAGGCCATAAAACAAGTCCTGCGCCATGTAGCATCGGCACACCTTGAAATACCCGGCAACGAATACCTAAGTTTGGTCGTAGGCAAAGCGATTGAGCCACCACCCCCTCCACCTGGCTATTTACGGGCCGATAACTAAACCATTCAATCACAGCCGTGTTTCCGTTTTATGCTCGCAACCAACTCCTTCGCCCAAATTGAAATCGACAATGAGCAAGATCTCTATGCCTGGCTCGCAGCCAACCATGCCCAAAAAGAGTCGGTTTGGTTGGTGACCTACAAAAAATCGGCAGGGGCCAAGTATCTGTCTACCGACCAAGTACTCGATGCCCTGCTGTGCTACGGCTGGATCGATGGCATTCGCCGCAAATTAGACGAACAGCGCACCATGCAGCTCATTGGTCCGCGGCGGGTGCAGCATTGGTCGGCCACCTACAAAGCCCGCGCGGCACGGCTCATCGGCGAGGGTAGAATGCAACCGGCCGGACAGGCAGCCATCGAAGCGTCGAAAGCAGCTGGATTATGGGACTTTTTGGAGGATGTTGACGATTTGCAACTGCCCAACGACCTCCGCCAAACGCTTTCTCAAAAACCCGATGCCCTCGCCTTTTTTGAAGCCATAAATCCTTCCAGCAAACGTTTCGCCCTGCGCTGGTTGAAAATGGCCAAAACCGATGTAACCCGACAAAAACGGATCCAACAATTGCTAGAACTATCGCTGCGCGGCGAAAAACTGCCTGGAAGCTAACCAAACTTCCATGCAGCGCGTGGCTTTTGTAACTTGCCTTCGTTTAAATTCATTGTCTTCCATACTCCTACTCCGTGTCCTCCCTGACAACCATGTTTTAACGCTATGTCCCCTCGCCTCGCCCATCAACTTGCCTTCATCCACGAAGTAGACAAGCTCAAATACGTATTGCGCAAAACCTGCTTATTCAACAGCAACCGGCGCGAAAACGATGCCGAACACAGCTGGCACCTCTGTCTGATGGTGTTGGTGCTGCAGGAATACAGTCCTGAGCCCATCGACACCCTTAAAGTGTTGAAGATGTTGCTCATCCACGACCTGGTAGAAATTGATGCTGGCGATACCTTTTTGTACGACCCCGCCCGTCAAGGACAGGCACATGCCGATGCCGAGGAAGCCGCCGCACAGCGCATTTTTGGCCTCCTACCTCATGACCAGCGCGACGAGTTTTATGCCCTCTGGCTGGAATTCGAAACTGCCGACAATGCCAACACCCGTTTTGCCCGCGCTATTGACCGCATGGAGCCGCTGTTCCAAAACCTCACCAATGGCGGTGGCACTTGGAAAGAACATGAAGTGCCGCTATCGAAGGTTTTTGAACGGGTAAAAGGCATTGCGGTAGGTACCCCTGAGCTTTGGGATTATTTCTTGGAAGAGCTGCCACGTGCCTTAGCCAGCGGACAAATTGAAGCGGGCGCTGAGCCTCAGTCGTGAGCCGTTAACAGCACCACAAAATTACTCCCTGCGCCTGGCTGGCTTTCGGCACGGATGCTTCCCCCCATGCGTTCCACCATTTCGCGCACCAGGTGCAAACCTATGCCCTTGCCTTCTACCTCATGGTGCAGCCGTGTATTGGGCTGAAAGATATGTTCGGCATAAGCAGTCGAATCAAAGCCGGTGCCGTTATCGTTCACTGAAATCTCCCATTTGCCATCTTGCCTGAATGCATGCACTTCAATTACCGGGGGCACGCCAGGACGAACATATTTGAGGGCATTGGAGAACAAATTCAGAAAAATGCTGCGCAATTGTACGGCATTGCCCCAAACTACCACCTCTTTGCCAAACCACAACCTGACTTCGCCCTTTTGCGACTTGATGCTTTGCGCTAAACCCTCAACCACCTGCTCTATTTGCGGTAAAAGCGGAACAGCTTGATTGCTTTCTTCTCCGGCCAACCGGTTGTTGATCTCATCAAGATAGGCGTCGAGTGTGGTTTTGAGCTGCGTGGCCGATAGGCGCAGCACCTCGTGCATTTCGCGCAAAGTGGCATCTTCTACCTCCAAACTATCGAGCACTTCGAAAGCCGCTAGGAGGTTGTTCACGGGCAAACGGATGTCGTGAGAGGTAGCATAGCTCAGCCGCTTGAGCTCTTCGTTGGTTTGCACCACCTTTTCGAGCACCCGGTTGCGCTCTTGCTCCTGCAATTTTCGATGCGTGATGTTTTTAGCCACCGCAAAAACCAGCCTGTCTTCCACCGAAGGCATGGAGCTCCAACTCAACCAAACCACCTCGCCTTTGGCCGTAATGTACCGATTTTCAAAACCTGTTACCAATTGGCCGGTTTCAAACAAACGTTTTCTCCGGTTGGCGGTAATATCTTGGTCTTCGGGGTGCATGAATTCGCTCATGGGCCTGCTGCAAAGTTCCGCTGAAGAATATCCCAGTAGTTGCTCTACCGCAGGATTAATCATCTTGAAATAGCCATCGTCGCCGGCAATAACCAAAAGGTCTCCCGACATCTCAAAAAAACGCTGGAAATGATAAACAGTAACCTCGCTCATGCACATCAATTATAACTCTTATCGGAATACCCAATAATACGGATATTCATTCAAAAAGTTTATAACTTATTGATTGCAGCCCTGGTCGTAATACGTATAATCGGCGGTGATTTTGCCTTCGTTGATGGTGAGGATGGTGCAAATGGGCAGGGCGAAGGGCTGCCCATCGGGTCCAGTTCCTTTGGAAATAAACTCCACTACTACCTGGCGCTCACCAGCTGGATAGAGGTTTTTTACATCGTCGTACACATCGGGAATCTGCTGTTGCATTTCGCTGTAGTGTGCTACAATATCGGCACGACTTTGCATTTTCGGCTCGGTGCCATAAGCCGGGTCTTTGAATTCAGCTGTTTCGGCATACAAGGCAGCCATGGCTTGCCAATCGTGCTTGTTAAAATGGGCGAACATTTCTTGCACTACCTGCACATTTTGGTCTTGCTTTTGGCGCAAGGCTTCGAGTGCATCGGGTTTCGACTCGCAGGCTGCCAGGCTAAACAGCACGATGAAGGCATAAATGGTTCTTTTCATGGTGTAAATGAGTTGAGGTGTTTTGGATTCAATGGATGGGTTCGCAGCGCACCGGAAAATTCACCGAATTGGCAATAAAACAGGCTGCTTTGGCTTGGACGTGTAATTGATTCAGCAGTTCGGAGTCGTAGGCTTCGGCCAATTCGAGCTTGGGGTGCAAAACCACTTCTGTAAACCGCCCCGTGCGGCCGTCCTCTTCCATCAGGCCTTCGGGCTGATCGGTATAAGCCGTTACCACCACGCCTGCATCAGCCGCTAGGCGCAAAAACCACAGCATGTGGCAAGCCGAAAGAGCACTGAGCAGCAGTTCCTCTGGATTGTAAGCCGCCGCATCGCCCCTGAAATCGGGGTCCGATGAGCCCTTGATTACCGGCTTACCCGGCGCTTGAATCTGGTGGCTGCGTTCATACGAACGGTAGTCGAAAGTGCCACTGCCGGTATTGCCGGTCCAGCTTACTTGCAAACGGTAATGGTGGTTACGCATAGTGGATATGTGGGTGTAATATACACATATTACAAAAGTGTAAATCACTAAAAAATGCCCGCAGTCTATGCAAACCCTGCTAAGCCCTCGTATTTTCGTAAACCAAAAGTTCATTTATGCCTGCCACTTTCTGGGATTTCGGCTTCTTCACCCTCTACGAACCGGTAACCGTACTCACCGATTTGCTGGTGACTGCCGTTTGCTGGCGAGCGGCTTGGCTGCTGCGTAAGCAAGCGCACAGCAGCTTGCAGCGCTTATTTATGGGCTATTTTTGGATGATGGGCTTGGCCACTGCCTACGGAGGCATCATTGGCCATGGGTTCATAGTTCAACTGGGCTTTGCTTGGAAGGTGCCCGGCTGGCTGATTTCCATGCTGGCGGTTGCCCTTTTGGAGCGAGCCGCCATCTTTCACGCCGGTACCCAATTGCCTGCCCGCTGGGCCAAAGCTTTGGCTTGGTTAAACGTAACCGAACTCCTAACACTGACGGTGGTGGTACTGGCCAGTCTCAACTTCTTCTTTGTGGAAGCCCATGCCGCCTACGGTTTGTTGGGCGTGGTGGGCAGCTTAGAAACATGGTTGTGGTATCGCCACCGCGCAAAAGGCAGTTTGGCCCTGCTGCAAGCGGTGGGCATAGCCGCCCTCGCTGCCGGGGTGCATTTGTTTGAAATTAGTCCGCATACCTGGTTCAACCACCTCGACCTCAGTCACTGTTTGATGGCCTGGGCCGCCTGGCAGTTTTATAGGGGGGCACGCGAGGTAATGGTTGAAAGTTGAGCGGAGCGACATCCCGAGAGCCAAAACAATTCAAAGTTCAAGATTCAAAATTCAAGGTTCAAGGTTCAAAGTTCAAGGTACCATCCGGTGGGCTGAGGTTCTCGAAGCCCGACGGATAGGTGGCTCGCCTGCGGCTCGGGGAGGGTAAACCGCGACGACGCAACGGGGAGCGCGACGCACGCGACGAAGGATTTGCAATTTGGATTTGGATTTGCGATTGCCTTACAGCGGCAGAGGAACCGCGACGACGCAACGAAATACGCGACGCACGCGACGAAGGATTTGCAATTTGGATTTGGATTTGCGATTGCCTTACAGCGGCAGATGAACCGCGACGACGCAACGAAATACGCGACGCACGCGACGAAGGATTTGCAATTTGGATTTGGATTTGCGATTGCCTTACAGCGGCAGAGGAACCGCGACGACGCTACGAAATACGCGACAGACGCGACGAGGGATTTGCGATTTGGATTTGGATTTGCGATTGCCTTACAGCGGCAGATGAACCGCGACGACGCTATTTCACCTTATTTTTTGCCGGGTCTTGGCGTAAATCCCAAAACGACACAATGTGGATGCAATCGTTCGTGGGTTCATAGAAGATGGCAAATTGCTTAAGCAATATCACCCTGGTGGTTTTGTTAGACGTTAAACGTCCCATTTCCTGGTGAAACAACAGGTTTTCGATGCGCTTTTCTACTTCCTCCAACAACTTTAAGCTGTAATCGGCATGGCCATTTCGCTGCTCATAGTATCCTAGAATTTGGTAAAGCTGGTCTTCCGCCAAATTCGACCAAATTATTTTTGGGTTAGCCATTGACGTGCGTTGGCCATTAGCTGCGCATGTGTAGTAAACAAACCGCTTTCTATTTGCGACTTACCCAATTCAATGGCTGCTTGCTGTTCTGCCGTCAAAGAAAACGGCTCATGATACGAAGCATCAAACAGGTTTTGCAAAGCTTTTAAAAAATCAAGGTCTTCTGACTCTTTGATTTTAGCAATCAGATCTTCCTTTATTTGAGCAGCGGTGTCCATGGGAATGCTTTGAATGATAAAAATAGGGAATAATAGGGGAATAATAGAAATGCTAGGGCTTATGTGGGATTTGTGATGCGGATTTGCGATTGCCATCCAATGGGCTGAGGTTCTCGAAGCCCGGTGGCCAAGGGAACCGCGACGACGCGACGAAGGTTCTGCGGCAGTCTGCGAGGTCTGCGGGAAAAACTGGCGGCAGGGGAACCGCGTCGACGCAACGAAGAAACCCAATCGGTTTGACCGCCAAGTCGCTCTTTCCAACCCTTAACTTAATGCCATTGCCCCACAGGGCTTTGTATATTGGTCAACCCGAGATTGTTGTTCAACCCATGATTACCAAACCCATATGCCGCCCCGACAGGGCTGGGGTGTTTGTTTGCTACCCATATGCCGCCCCGACAGGGCTTTTTGCATTGGTCAACCCGAGATTGTTGTTCAACCCATGATTACCAAACCCACATGCCGCCCTTACAGGGCTGGGGTGTTTGTTTGCTACCCATATGCCGCCCCGACAGGGCTTTTTGCATTGGTCAACCCGAGATTGTCGTTCAACCAATGATTGCCAAACCCATATGCCGCCCTAACAGGGCTGGGGTGTTTGTTTGCTACCCATATGCCGCCCCGACAGGGCTTTTTGCATTGGTCAACCCGAGATTGTTGTTCAACCCATGATTACCAAACCCATATGCCGCCCCGACAGGGCTGGGGTGTTTGTTGTTGTGATTTTGCTACGCAGATGCCGCCCCGACAGGGCTGGGTGCATGGGTCAACCCGAGATTGTTGTTCAACCCATGATTACCAAACCCATATGCCGCCCTTACAGGGCTGGGGTGTTTGTTTGCTACCCATATGCCGCCCCGACAGGGCTTTGATTATGGTGAACCCGAAACTGTCGTCCACCCAAACTTTGAACCTTGAACTTTGAACCTTAAACCTTAAACTTTGAACCCTAAAAATCGCCTTGGCGGGGAATGATCACCGTGGGGGCTTGGCGGGGCAATTCGGAAGTTCGGCTCTCGAAACGAGGATCCATTTTTTTGGCTTCGAGCCAGCAAGAATCGGCGCGGGCCGGACTGCCTTGCACCTCATACACACTGCCCAATAACATGAGCGCATCGGGGGTAGGATACCACCTCAAAGTTTGTAACAGCAACTTTTCGGCTTCCTGATAGCGACCATCGTAAGCTGCTTGCTGTGCACGCACCATGTTATTGATGATGAGGTTGGTTAAAAAGCTGTATTGCTCGGCTTTGAGCAGGGTAACCTCTTTGCTGAGCGTATCTTTTTTGGGCTCAGGCGGTTTGGCCAAGCTGTCTTTGGTGGCCTGCAGGTTTTCTTTTCGGTTCTTATCCTTTTTGTAGGTACGAATGCGCATGCTGCTGCGAGAGCAACCCACCAAAAGCGTTACCACCACCAACAACAAAACCAACTCCCTCCGATACTTCATACTCAGGTGGTTTTTTCGAGCAGTGCGTTTAACTGGCGGCACAAATTGAGGAACTTCTTGCGCTCCATTTCGGTAGCCTCGGGCGAATAGGCTCCCTGGGCAATGAGGTCGCGTACCAAAGCCTGTTCACGGGCCGGACGCAAAGGCAATAACTTCTTCTCCAAAGCTTCGTCTTTGGCTACAATGGCTGCCAGGGCTTCGCTGTCGAGGCCGGTCATGGCATCACGCAATACACTTTCGGGCATTTCGGCCACATCGCTCCACAAAGTAATGCGCTCGCGGATATAGCGGTACATCTCCTCGTTTGAATCGCGGAGGTTCTCCACCATCTCTTCTTGTTGACCCATGCTTTGCTGCTCGATGGTAGCCAATACCTGCTCAAAGGCCTTTTCGTTGCGCTTGCTGCGCTCGCGTACATCCTTGAGTTTGGTAAACAGGCGGCTCGATAAATCGGCATAATCACCAAAACGTTTCTCGCTCAATTCGGGGAACGATGCCAAAATCAAGGCCGTTTTTTCGGTGCCCAACATGTTTAGCAGGTTCGATTTGCGGTTGCTGTTCAAGCCATTTACTACCATCAAACTCTCTAGAGGCTCTTCGTCTTTGAGCAAGTCTACAATTTCGCGGTCTTTCAGGTGAATAATGAAAGGGAAGTGACCAAACTGGCGCTGGTTTTTCATGGCCAGCACCAACTCATCCATGGTACGCTGGCGGCTGGCCGCATCGTTGTCGTTGGGTTTCCAGGTCATCCAAGCAGCTTCCAATTGGTCGACCGACTCGGCGCCCATTTGCTCGCAAATCATTTCAAAGAAGCTGTGGCCGTAAGGGTACAACAACAAAATGATTTTGTGAACGCCCGATGGCCCCATTTCGCGCAACCAACGCTCGAAAGCAAAAGCCAAATTCTCCTTATCGTTCACCAACCAGTTCATGAGCGGGTCGGATTGGTTGAGCTCCATTTGCTGGCTGTCTTGGCTCATCACCATTTCGGTTTGCATGCGCATACTGCCACCATTCATGTTCATCATGCCACCCATCATATTGGCCATATTGCCCATGGCTTGTTCGCTGAGGCCACCACCGCCGGCGTTGAGTTCTTGCGCCAAGTTGCGGGCATCTTTGCCTTTTACCGAAAGCTCCGATTTGTTTCTGCCTCGCCATACCAAACCAATAAAAATGAGCAGGCCTAAAACCGCCATGGCCACCAAAATTTGCAAGGTGAGGTCTTTGGTAAGCTGGGCAATAAAGCCCTTCATTTCGGTATTCTGTTCGGTATTGGGGGCAATTTGGGCATTTACCACCACAGGCGGGCCTTGGGTGGCATCGGTATCGTCGGAACGGGGGAAAGCGGCATTCGATATCAAAATTTCGTCACCCCTTTTGCTATCTAAGCGGAGGGCAGAAGTAATGATGCCTTTGTAAAAATTGGCCGACTCGGGGGTGATGGCTGTATCGAGTACAAAAATGACGCGAATTTTATCAATCTGTGGGCCGGTAACCAAAGTACTGCCGCCTAAATTCACTGGCTTGTTGCCCGCATCTTTTACTTCCGGGTTTTCTACCTCCACAGGTGCACGCAACCTGGAGCTAAAAAACGGAAGCGCTGGAAGCATCTCCACCGTTTTGTCTTCACCACTTCCTTCACTGGGCTTGCCTTTTACTGCGCTGGGCGCACTGGCTGTGCCCTGTACGGGTGCCGCTGCACTTACCATTCTGCCTTCTATCTGCACGCTAATAGCAAAAAGGTTCGATTTGAGGTAACGGCTCATCATGTTTTGAAGCTGGTTGCTGATGCCCGCTTCGTACGAAAAACGCTCGTAGGTATTGAATGGGCGTATTTTAGCCTGCTGCGGTGCTTCTGTAAGCTCTGGTTCAGGCCCATCTTGGGCAGGGTCATCTTGGGCCAATACTGGCATTGCCAGCAGGCCAAATACGAACATCAAACTCCAAGCAAGGAGCTTCGTTCGTTTAGCGATTTGATATAAGCTTTTTGCGTGCATTTTTTTCGGGCAATTCAGCGATAGGTGTTACAAGTCGGTCTAATACCTCCAAATCAGGCAAGGAAATCATGGGGTTACGGGCTTTTGCCTCATACCAATAATTCCAAGCCTCGTTTTGGCGGCCAAGTATATAAACGATAGAACCTTTCAAAGCCAAAGCATGGTCACTTACATAGTAGGCCAAAGAACTATCAATGGATGATAAAGATTCATCAAACTTTAAACGGTAAAAACTTTCTTGCGCTTCTACAAAAAAGCTCACCGACTGGCGCAATTGTTCTCCTAAGCCAGCCTCCAACTCTGCCAATAAAGCACTATCGATAGGTAGAATACTATCGGCAGGGCTAATGGGACGTGGAACCATAACCAAGGAATCAGGCAAAACGGTGCGCACTTTTAATCGTATACGCGAAGTATCGGGAATAGGTACAAATGGATTCCTTTGCTGAGCGTCTGTCCAAAGACGCGTTGCCGCAGCCTTATCTCCTTGCATAAAAGCTATGGAACCCTTCATGGCAATGGCAAAATCTGTGGTATACTCACGTAATGAACTATCGGCCATTACATTGGCTTCGTCAAACTTCCCACGATAAAACAGTTCTTGTGATTCACTAAAAGCTTTTACGGCAGTCCTCAACTTATTACCTAAAAGGTTTTCTAGGCTGGCCAAGGTTAACGGCTGGTCCTTTTTCAAGCTATCGGGCTGACTAGGACGCAAAACGATTTGCAAAGTATCTATCCAATCGCCTTCAGCAGTTGCTTGAATTGTAAATCGAAGTGTGTCGGGGAAAGAAGATACTTGCATAAAATCGAGCTGGCCTTTATCAACTACTAAAGTATAATCGCCTGGAATTAGACCATACTGGTAAAAAGTACCATCACTAAAAGTACGAATAACTTCCGACTCCTCGGTGCCCATTCGTGCCAACGTCATGCGCAAACCAGGCTGCGGATCTAATTTGCCTGGTATTTTTTCGTTATAAACCACTCCTTCGATGGTACCCGTTTTGTACAAAGGAATATCTATGAGCTTAAAACGGTTGGGATCGGCTACAAAGGAAAATTTAGGTTTCAAGGGAACCAAGGTAGCATCGGGCAAAGAACGTAAATCAACCGTCACTCGGTATGTCCAATAATTTTGCAATTGCGTAATGCGCAACAATCCATCAGACCCCATAATCATGGTTGCCGATTGATCAAGACGCACCGCACTGGCTGGAATGACTTCCTCTCCTTTATCCCATACGCCATTCCCATTGGCATCCATAAAAGTGCGAACGGTAACTCCGGCCCTGCCCACTTGGTCGCGGTTGGATGGAAGAATCATACCATTACGCAAATCGGCACCAAACGAACCACTGAATGTTTGAGAATAGCCGTACTGAACATCGAAACCTTTTTGGGCTAAGTTAACCTGAGAAGAACTTCTGAAGGACTGAAAGTCATACAGCAAGCCAAACTGTATTCTGTTGTTTTTATTTAAAAAATCTCGGTCAAATGAGATCGTAAAGCGGCCTGTTTTGAATACCGTTTGTGAAAACTGAAAACTTCCTAAGGCTGTAGCGTCGAACTGCTTCATATCGTGGCGAAGCTGGGTTCTAAAAAACATACCGCGTACAAAAACGGGAATACCCGGTTTCCGGGGTATGGTATAAGTAAGTGATACAGTGGCTAAACGCTGATTTTCTAAGGGCTTGTTATCGCGTATCACGCGTTCTTCTCTATAATTCATTCGGGTAATCAACGGTCCAAGCCGGGTATTATAATCGCCTTGGAAGCGTTGCAACTCGCCATTGGTTAACCATAACCTATCGTAACTGAAACGAATGCCTGAAGTACGACCGAACAACTGAAATGGAAGGAAATAACTCACTTGCAAATCCCTTTCTAGTAATGAATTAACAAAGTCATTTACTGGCTGGCCAAAATAATTGCCATACTGTACTGATATTGCCGTATTGTTGGCATAAAACACACTTGCGCTAGTGCGAATCTGACTGTTTGGGATGTAATCAACATTCAACAAATACTGATCAAACAAGCGCATCGAAACATTGGTGAATGGCCTGAAACTTACACCTAAGCTGTCGAAAACCCTGTCGGCGCCAAATTTTGTAGTTATATTATTGGTAAGACCATATGCTACATCGGCCCTGCCCATCAATGTAAGCGCACTATCGGCACGAGGTGCCCTTTGCATATTGGCTTGTACATTGTAGGTTAACAATCCCCGTGGCACAAAAGTGAATGGTATTTGCAGCTGACGCTCCTCAAAAAGCACTTCACCCTGCGGCGTGTAAATCCTTATGCCGATACGCACCGTACCATAACTCAATGGCACATTAAAACGATAGTAGCCCAATTCATCGGCACGAGTAAAGTCAACCAACTGTCCAGCCACCAATAATTCAATCTCAGAATCGGCGGTTGTAAATCCTTCGATTACGAATAAATCTAATACCCTACGTGGAACCACAGGATTGTTGGAAATCGTGACCCCCAAAGCGGTTCTGCCTAAGGAATTTTGAACAGGCACAGCTCCCACTTGTATGGTCGATATCCATGGATTTTTGTCAGGCTCTAATCCTTGTTTGAACACATATTGCCAACGAGAAGCACCAAAATTAAAAGTCCTAAAATTATCGGTTACAAGACCCGACACGCTGGTCTGGAAATCGCCTCCTAACAACTCTAGCCCCGCCGACATCCCATAAGAAAGTTGCGATGATCCCAAACGGCCGTTAGAACTTACGTTGTAGTCTAACATTCCTGGAGCTAAAAACGAACGTTTGCGGGGATACAACATGGGGTAGGTGAGTAATATATTCTCTGGCGCCTGACTCTTCAGCTTTCGTCGAACTTCATCGCGTTTCAATTTTTCTTCAACGGGCAAAGCCCTGGGAGAAACTAAACTCAATACCAAAGCATAGGTATTCACTGTTAATTCGAAACCAAAAATATCATTCAATACATCGGGTGATAGGTATAAATCTGTCTCTCCCAAATAAAATTTATCAGCCTTTAAGACCACCCTTTCACCTCTTCTGAACAAAATATTATTCACAGGGTCTACTTCCCAACGGTCGACGGCCTGAGGATATCCCCCCTTGTACCCTAGCCGATTATCGGTTCGGGTGTAAGGAATCATCAATAAACTCATCAATTCTCCTGCTGCAATCATGGGCTGGTCGCCCCTGAAAGCTGCACTTATGTAAACCTGCCCTACAGCAGGATACCCAAACAACAGGGTAAACTCATCCGCTTCCTGTGCCTGGACGGCACCCAATCCCCAGAGAAAATGAAGAAAGGCGATAAGGGTAACATGGCCAAGCCGCGGTGTCATTTACAATATAAATTTCTCTAGCGGACTTGGAAGCTTGTCCGATAGGTATAAGGTGGACCTTGTACCAAATCTTCACCAGGAATATCATTCCTTAGTGTTTCAAACTTCATTTCCACGTCGTATTTTCCCGGAGTTAACTTTTCCTCAAACTTGAAGCGATTGCGCCGCTTGCCGCTGAAATACATGGCAACAGACTGCTTTCCTTGGGCAATCACTTGGCCATTTGGTGCTTTTATGGTCATAGAAACAGAGCCCAAGTAAGGTGAATTACCCATGGCTCGGTACCATGTATCTAAGGTTAGCGTATTGCTGGTGTCAATTTTGACTTCAGAACGCTCGATGTTCAGGCCAGTATTAACTGTACCAAATTTGTAAAACGCCACAATCACTTGTTCAAAACGCATATTGATACGCGTGGCCACAGCTCCATCGGCTGCGTCGGCACCTATATCAGCCGTTTGGCCTGAGCTGCCTACTTTGAGGCGCGTGAAATAGGTTCCTTGAGGCGAGGTGCGTGGAAAGCGCGACAATTGCAAGCGTACCAACTGCTGTTGGCCTGGGGGTAAAATAAAGGTGCGGGGAAACGCTTTTACGTAACCATCCAAACCCCAAGTCTTTTTGTTCGCACTATCGGCATATTGCATAATCAATACGCCATTTTCATCTTGATCGGAATAACCAAACTGGAAGTTAATTGAAATTTCTTGCGGCACTCCTGAATTGTTCGTGATGAACAAATTGCCAATGCCATTTTTATCTAAGTAAACAGCAGTGGGTGCTAAGGATAGCTGGGCAGAAAGGTTAGCTAAAGGCGCTAATGCCAAAAGCAACAAGAAAATTCTTTTCATGTGCAAAGTTTTTTTTCAAATATAATTGCCCGACAGCTATTCTAAGCTGCCGGGCAAAAGATAGTTTGGTCTAGTTTTGATAGATCACGTTGAAACTCAACGAGCCTACGTAACGACCGGTTCTGGTATTAGCCGAAGTGATTAAATCATTCAAAGCCGGAGAAGCATACAACTTGCCACCGATCCACAAAGTTGCCTTTTCAAGGGTTTGAGTTTGAACTATGCCGAAAGGACCAAAGCCGGTGTTGTTGGTGGCGGCTACGTTGGTATTCGTCGCAGGTATATCTTTCGACAAAAGTGTAGCACCCGTCACATGGCCTACACTCCAGGCCAAAGTGCTGTCTTTAACTGAAATTTGTGGCACAAAGTGAATGAGCGAGTCAGCACCAGCAACAGTAGTTACGCCGTTAAAATACATGGTAAGAACCGAGTCAAACTCTACACGAACAGGTTCGTTAGGAGAAGCGTCTACTACTAGACGACCTACGCGGGCGTTAAAACCTACGTTTGTATTTTGGCTAGGATCGGTGGGGCTAAGGAATGGCGTATCGATACCAGCAGCCACGGCACCAAACTGAACCGTATCCGTTAGCAAGGTGATTTGCTTCAAGATACGAGCAGTTGCACCTGTGTTAGCCGTAGCACCCAAACTTTGAGCGTTGGCCGAAGTTGCGATGCCACCGAAAAGGGCAACGAACAGAAGTGATTTGAAAATTGTTTTCATTGTGTTGAATTTTTAATTAATGGTTTTAGTTGTTTTGATTGTTTTGGTTTTTCTATTTGATTTCTGCCAATACCGGTCAAATTTATCGGTTTCAGCGGAAGAAGCTTCTTTTAAAAAAAGGTTTTATTGAGCGAACCTCATCGCTTTGAATGTTGCGGGGAACAGGCCTAGCCTGTCGAACCGCGGCGGTTGGTCATGGCAATAATGGAATTGGTTCATGCAATCGTTTATGGTTCATTTAGTGGAATTCTATGGTTAACAATCCTCCTCTTTCGGCTGGCAAACCCAACCAAGCGGAGAGATACACTACATCTTCCGGAAAATCGCGCATTAAGCGTGGTCCGTCATATATGGTCACCGTAGATTTGAATGGTGGTAAAATTTTAGCAGCATTAAAATCAGTGGTGTTGTTGTTTAGGTAGTACATGGTTGCCATAGCACCTGGCCGCGGTTCGAAGCGGGCCTGAATAGACAATTGCACATTTTCGCGAGATCTGAACTCTATCCAACGGATGCCTTGGCGAGCGAAATTCGTTGATCCGTCAACAGGTGCCTCTAGTACCTGAGGAAAAGACGGGTCAGGCTTGGCTTCAAAACCAGGTGGCAGGTTAATGGTCATGCGAATGAATTGTGCCGAAACGCTCCTCATGCAAGCCAACGAGATGATTAAGGCCATCAGCCATTTCCAATTAAAAAGTATTGTCAGCATAAGTAATACTTAATTGGATATCGCCAGCGTAGTTCCCCGAACGAATATTGTCTGGTATGGGCCCCAAATTACCGTAGACGAACAAATAAGCCTTTCCTCGTGGCCGAACGTAGCCACCATGTTCGGGGGTTGGCGGAGGTGGAGGTGGTCCACCTGCGGTTCTCCTCCGCATTGGAAAAGTTACGGTATGGAACATGGGTGGAATTTGAACTGCACTTGCTCGGCGCTCAACATCTGTAAGTTCACCCGTATTATTGTAGGCAAACCGAAATTCAAATGGAACAGTAATGCCTGTATCGGAGCCGTTAATACTCAATCCCTTGTCCCAAGTAATGGCCGCGGTGATGTCGTATTCAATAGGAGCATCAATTTCTACTACCAGAGTAGCATCATCGGTAAGATTTACTGATACTATGCTCGGATCACCAACCACTATAACTTGCTGCTTGCGATTAAAATTCAACGTTGCTTGATCTAGCAAAGTAATGATGATATCCTCTCCCTGAACAAAAGTGCTGAAATTGATTCGTTGTGCAAATCCAAAGTTAGAGCACAATGTGAGTATCGCTATGTAAGTCAAAGTCCGCATCAGTTTCCTTCAATTTCCATGATGAACTCCGACACATACGAACCTGGCTTGGCTTTGGTCACATCGAGCAATGCTCCTAACCAAATGTAATAATGACCTTCTGGGCCGATTTTTACATTGGCTTCTCCAATGTCGAGTATGACACTTGCTGCCTGATTATCTGATTCAAAGCCGCTGATACGATAGTTTGCTTTTACTACCCCGCCTGTTCCACTTTCTTCTAACAGCGTTTCTGCTGCAAGGTAGGTAATCCGGATGGCTTTGCCTGGACGTCCCGAAATGCGCATCATGCCTGCATTGGTACTGTTGTTCGGATTAACCAAAACGTAACCTTCGTTGGCATTAGGCGAATTGAGCGTTACATCACGCATTGTAGTGAGCGAGATATTGTCGAGCAACGAAGCCGAAGCAGATACCGAAATATTTGCTCTTGCTACTCCTGCAGGGAAGTCCCTACCAGTTTGTGCGCTTGAAAGCGCACTCAAGAAAACAAAGAACGTTAGTATAACCCATCGAAACATCACCGAATTTTAACTCCCTTCTGCGTGCTTACAAAGTCGCTGGTCACGAGTCGGATCACGTAAGTGCCTGCTTGGAGCTGTGCCGTGGTCCACATTACTTCGTGGGTGCCGGCGGCGAACTCCTGATTTGCTAAGCGACTTACCATGCGTCCGTACATATCGGTTACTTCTAAGGTTACCTGTGCCGCACTAGGCAAATAGAAGGCCAGTTTTGTTTCTTCGTTAAAAGGATTGGGTGTGGGCGGGTATAAATACGGATGATCGGGCCGGTATTTTATGGTTTCACCCCTGTAATTGGGGATCACTACCAAGGTAAATGGACGCTTGGGAGCGGCCTGTTGGCGGAAAACCGGTACGTTTACATCGGTGGGTTTTTCATGCAAAACCGCCCCAGGAATCCTGAAATCGCCATTTTCGGTACTCATGCGTGCCTGTGGTGCTACGGGTGCATCGTATGCGAACTCGTGTTTGCTGCGGCGGTCCAATAAAATAACTTCCTCTTTGTAGTGATCCATCAAAGCCAGGCCCCAATCGGCGGGCCAGTTGGCAGATACTTTCCAAGAAAGGGAATAATTTCCAGAGATAGGAGCTCTAGCCCGTGCTGCACTGAGGTGCAATGGCACGGCCAACTCTTCGTTGAACAGGTCGGGCAGGTGGTTTATCACCAACGGTTTGCGGTGGCGGGGCGAGCTGTTGGAGTACAGCATCAACCAGTCGTCGTTGTACGATTCGAGCTGGTAGCCGTCGTAACGGTCGGGGCCAGTAATGCCCTCCCAGCCGAAGCTTACAAAGCTGTTGGCTTCCATACCCTGGCCATTCACGGTAAAGGCCACATGGGGGGGTTGGCCTTGGGTGCGGCTGTAAAAACGTTGGCCACTGTTGCTTTTGGCGGCATTGTTTACGCGTAATTGGGGGTTGGCTGCATTGGCGTGTACCCAAAACGATTGCCAAGGGGCCAGGAAGCCGGTTTCAAGGGTGGTATCGTTGATATTGCCCACCGTGCCATTCCAATAACGGTAGCCGCCTACCCCGCTCAGTGCCGGATCCCAAATATAAAAAGTGTTGTCGAGGTTGGTCATGGTCCAAGCCCCACCCGTTTCATCCCAGTTCAACACACTGGCGGTGGGGTTGCCCAGCAGGTTCCAACCTGCATCGGCCGCATTTTCGTCGAGGAAAAACCGATTCCCCCCTACGGTATCGGCTACTGTACTCAAAGTTCTTTCGGTAAATGTAAGTTCCGGAAAAGTGAAGTCAGTGGTTAAATCGGCTTCGAAACCGGTGGCCGTGAGGGTTACCGGCAGGGTATCGCGGTAGTTGCCACCCCCTGTAACCCGGGCCGGATAAGCGGCGCCATCGAACACATACACAAAATGGCCTCGGCCAACCAATACCGAATCGGTGGCAATGGCGGGTTTGCGCCAGCTTTGATTAGTGGTACCCGTATCGGTTTCGGCCCACCACAGTACATTGGGCTGCAAGCTGTCGTATTTGGCACCGGTATAGCCTTGCGTCTCGAGGCTGTCGAGGAAATCTTCATAGGTGGTTCGCACCGGTGCGGTGAGCTGTCGCCAACCCTTTACACCCGTGAGGCGCTGGCGCGATTCTAATCGGGGGTTGCTGGCGCTCAAATTCACATAACGGGCATTGGGCTCAATGATGATTTTGCTGTTGTCGCCCCGGGTAATCACCTCAGCACCACTTTCTATTCGGAAGAGCGGGCCGTCGGCAGCAAGGCTATCGGTGGTACCGCTGTCGATGGTAAGGGTAGCATCTTCGAGCAGGTTCAACCAGCCATTGCTGGCCAATACATAGCTGTTGAGCGCGGGGGTGCTGCTGCGTTGTATGCGAGGCAGGTTGGGCCTGCTGGGGATGATGATTTTAGAGGTATCGCGCGGGCTCATTTGCGAGCTCCAGTTGGCAGCGGTTTTCCAATCGTTGGCATTGCCGGGTGCACCACCCAACCAGCCATCATAAATAACCCCATCTATACCACGACTGAGCGTAAACAATGCACTGTCGCCACGGCCATCACCACCACTATAAATTTGGTATACATCGAAACTTTGGCTCACAGATGAGTCAATAACGACTGGAAGTGATACAGCTTCAACAGAAAGTTGGAAATTTGTTCCACTGCGATCAATAGAGATGTCATCGAATACCGCTTTCCCTCCACTAAAGCTGCGTGTCAAAGTCCCACCCAGTGAAGCAGCTGTTGGGTTGGCAAAAAACGCCAATATGGCAGTATCTACCCCGAAGGGCACCAAACGGTTGTCGGCCGAAAGCAATTGGGCTGTTAAACGGAAGGGTTCGTTGGCCAGCTGATCGCCCGGGCCCGGTTCAAAGCGCAGCCGTGCGGGGATGGGCTCTGGCCCGTCTAAGAAAAGCGTATCGCTTTGCACTTGGTTATCGCCCCGGCCATTGCCGCCAAAGTAGTTTTGGCCTTTGATGGTGGCAAAACCGCTGGGACCATCGCTCAAGCTGCTTACGTATTCGTCGAGATCGCTTCCCGATAAAAATAAATTGTTTACCAATACCACCCGGTTTTCACCAATGGCCGGAGATATAAAGCGGTAGTTCACCGAATCAAGATCAACATTCGGAAATTCGGGCACCAAACCCCTGAGGGTAAGGGCCGAACTCAATACCCCCGTACCTCCCAAATTGGTAGTGCCGTCGTACACCTTGCCTTGGGCTACAAAAGTGCCTCCAATACGCAAGGCAAATTGGCCATTCAGGTTTTGCTCGCGGGCCAGGTGGCCTTCGTGTCCATCGCCACTGCCGCCAAAGTAGAGGTTTTCGAAGATGTCGAACGAGAGTGAATTCACCGTTAAACTATACGGCGGCAAACTGGCCTGCATTACATAGCTGCCCCCGTTGGAAATAGAAATGATCGGAAACTCCACATCCCCACTCCTTTCGGTAATGGTGCTGGTGCCGTTAATAACGCCGAAAGGTACGAGCGACAGGCTTACCCGGTTGGTATCGGTCCACATTTTATTGTCGAGCGAGTCGAAAATTTGAATGGTCACCGGGGGAATAAAGATATTGTCGACCGCCGTGGTATAGGGTTGGAATCGGAAGGCCAATCTGAAGGGTGGGCCGGGTATAAAATACACCCTCGCCGAATCGCCAAAGGGCGCATCACCATCTACTTCAACGATGGCTTTAAAATCGATAGAATCGGCCACCGTGGCTTTTACGCTGAAAATGGCCAAACCATCCACATTCGACAAGCCCCCATTTAAGGCCGTAATGGTGGCCAGTTTGCCCAGTGGTTGGGTAACAAACACCTCTTCGTTGATGATCTTATTGCTGTCGATATCCTGGATGAGTACGGTAATCAAAACCGAATCGCGGCCATTGGCAATGGCGGTATCAACACTGAAAATCACGCTCGATTTGCTGGGGTCGATGGGGCCCGGCGATAGGGTGAGGTTGGGGCTTTCGATGGCAGGGGTTACCAAACTATCTACCACAAAAGCAATGCGGTAGAAGAAGCCTACTATGCCCCCGAGGCGCAGGCTATCGAAACGTACCGAATCAATCACCATATTTTCTGTACTGTCGCCACGCAACACGCCCCTGCCCAAGGTATCGGTTTGCGATAAAAAGGCGCGGACGGAAATGTTGTTTTGGGCGTTGGAAATGAGCAATCCGGTAGAATCGCGTACTTGAATAACAGGTGCGGCGGCCAAGGGCAAGCTGCTTCGGCCACCTGCCGGATTGGTGCGGAATTCGAGGTAACCTTTTAAGCCCAGCAAGCCGGTACTGCCTGGTGTAAAACGGGTATCGCTTTGAAATTGGGCGGTAGAAGCCGTGCTGCCATACAAACGGGGTGCCTGACGCACACCGGTAAAGGCCATAGAAAGGGTAAAGGAGGTATCGTCGAGCGGATTTACCTGCCCCACCGCATTCAAATTGATGATGCGTACTTGTTGCCGGCCTTCGAGCACCAGCTGTCCACTATCGATGTTCAAAGTGGTTTGCAAAGTGCCGTTGCTACCATTGAGCCACAGTTGTCCGCTTCCCAACTGGTTAAACACCGTTCCGGTGAGCGTAGAGATGGTGGTTCCGTTGAGCTGCCCTAAAATGCCTTGTCCGCGGTGATTTACTACCACGCCCGCATTGCTCACCGTATAATTGGGCCAGCTCACGCGGGCAAAGGGCCGGGTGAGGTAGTTGTAGGTACGGCTGCCGGTATTTTGGGTGAGGTTAGACATAGAAAGAATTCCCAAAGCTGTTCCGGTGATATTGCTGCCCCGCTGAACTTCGAGCTCGAGGTTGTTTACATTCCAGTTGAGGTTGTTGATGGTATGGGTAACATCGGTAGCAGCGGTCGTTGCACGGTCTATTCGGATGGCTTGTGTAGTGCCTCTGATGGTAACGTTGGTGCCGTTGAAGGTGGTATTGGCGTCGGCAGCGAGCTCCAGTACCGCGCCACTGTCGATATTGAGGGCAATATTGGCGGTGGCTGTAAGTGCGTTGGCCGCTTCGAGGCGCAAACTGCCTTGGGCAATGGTGGTGATTTGGTTGCTTCGGGTGGTTACATTGCCTGATACCCGCATTTGTCCCAAGCCCCTCTTGGTGATGATATGGTTGCCATTGAAGGACGTCAGCTGAAATACAGCATTGGTATCGACATTGTAATTGGTTGTTGTAACCGTAGCAAGCGTAGCCACTGCCACGCCCCCAGTACCCGAGGTAACATTGCTGCCAATATCCACCAAAATGGTATCGGTTCCGGTATTTTGAAGGGTAAAGTTACCCATGGTATGGATAACGCCTGCTCCGGGTGTTGTTCGGTCGCTTACCAAAACACCCACATCGGTAGGTTTAAACAAAGGCCGGCCGAAATTGAGCGGTGCATCGCCCCGCAATACCAATCGGCCACCGCGCAAGTACACATTGGAGGCGGTACCCAAAGCTGCGGCATTATCGGCGGCTACCAAGGTTCCGCTCAATACATTGATGCGGTCGGAAAGGACATTGGTTTGGTTTAAAATCAATTGTCCGGTACCATTGTAATTAATGGCACTGTCGTTGGCGCTGGTGGCGATGGTCCACGCCCCGGTTTGCACCACTTCGCCATTGCCATTAAAAAAGGTGCGGAAGGTACTGCCTGTGAGGGCTCCCAAGCTCAAGCGGGTAATGCCACCCGCGCTGGGGTTATTCACGGTATAAGTGGGTATGCCGGTATGGGTAACGGCGCCAAAATTCAATTGAGCGGTACCGCTATTTACATTGGCCCCACCTGCAATGGTGAGGGTTTGGGCACCTATGCTGAGGGTTCCGAGGGTAAAAGTAGTGCCGGCACCTAAAACGTTTACATTGGGCACAATGCTGGCATTGGCGGCCACCACCACATTGTTGGGCAAGGTAAGCGTGCCTGCCGAAGTGCGGCTGAGCTCGAGCGTGGGGGTGGTTCCGTTGATGGTAAGAATGCCTGTACCCAGGGCATTGGCATTGTCGAGTACGCGCAGCGTACCCCCACCCAAGGTTACTCCATTTACAAAAGTATTGGTACCCGAAAGTACTTGAATAGATGCGCCGGTTTTAACCAATGCAATGCCTCCCACACCATTATTGATTATCCCCGAGAAAGTTCCTGTGCCTGTAGTAGCCTCTATGTTGATGATGGTTGGAAAACCGAGTGAATTGGTGAGGGTGCCGGTGCCTTCAAGGAGTCCACAACGAAAATCCTTGCCCCTAAAGTCGATGGTGCCCGTACTGCTGTTCACCAGCGAGCCGGTGAGGTAAACAGGACTAGCTACGCTGGTTTGGAAGCGTACGGTACCCGTTCCCAAGTATTCTACCCGTGCAAAATCGGGATCTACGCCATTGGGACGGGCAATGACCCGGGTAATGCCGGTAGTCCTGCGTAGCACAACGGTGGAGGAGTTGGGAATGAGGACCCCGTTATTGAAAATCTCGAGGTATACGTTGAGGGTGCTGGTGCCTTGGAGGGTGAGGTTGGCACCGGGTAAAATGATGAGGTTACCACAATTGCCGGTACCGTTGAGTACGGGCGCATTGATGCTCATGTCTTCCAATACCACTTCGGTGGTGGTGGTAGGCACAATATTGTCGTGCCAATTGCCCGGGGTAAACCAGTTAGAACTTACGGTTCCGAGCCAATAGCCTTCGCGTCGGCCATCGTCGATAAAGATGGTACCGGGAGAACCAGAACTAAACCTGGCGTCGGTTCTATTGGTGGCAGCCGACGACAAACTACCCCAGGTGCCACCCACTTGCCGGGTGGAGTTAAACGACAAAAACGGAGCCGATGAGGCAAAGGTACCACAATCAAATCGGGTGCCTGCCGTGCTATCAACAATAATGAGGGTACCTGCAAAGTCAATATCGGCCCCGGCCCGCAAAATACCGGCCCGCACGCGGGTAAAGCCTTCGTATTCGGGACTGTTGGCTAAAACAAAAATGCCAGAACCTTCTTTTTGGATACCCCCGGCCAAGCCATCACCCAAAATGCGGCCGCTGTAAGTGTAAGTAAGCGAGCTTGCCGTTAAACGCAAGAGCGCGGTTCCCAAAGTAACCGTGCCGCCCGTGGCGCCGCCCCCTTCTATCGACTGTAAGGCCATATCGTAACCCGTCATATCGAGCTCTACCCCGGCCACATTGGCCAGGCTGTGGCGCGAATTGGGGCTGAATGCTCCCGAGCTGTTGGCGCGTAGTACGCCGCCGTTGATGTTGGTGATTCCGCTATAGGTGTTGTTTCCGCTAAACACTTGGGTATAGGTTCCGGCTTTGGTTACAGCTACTGTGCTTGTGCCTGCGCCATTCACAATCCTCCCGGCATAATTCAAGGTATCTGTGCCAGATGCATTGATGGTAAAGGTGACATTTACTAAGGGTGAACTTGTTTGAACCAATGCGCCAGCCGTGGTGCCTTGGATGCCAGCCACCGTGATGCTGAAAGTTGTGAGGTTAAGCGTGGCATTGTTGGTAAGGCGTGAGGTGGCCGGTATAGCACCTGCGTTCCCCACCTGTAAAGTACCTGCTGCAATAATGGTGGCCCCCGTGTAAGTATTAGCTGTACTTTGAATAAGCGTACCCCCACCTGTTTTGGTTACCGTACCCGTGCCAATGCTGATGCCTACCATGGCCACCGTTAAAGCGCCACTGGTGGTGTTGAGCGTAAGATTGGTATTGGTGCCCGTAATGCCCCCATTCAGGGTGAGTGTTCCTGTATTGGTATTTTCAATGGTTCCGCTGCCTATCAATTGGATGGCCCGCGCGGTGTTGCGAGCCGTGGTGCTACTGTGCTGAAGCTGGCCGTTTTCAATAACGATGGCTGAGGCGCTTGCTGCTGTTCCAAAGCCTATGGAGCTGGCCAAACCAGCATTGGCAATGACCGAGGCAATAAGTCTACCTCCGTTGATGTAGGTTTGTCCAGTATAGTTGCTGCTGCCTGTAAACGTTTGGTCGGTGGTGCCTAACTTGCGCACAGTGATGATACCAACACTGTGGTTGATGGTTCCAGCATAAGTGCGGGCAGTGCCTGAACTATTGTCAATAATAAGTGAGCATGTTGCAGCCACGGTAGTGGTTATGTTCCCACCACTACCAGCTAAACCGTTCACCGTTTGACTAAAACCGTTTAAATTGAAGGTACCGCCATTTACAGTGAGCAACGAGGCAGGATCAAAACGGTTATTGCCTCCTAAAACAATGGTGCCTGCGGTGAGGGTAGTAGGGCCGGTGGTAAATCTCGAACCATTCATGGTTAGCGTTCCGCTTCCTTCTTTGGTTAAGCTGCCTGTTGAACCAATGAAGTTGCTCCCGAGTGGAACCACGTGGTTGCCCGCTCCTTGAAAGGTAATGATTCTAGTGCTGTGGTCAAATGCTGGCGTGCCGGCATACGTCAATTGTGCCCCTGCTGCCGCATCCAAACGGTGAGTAGCATTAAAAGTGGCTGTAATTTGCCCGGCAATGGTGGTGCTTCCGGTGATGGCCCTGATGGCTCCTGCTGCAGGTGGCGCACCATTTAAAACAAACGGATGGGTGAGGGTTAAACTACCGTCAATATCGAGTGTGGCAGCGGCCGCCAGGGTAACTGTACCCCCTACTCCCAAAGCGCCACTGTTTTCAACTTCTAAAAAGCCGCCATTGATGGCCACTGCGCCGGTAAAAGCTTTGGCATTGGGCAGAATCCAACGCCCTGCATCGGCCTTGGTCAAGGAAGTAATACCAGAAGGTCCATCGGGTATGTCGGGATTAAAAACATTATTCGCTGTGTTGGCACCTCCCAAAGTAAAAGTCTTGTTGCCCGACCCCGTTGCGGTCATGCTGCCACCGAAAGTAAGCACACCGGAGCCGTTGTGGGTGATGGTACCACCCCCTGTGGTGCCTGCCAATTCTAAGTTCCGGTCGGTACTTTGTCCTGTTCCGGTGTACAGCAATACGCCCGTAGTAGTGGTACTGCCCAAACGAATGGTGGCATTGGCAGCCGAGTTGGGTGACCCCAAATTGCTGGTAGCAGTTGGACTGGGCCAGGTATTCATGCTAGATACACTTAGGGTGCCGTTTTGAATCCAAACCTGTCCGGTAAAGCTGTTGGCGCCTGTAAGTGTAGCTGTTCCTGTACCCGATTTAATTAGGCCCACATCGCCACCTAAATTGATGCCAATGGTGCCTCCTTGAAAGGCGTAATCGCCTTGCGCAAAGATGGTTCCGGTGCCCGTTACAGCACCTCCGGTAACGGTAAATACTGCTACTGTATCGTTAAAAACCCCAATGTTGAGCGTTCCACCCGTAACAGTCAAATTACCTGTACCTACAATGTTGTTGTCGCCATATATCAAAGTACCCGCGGTTACGCTGGTCACACCGGTATAGGTACTTTGCTCGTTGAGCGTTACTGTACCGCCACCGTCTTTGGTAACTGGTCCGGTAGTTAAGCCAATAGCGCGGTTAAAAGTTATGTTGCCGGCACCACCCAAGGTTAAGGTTTGCGAAGTACCGGTAATGGTACCGGCATTGGAGAGGATAAAAGTACCGGCATCGCTGTTGATACGTGCGTTGCCCGTTATGGTAACATTGCTGGCCAAGGTAGCGCCACCTGCCACGTGCTGTATGGCTCCTACGTTGCTTCGGCCAGCACCCGTAATACTTACTGGACGGCTGAAGGTGATGAGCGTATTGAAACGCAAAGTGCCATTGCTGGTTACAATGATGTTTCCTGTGGTTCCGAAGGCATTCGCCACGGTTGGAATGAGTGCGCCATCGTTGATAGTGGTATTGCCGGTATATGGATTTGCCACCGAGAAAGTGGTTACGCCTTGTCCTTCTTTGGTAACAGTTCCGCTTCCAATGCCTATGGTTCCTGATACGGTAACTGCGGCACCCGTCCCACTGCTTACCGTGAAGTTTTGGTTGGTTGCAGTGATAGAGGCCGCATTAGATAGCGTTAAGGTTCCAGCATTGCTTTGTATTCGTGCTGCACTTCCCATGCTAATGGTGGCCGAAAGGGTATTGTCGCCTGAAACATTGAGAATGGCACCGGTATTCGATACGCCAGTTCCGTTAATGGTAAGTGGCCGCGCAAAGGTTAAACCACCTTGTATCTGAAAAGCACCGCCACTGTTCACCACAATGGCGCCAGCCGTGCCCAAGGCATTGGCATTTTGCACATTGATGGCACCCGCACTGATGGTGGTGCCACCCGTGAAGGTATTGGCTGCGGTTAGCGTGGCCGTGCCCGCCCCATCTTTAGTGAGCGTACCCGTACCGGTGGCTATGATGCCTGTAATACTGATGGCGCCCGAACCGCCCAGGGTTAAATTCTGGTTGGTAGCCGAAATGGCCGTAGCTGCCGAGAGTGTGAGCGTATTGGCATCGCTCTGGATGCGCGCAGCACTGGCCAGCGTAATGAGGCCCGAGAGGGTATTGTTTCCCGAAATATTTCTAATGGCGCCTGTATTGCTAATGCCCGTGCCGTTTACAGTCACCGGCCGGGCAAATGTGATTCCCCCTTGAATTTGTAAAGCAGCGCCACTATTTACAGTAATGGCACCTGCTGAGCCCAAAGCAGAGGCATTTTGCACATTGATGGCACCGGCACTGATGACTTTATCGCCCGAAAAAGTATTGGCCGAAGTTAAGGTCAATACCCCAGCACCCGTTTTGGTAAAAGTTCCCGAACCCGCAATACCGCCACTGATGGTGGCTGCCCCCGGATTGTTAAAGCTGAGCGCAAAAGTGCTCATGTTGATAGCTGTAGCAGCCGTGAGGTTTAAAGTACCCGCTGCAACCGAAATGCTGGATGCACTGGCCAGGGTGATGGCCCCTGACAGGGTGTTGGTACCCGTTTCGTTTACCAAGGCTCCATTGCTGCCTACGCCTGTGCCATTAAGCGTTATGTTGCGATCGGTGGTGAAGCCCCCCGAAACCATGAGTGTGGCGCCACTGCTTACGGTTACCGCGCTGGTAGCACCCAAAGAACTGTTGTTTACTACCCGCAAAGTACCTTGCTGCACCTGGGTGGCGCCGGTGTAAGCACTGGTTCCCGAAATGGTTAATACCTCCGTACCTGTTTTGGCCAGGGTAACAGCACCATTGATGGCCCCTGCAAAAGTATTTGCCGCGTTTTTGCTACCCACCGTAAGGGTAGCGGCAGTAGCCGAAGTAATGGTGCCTGTACCATCCAAATCGCCAATATTGAAGGCAAAACCCGCCAAGTTCATGATGCCATTTACCCGTACCAATTCGGCATGGGTAATGGGGCCGGTGAGGGTAACGGTGTGGGCTGGATTGATTACCGTTAGCGCTGTACCATCGGGCACACCGGCCGGCGACCAAATGGCCGGGTTATTCCAGTTGCCGGAGGCAATGCTGTTTTTCGATTGACTAAATGCAGCGGTGCCCAAAAGCATAAAGCACACCAAAACCACCAAAGAGGTACCCCGTACAGGCGCTGATGTAAAACGACGGAAAAAATGGCTTAAAAACACTTGCATTTGGATAACGCGCACGGAGAGCAACAATCTTTCCATTTTGGAGGTCGTTATCGAACATTTGGGTTGGTGCCCTAGGATTGTTCAAAATACAGCTACAAATAACGCAAAATGGAGCTTAAAACCAAATTTCGGTAGATAAGAAAAACGAGCAGCATTTCAAAAGACAGTCAAAAGTTTTGGATAGGAAAACCAAAATGAAACCGAATTCCCAAAAAAGGAAAGATAAAATTCGAGATTTGCGATTCGAATTTGCGATTTGCGATGGCCATCCGTTGGGCTGAGGTTCTCGAAGCCCGGCAGGGGAACCGCGACGACGCAACGATTAGCGCAACGGGCGACAGACCGCAGGAAGATAGTGGTAAAACGGTAAATTTTCGGTGGTTTCAGCATGCCTGGCTAACGAAATCCTAAGTTTCTCCGAAAGTCTACGGGAAAAACCACGGAGGTCACGGAGGACACGGAGGTTTTACCATGGCGGCATTAGCTAGCGGCACTGCAGGGCATGATGCTCGTAGCCCAGAACAGCTTTTTGGAGGACACGGCTTTTGCTACGCAATGCGCCGGAGATCACAGAGAGGGAATCCGCTGCGTTCAGGACAGATTGGTCTATTCGAAGGTCTGCGTACGTCTGCGACGTCTGCGGGAAAACT
>PNNG01000013.1 GCA_013824115.1 Sphingobacteriaceae bacterium | reverse complement strand
GGAATGAGTCGATGGTTGGAGGGAATTGGTCGATACCACCAATACCTTCAAATTCGAAGGCACCCATGTCGGGGGCTGTGCCTGTTCCTGCTGGACGTGCAGTTCCGTTGAAATCGGTGTTAGGCGCACCCAAAGCAGGAATAACAACACCACCCGATTCAATCGGAGTAATGGTGCCCGAAGGAATCGTCAAATTGGTAGTTGACACAAAGGGAGGCAAAGTGTTGCCTGTTGGAGGCACTGAGCCCGCATCGTTGTTGGCATTGCCTACCGATGAAACCAAACGCCAGTCGGCAACTGCCACCGAATTACCAGTACCTACCGAGGTGCCCAGTTTACCTACAAAATTCTGTGGATGCACAGGTACATGATAGGCATTGTTGTTCAACGTCATGTTGGTGAAGTTATACCCAGCAGGGAACCAAACGGCCATAAAGTTAGAGGCGGTGGTAGTAGAAGTATAATCAACAGCAAAGATGTTGTTCCGCACCGCACCCGTAACTGCTGAACCGGTTACCGCAAAGGCTGCCGCAGCACCACCTGCCGTGGTTACGTTGTCGTAGGTACCATACATATAAACGCTGTTATAGTTTACCCTGTGGTTGGTACCACCCGCCAAACGAATACCAAATGCATTCCAAGTAGTGGAGGTGTTTGAATAGTTCAACGTACGCAAATCATAAATCACATTGTTTACAATGCGCACGCTATCTCCAGAATTGATGTTGATGCCATAGGCACCCCATCCACCGGTATTGATGTTTTTCACACCCCAAATGCGGTTACGCTCTACCACGGCACCCGGACTGGTGCCTAATTCAACGGCCGATTGTGTAGTGGCTGTGAACGATACCAGGTTGAAAATTTCGTTGCCACGTATTTGTACGTTGCGTGTATTGGTAATGTCAATACCGCGGAAAATCACAAATTGAGCCGTGTCGGTAGAGCCAATGGTAGAATTCTCAACTACAATATTGCTATTGGTTAAGGTACTTGCTCCGCGAGCATAAATACCATAGTAAGCCCTGCGAATTCCTACATTGCTGATGGTAAAGTTCTGCAAAGAGTCGGTGGTTGCAAAGGTAGTGATGGCACCATTGCTGGTCACAATGCCGAAAGTACTGAGGACCGTGCTAGAACCGCCTATTACGTTCGCATTGCTAATGCTCACGTTGCGCACTGGTGCACCTACTTCCGAGCGAACCAAAATGGCAGCTGAATTGTCGGATGTACTGTTGCTGCGAATGGTAAGGTTGCGCGCATTGGCAGCACTGTTTGCACCATTGATGTGGAAGTGATTTACACCACGCAAAACGATGAGTGCATTGCTACCCCCAAATGTGCCCTGCACCACCACGTTGGAGCGGCTCGTATCAGGACGAATAGTAATGGCGTTCGTAGCACTTGAACCAGGACGACCAAAAATGGTGAGCGGGAAACTTTCGCCCGTAGCATTCGTGTAAAGTGTGTCGATCAACAAGAAGGTAGCCGGACCAGTAATCAAACCGCTGTTAATGAAGTTGGCTGCCACCGTCAAGCTAGGAAAATCGGCCACTCCACTCGTACCTACACGATAAGTACCGTTGATATTACCCAAAATCAAATAACGGAAAGTGCTGGTGGGAGGAATGGCATTGGTTAATTGCAAACCATCTCCACCCAAAGGCAAAGTAGTAATGGTTCCAGAAGCACTGCGCACAGCTAAGTAATATTCAATGGTATCAAATACGGCTACACCACCCAAAGCGGTGTGACTGATAGTAAAAGTGTAGCTATTACCTGAAACCGTAGCTAAGCTATCCACCTGCCAGGCAGTCTGACTCAACTTTTTATAAAACACCCGTGCTGTTCCTGCAACAATGGTACTCGCCGTATCCGCAATAATTGCTGATAAGGGGCGAGTGGCAACAGTAGCAAGTGTATCGCTCAATGGTGTATGCGTAATCTGAGCAAAAAGGCGGCCCTGGAACTCATAAGCACCTATATCGGGTGTTGTAGTGCTACGTGGTGCACCCACGATGTCGTTTGACACATAACTCACCGGAGTACCCAAGTTATCAAGCGCTACATTCGTAGGAACCAGCAAAGCATTGGTAAGGAAGTTCGCTGGCTGGCTTACACTTCCTGCATCTCGACCAGTAGCCGTATTCCATGCTGCAATCGTAGCATAATCTACGTTGGGTGTATTGACCCTGAAAATCGGCGGAGGCGTTGTACCACCTATCCGATAATTGTTGTTCGAACTCTGAAGACTATCCACTTGCGACTGATCAATCAATCGGAACAAACGGAAATTCGCTGGCAAGTTGCCTACCGTTGGATTCACTTCAAAATGGTTATTACGAACCACAATACGCGACCAAGCAGGTGTAGCTACAGAACCACCAGTTACATAAAAGGCTGCCTGAATAGTAGAAGTACTGGTGGTATTTATATTATAGACCACCGTATTGTTTATTACTTCAATGGCATCACGTGGGTTCATGGGGGTTAGAACTGATGTGCTAAATGAACCTGAAATGCTAATTGGATTGATGGTTAGCGCTGTACCCGTAATTGCACTGGCCTGGAAACCATTGATTACATTGTTGAAAACACGGTTTACATTGGTAGGCACCAAGGTGTCCATATTGGGATTATTCACCAAAATCCCGATACCACTCATGGGGCCAAAAATCTGGTTACCCGAAATCTCAGTACCGATGTTATTCGCCGTCCAAACAGCTGCACCCGTGGTAGCATTGACTACGAAACCCGTAAACTCGTTACCCGTAATAGCTGCGCCTGATTGGTTCAAGGCATAAACCGAGCGGAAAACATTATTGGTAAATCTATTGGTGGCAACAGTGTTATTCGAGGCAAATGTATTGGAGGCAGGACCATCTAACCAAAGCGCATAATAAAACCCATTGAAAGAGTTATTGAGGAACAATCCATTGCTGCCACGGTAAATAATACCATTGTTGAACGTACTATTGGTTTGTGGTACATCTATGAAACTACAACCGATAACTTCTCCATTGGTAGCTGCATTGGCAAAAACCAACGCACCTTGCGACGATGCTCCGGGGTTAATGGTTCTCCTGAAAGTCAAGGCCTGGAAAGAAATACGCGAACCACTATTGATTACGAAATGCGAACGGTTTACTGTAGTGGCTGATGCAGTGTCTTGAATTAATACCACATCGGAGGCCAAACCAGTCAAGCTAGTGAAAGTAACACCCGCATTAGACGGATTGGGGAAATTGCCGATGGTATATCTGCCAATGTAAGTGCCTGGGTTGATTTGAAAAGTAACCGGACCGGTTACTCCGCACTGCTGCAATGCAGTAACCGCATCCTGAATACTGAGATAACTCGCCCCAGCACCACCCACGGTGTAATTACCCGATAGACCTGTACACAAACTCAAGGTGAGTGTATCGTTAGTAACGTTATTGTCGGCTCCTAATCCGTTGGCATTTGAAATCCAAGTACGCAGGCTATAAGTACCTAAAGAAGGAATGGTCAACGGCGTGACAAAAGTATGATCGTAGGTTTGTCCAGCTGTAAGAGGAGGACTAATAGAAACGTTGTTTTGCACAACGGGCGGATCATTGTTCAACTGGTAGGCAATATCTACCGATGCAATAGGGTCGGCTGCAACACTTTGAACGCGGGTAGTAACTGTATTAGCACCCAAAGCCAATGTCGTGGGCGCCACCAACGCTGCTACACGCGCATCGCGCCCTGTTAAAGGCAAGATGCCCAAACGCATGTTGGGGCGGTTTACTGATACATCGGTAATTAAGGGGTTGGCACAAACCCCAGCAGCATCAGCTCTGTACCATATGGACGAGTTGAAGGTGGTTGGCGTCATGTTTACCACGGCATTGGTCGTCCATGCTGTATTGTTAAAGCAGGTTTCAATCACAATGTTTGAGGTACCGTCCCACAAGAAATTGGTGGTAAAGGGATGGGTATTCCAACCACTTACCTCGGTGTACGAGGGCACGGTGTATACTGTGGTGAGTGGCCCAACAAAACCGTTGGCAACAGTAAAATCCGTTTGGGTGGTTTGACCGATGCGCACCGTAAAGTCGGTGAGAGCTACCCCTTGTATGGTGGCAACATCAAAAGCCAAAGAGGTGATGAAACCAGGGCCTCCACCTGCTGCAGTTATTTCACTAGCAAGAATGAGGAACTGGTGCCGGGCGCCCCAATAAAAATTACCGTATGGCGCCGGATAAGTAGTGTTTGAGACCGTTAAGGTACCTGTACCAATGGTCACAATGTTTTGTGCCTTTAGCCCCGTGCTGGAGACCACCAAAAAGAGTAAGGCCCAAAGAAATTGGTAAAAACGTAAGTTCATAGAACAAGTAAAAGTTATGGACTCCAATAATAGGAAATGCAACAGTCAAAACAAAACTTTTCTATCTAAAAATCATTTTCTTACTGCTTTTTTTTATGACCATGAGGTTCATTTGCTTAAACACATCGCGACAATTACCCAACTATGCAAGACTTGAAAAGAGCGGATTTCATTGATAAATCACGTTTTCGTTTGAAATTCTCAACCCAGCCACCTATATTGTAGTTTGAACATTATTGGATTTTTTGAATATATCCAACAAGCATTGTGAAAATACATGAAGAAGATTTTACTACTGGGGGCCTTGTTTCTATCGCTGACGTTACACACGAAGGCGCAAATAAGCAGCATCGAACCTGCACTACGCGAACGGCTTACCCAAACCAACCAATCCAATACCTTTTTCAAGGTACGCATGCTCTTGCGCGATAGGGTGAATGTGGACTCATTGGGCTATGCATTCGATAGAGCAGGCACTCCCTATGAGCACCGCGTGCGTACCACGGTTCGCTTGCTCATCAACAAGGCAGCCAATACCCAACCTTTTTGGTTACAAGCCATTGGTTCCCTCGAAGCCAGCATGCCTGGCAGCCTGAAATATGCTACCCCATTTTGGATTACCAACCTCATTGTTTTTGAAGCCAAACCAGCACTTATACTCGCCCTTGCTCAATCGCACCAAGGCATTGAAGCCATAGAAGAAGACATGGAGCAGTACCAAACCATCGACCCGGTGGTGGTAGAATCGCCCAACAGCACGAATGCCCCCGGCGGCAATGAAATTGGCTTACGCACCGTAAAAGCTCCTGCTTTGTGGCGCCGCGACTATACAGGCCGTGGCCGCTTGGGCATGAACAGCGATTCGGGAGTAAACCGCCTCCATCCTGCCTTGAGTAGCCGTTGGAGGGGCAATTTTGTGCCTGCCAATCAAGCTTGGTTCGGTCCGGGTACTTTGCCCACCGATTGCGATGCTTCCTCGCACGGTACCCACACCATGGGCACCATGGTTGGGCTACAGCTCAATAACTTCGATACCATCGGACTGGCGATGAATGCCCAATGGATTGCTGCAGGATCGCTTTGTGCAGGCTCGGCAGGCACAACCGCTGCATTTCAATGGGCGCTCAATCCAGATGGCGATACCAGCACCGCGAACGACGTGCCCGACGTAATCAACAACAGCTGGGGAGGCTCTCAAGGTACGGCCCAATGCAACAGCACAGTGGTTCCCATTTTTAATGCCCTCGAGGCTGCGGGTGTAGCCGTGGTTTTTTCTGCAGGAAACAGCGGTCCTGGCGTTTCCACCATTACCTCACCCAAAAACATCAATACCAATGAGGTGAACGTTTTCTGTGTTGGAAATATACAGGCCGGAGTTGCTGGCTTCCCCATCAACAACAGCAGTAGTAGAGGGCCTTCTATATGTACCAACAATTCACCGGAACTGCTCATCAAACCCGAAGTAGTTGCCCCAGGCACCAATGTACGCTCGGCCAGTGGCAGCAGCGGCTATGCCAACCTCACAGGCACCTCTATGGCCGCTCCCCACGTTTCGGGCGGGGTGCTGTTGTTGAAAGAAGCCTTTCCTTACTTGCCTGGAAGCGCCATCCTTCGGGCCATCTACTATTCTGCCACTGATTTAGGTGCAACCGGGGAGGACAACACTTTTGGCAATGGACTGATGGACCTAGATGCAGCCTTTCTTTACCTCGTAAATCAGGGAAACATCCCTGCTCGCCCCAATTACGGCCGATTCAACCTGCGTGCTCAAGCCTTGGTAGCACCTGCCACAGTCATTTGCAGCGACAGCATTACACCTCGCATCTCCTTCATCAACCTCGGCGATTCAGCCATCCGCCAAGCTACCATCGAGTACCGCATGGGTTCGGGTGCATGGCAAAGCATGGCATGGACCGGGAATTTAGCCAGCAACCAAGCCGACACCTTGAGTTTACCCACACTGTTCATGCCTGCAGGTCAACCCAATGCCAATTTTAGTTTTCGCTTGCGTATCGATACTGCCCTGGCAGAAGTTGACACTTTCGACAACCAACTCACCCGCACCATTTTTGTGCGTACCGTGGGCAATCCTCCCCTCTTCGAACAGTTCAATGCCCCCAATATTCTTCAGTCGAATCTGATAGCCATTAATCCCGATGGTTTGGTTGGCTGGACCACCACCAGCACCAATGGTCGACCCAGCGGCAGTCGATCGGCATATATGCAGCATTTCCAGTATCCTCAACTGGGCGCGCGCGACTTCCTGGAAACAGGCCGCCTCACTGCGCCTGCATCGGGACAATTTGTACTGCGTTTTGCCTTGGCCTATGCACAACGAAACAGCAGCAGCAACGATTCGCTCAACGTTTATGTAAGCACCAATTGTGGCACTAGCTGGACCAAAGTGTATGGCAAAGGAGGCGCATCTTTGTCGACCGTAGCACCCGAACCTACCGAATTTACGGCTGTTAACCCGGCCCATTGGCGCCAGGAAACGATAGATCTGGCTGCCTTTTTGGGGCAAGGCCAAGCAGTTTTGCGATTTGAAACCGTAAATGGAAATGGCAACAACCTTTTTCTCGACGACATTCAGCTGCTCATCAGCCAAATGCCGCCCGTCGTGAGCTTTACACACCAGTGGGTTAGTGGTTGCAATCCGGTGAACGTTCAATTTACGAGCGATGCATTCAATGCCGATAGCATTAGCTGGGTATTTGCGCCGGGCCTAACAGATACAGCTAGCAATCCCCTGCTCAGCCTAAACAGTGGCTCGTACATGGTTCGCTTGTACGGATACAATTCCTTTGGTGTAGATTCTATTGCATTTACTGTAAATGTACCCAATGCTCCTGTAGCCAATTTCAACGTACTAAACAATTCAGTACCCTTTGGCAACCTCATTGCACTGGTGAATTTATCGCAATTTGCTTCTCAATTCACCTGGGATTTTGGCGATGGTACCACAGCCACGGGTTTCAGTCCACAAAAAGCCTATACCCAACAGGGCACCTATACCATCAAACTCTACGCGGGTAATGGACTTTGTGCCGATACCCTGGTTCGTACCGAAGCCGTAACCATTATTCAAGGCGTAAGTGTGCAAGAACTCGCCGCAGGGAGCTTGAAAGCATACCCCAACCCTACCAATGGTCAATTGGTAGTACAATGGGGTGAGGTGCAAGCACAACGCCTTCGACTGAGCAATGCATTGGGGCAACAGCTGGCCGTATACGAACTACCTGCGGGTGAATCAACGGCTGAAATTAGTTTACTACCACTTCCGCAAGGCATTTACCTGCTCAGCCTGGAAGGCGAACAATTCAGGGTCTTCCGAAAAATAGTGAAGCAATAATCATCCAAAGGCCAGGAAACATCTCCTGGCCTTTTTTGTTGGGCATTTATGCAAGCATCGAAGCGTGTAGCCGTGGTAGGTAGCGGTATGGCCGGGTTGACAGTAGCCTGCCTGCTAGCGAAAAAAGGAATAGAAGTCGACCTCATTGAGCAAAACTGGATTGCCGGCGGCTGCACCACCACCTACCCGCGTAAAGGTTTTTGGTTTGAAAGCGGGGCCACCACCCTGGTTGGCCTCGACGAAGGCATGCCTTTGGCCCTCTTGCTCCATGAACTAGGCATCGAACTTCCAGCCCAAAAGCTCGAAACGCCCATGAAAGTGTATTTAAATGGGCAGGCTATTACGCGCCATCAAAACATAGACGCATGGGTGGAGGAAGCCGAACGGATTTTTGGCAGTCCAAACCAGCGCAGATTTTGGGAGCATTGCTACGGCATTAGCCAAAAAGTTTGGTCTATTTCGGGGCAACAACGTGCCTTTCCGCCGCAAAATCTCCGCGATTTAATCGATTTGGCTACCCATTTTCGGCCCAGCCAGGTAGCAGCCATCCCCCATGCCTTCGAAACTGTGGCTCAATGCCTCCAACGATTTGGGCTGCACGAAAACGAAGCCTTTTGTCGCTTTGTAGACGAACAACTCATCATCACTGCACAAAACAAGCGCGAAGAAGTAAATATGCTCTTTGGGGCTACGGCCCTGTGCTACACCAACTTTGGCAATTACTATATGCCGGGCGGCATGGCCGGACTTGTAAATCGCCTCACCGAATACTTGCAGGCCCAAGGTGGCCATTTGCTGCTTCGCACTCAGGTTACCGGTATCCAAGCCCAGGCCGATGGCGTTTTAGTGCAAATAGGAGACCGAAGTATGGTCTACCAAAGTGTGGTTTCCAGCATTCCACTGAATAATCTCCATCAGCTATTGCCCCAAGGGAAAGCCAAAGCGCAAATCCAAAGCAAACTTCTTCCGTCGGTGAAGCTCAGCAGTGCTTTGCAATTGGGCATTGGCATACGCACCCACCGTACTTACGACTGCCTGCACCACCAAATTCACTTGCCCTCCCCCCTTTCGGGAACCCAAACCCACAGCATCTTTGTGTCGCTGCACCCAGCCAACGACCAACAGCGGGCAGCTGCGGGTGAGATGGCCGTTTCGGTAAGCACCCATTGGCCCGATCCCGAGCACAACCGGATTGACAATCGCGAAGCAGCCGAAGAACAAATACTGGATGCCCTGGAAGCACACGACCTTTTACGCCGTGAAAATATTTTGTACAAGCACAGTTCAGGCCCCAAAAGCTGGGAAAAATGGACTGGCCGGCAATGGGGATTTGTAGGTGGCTATCCGCAATTCAAAAGCATCAAACCCTGGCAAATGATGGGGGCGCGACTGCAAAAAGGAAGGCTTTATGTATGCGGCGACACTACCTATCCCGGCCAAGGCATTCCCGGCGCGGTATTGAGCGGCCTTATTGCCTTCCACAAAATGAAACTCGACGGCGCAATTTAATCTCGCAGTTGGTAGCGAATGCCCAAACTAAGTACATTGTTAAATGCCCCTCTTTGCAATAGCGCAAAGAACGGCACGGGTGGCCCATTGGGGTCAATCGACAATATGCTGTACGAAAAGCGTGCGCTGGCCTTGATTTTGGGCGTCAATTCATAAGTAGTGCCCAAGTGCATGGCCGATTCCCAGCGTCTAAAGTCGGTATTGAGCGTAAGAAGCCGCAAATCGCGGTAATTGAAATTAGTCAGAAAATTCATTCCCAGTCCCGCATGAAAGTGCCAATCCTCACGGTAACGATAATGAACTGTAAGTGGAATATCGATATAGTGCATGCTCAAGCGGAGCCATGGTCCTTCATCAAGGTTATCGGGTTTCAACACCCTTTGGCTGCCCTTGCCCGAATAAGCGAGCTCTAATTGCCAATACCATTGCGGTTTAAAATCACGCGCCACATACAAGCCGAAATACATGCCAGGTTTATTATAGCCACTCAAGCCATCACCATCGAGCTGGCTTCCATTAACGGCGGCTATGGCACCTGCCCTAAATCCCTGTGCTTGAGCCCAATAGCCGAAAAATAAAAAAGGGATGACCCACAGTTTGCGCATCATCCCTCAAGATAAAAAGATTTTGTTAAAGCAATGCTACCAAACGAGCAACCGCTTTTTGAAAATGACCATTTTCAATCATTTCCGCCATATGTCCGTCCTTCAAGGCTTCATTGCGGCTATGCGCCGTAAATAGTTTGCGCAAGGTTTCCATATCGACCTTCTCCAACAGCTCCGGCTTATCTATCAATTGATCGGCCTGCTTACCAAAGCCCATCCAATCGAATTCGTAAATAAAATCAGTGGCACGCATCAAATCCATCATTTTATAGAGCAAATCGTGGTATTGATACACCTCTAATTCCTCCAACTGCAGTTTGGTATACCAAACCGATTCGCGCCCCAAATTCACAGCCAAGGCACGCAAGGCACCGGCATCGCTGCTTTTGAGCGCAAAACTCATGCTTGTGCGGTTGGTCCACCAAAGGTCATGGGCAGGGCACCAGGGTGGTCGTTGATGTCGATTTCGCCGTGAACCTGCTCATACTTGCTCACATTGTCATGCAAAGCTGCTAACAAGCGCTTGGCATGGTGAGGGGTAAGAATGATGCGTGATTTAACACGTGCTTTGGGAACGCCAGGCATCATGCGCACAAAGTCAATTACAAATTCGGCATTCGAATGGGTAATGATGGCAAGATTGCTATAAGTACCGTCGGCAATATCTTCGCCGAGCTCAATGTTGATTTGATTGGGATCTTGTTCTGGTTGCATAAGGTTTAAAATGAGGAAAAGGGAGTTCGGCGAACCGACTCCCTTTCCAGGTTAAAAAACTACTCTACTCAAATTTCGTCATCACCAATGGCCTTAGAAGCCATCAGCTTTTCGTACTCTTCGCGTGAGCCTACTACAATTTTCTCGTAGTTGCGTAAACCGGTACCGGCAGGAATCAGGTGACCCACAATCACGTTCTCCTTCAAGCCAGCCAAATCGTCGATCTTACCGGCAATGGCCGCTTCATTCAACACTTTGGTGGTTTCCTGGAACGAGGCAGCCGAAATAAAGCTGCGGGTACCCAACGAAGCACGGGTAATACCTTGCAAAATGCTCTGCGAAGTGGCAGGCAAAGCGGTTTGGTATTGCACCGGCTGCTGGTCTTTGCGCTTCAGCATCGAGTTCTCATCGCGCAGTTTGCGCAACGATACGAGCTGACCTACTTTGAGGTTGGCAGATTCACCGGCGTCGGTTACAATCATCTTGTCATAAATCCAGTCGTTCATTTGCATGAATTCGAGCTTGTCAACCACTTCCTGTTCGAGGAAAGTAGTATTGCCCGGATCAATGATAACAACCTTCTGCATCATCTGACGTACGATTACTTCGAAGTGCTTGTCGTTGATTTTCACACCCTGCAAACGATATACTTCCTGGATGTTGTTCACGAGGTACTCCTGCACCGCGCCTGGACCTTTGATCGACAAAATAGCCGCAGGCGTAATGGCACCGTCAGAAAGCGGATCACCGGCTTTCACGAAGTCACCATCCTGCACCAAAATGTGCTTGCTCAAAGGCACGAGGTATTTCTTAATTTGTCCATCGCGCGATTCTACCTGAATTTCACGATTACCACGCTTCACACCGCCAAAGCTTACCACACCGTCGATTTCCGACACTACAGCCGGATTCGATGGGTTACGGGCTTCGAACAATTCAGTTACACGAGGCAGACCACCCGTGATGTCACGGGTTTTGGTGGTAGAACGCGGGATCTTAGCGATAACCTGCCCAGGAATAATGGCCGCATTTTCGTCAACCGAAATGTGGGCACCTACTGGCAAGTTATACGTACGTTGGTTCTCACCCTTCGCATTCATAATGCGGATGGCGGGGTTACGCGTCTTATCCTTGGTTTCGATGATTACCTTCTCTTTGTGTCCGGTTTGCTCATCCGACTCTTCGCGGAAGGTCATGCCATCCACAATGTGTTCGAAATCGGCCTTACCTTCAAATTCAGAGATGATAACCGCGTTGTAAGGGTCCCATACGCAGATTTTGTCACCTTTATTGATGGTATCACCCGGCTTCACGCTCAACACAGCACCGTAAGGCAATACGTTGGTCATGAGCGGCTGCTGGGTTTCGGGGTGGATGATTTTGATTTCACCCGAACGCGAAACTACCACTTCAACAGGAGCGTCGCCACCCTTGTATTTCACAGTACGCACTTCGTCGAATTCTACCAAACCACCAAACTTGGCAATCAGTTGCGATTCGGTAGCCACGTTACCGGCTACACCACCCACGTGGAAAGTACGGAGGGTAAGCTGTGTACCTGGTTCACCAATCGACTGGGCAGCAATTACACCCACCGATTCACCCATTTGCACCATTTTGTTGGTAGCCAGGTTGCGACCGTAGCACTTAGCGCAAACGCCCACTTTCGATTCGCAAGTCAATACCGAACGAATCTCTACCGAATCAATAGGCGATTGGTCGATGGCTTCGGCAATGGTTTCGGTGATTTCTTCACCAGCACGAACGATTACCTCCTTGGTAAGCGGATGAACCAAATCATGCAGGATACTGCGGCCAACGATACGCTCATAAAGCGATTCTACGATGTCTTCGTTGTCTTTCAACGCAGAGGTTTCAATACCACGCAAGGTACCACAGTCGAATTCGCTGATCACCACGTCCTGCGCCACGTCATGCAAACGACGGGTGAGGTAACCGGCATCGGCCGTTTTCAAGGCCGTATCGGCCAAACCCTTACGGGCACCGTGGGTAGAAATGAAGTACTCAAGTACCGACAAACCTTCTTTGAAGTTCGACAAGATGGGGTTTTCGATGATCTCACCAGCACCACCGCTTTTCTGCGGCTTGGCCATCAAACCACGCATACCACCCAACTGACGGATCTGTTCCTTCGAACCACGGGCACCCGAATCGAGCATCATGTACACCGAATTGAAACCCTGCTTGTCGGCAGCAATTTCGCGCATCAGCGTATCAGTAATACGGCTGTTGATACGGGTCCAAATGTCAATCACCTGGTTGTAACGCTCGTTGTTGGTGATGAAGCCCATGTTGTAGTTGTTGGTCACTTCATTCACTTCCTTCTGCGCCTCTTCCAACAAACGTACTTTGTTGTCGGGAATCATTACATCGTTCAGGTTGAACGACAAACCTCCTTGGAAGGCCATGCGGAAACCGAGGTTCTTGATATCGTCGAGGAACCTGGCCGTTGTAGGCAAATTGGTGTGACGAACAATTTCGCCAATCAACTCACGCAAGCTCTTCTTGGTAAGTAATTCATTCACGAAACCAATCTCGGGTGGGCTTACCTGGTTGAACATGATACGTCCAACGGTAGTGTCGATAACTTTGGTTTCGAGCTTGCCCGATTCCTTGTTCATCACACTGGTACGCACTTTTACCCAAGCATGGAGAGCTACTTTGCCTTCGTTGTAGGCAATGATGGCTTCTTCGGCCGAATAAAAAGTGAGGCCTTCGCCAATCACTTTTACGGTTTCGGTGCTCTTACGACCTTTGGTGATGTAGTACAAGCCGAGTACCATGTCCTGCGAAGGAACGGTAATAGGCGAGCCGTTGGCCGGGTTAAGAATGTTGTGCGACGACAACATCAATAGCTGGGCTTCCAAAACAGCGGCATTGCCCAGGGGCACGTGCACAGCCATTTGGTCACCGTCGAAGTCGGCGTTGAAGGCCGTACACACCAAAGGGTGCAACTGAATGGCCTTGCCTTCAATCATCTTCGGCTGGAATGCCTGAATACCCAAGCGGTGGAGTGTTGGGGCACGGTTCAGAAGCACCGGGTGGCCCTTCATCACGTTCTCCAAAATATCCCATACCACAGGGTCTTTGCGGTCTACAATCTTTTTGGCCGACTTCACCGTCTTCACAATGCCACGCTCAATCATCTTGCGGATGATGAACGGCTTGAAAAGCTCGGCAGCCATGTCCTTAGGCAAACCGCACTCGTGCAACTTGAGCTCAGGACCTACCACAATAACCGAACGCCCCGAATAGTCGACACGCTTACCGAGCAAGTTCTGACGGAAGCGACCCTGCTTGCCTTTGAGCATATCGCTCAACGACTTAAGGGCACGGTTGCCATCGGCTTTCACGGCATTCACCTTGCGGCTGTTGTCGAACAAGGAGTCAACCGATTCCTGCAACATGCGCTTTTCGTTACGCAAAATCACATCGGGAGCCTTGATTTCGATCAAACGCTTCAAACGATTGTTGCGGATGATTACACGGCGATACAAATCGTTCAAGTCGGACGTTGCAAAACGGCCCCCTTCCAGCGGAACTAACGGACGCAGTTCAGGTGGAATAACAGGTACCATCTTCACAATCATCCACTCCGGACGATTTACCATGTGCTGGTTGGCCGAACGGAAGGCTTCTACAATTTTCAAACGCTTGAGCGCTTCGCTCTTACGCTGTTGTGAAGTTTCGGTAGCTGCCTGGTGACGGAGTTGATACGACAAATCGTCGAGGTCGATACGCGCCAACAAATCGTGGAGGGCATCGGCACCCATTTTCGCCAAGAACTTCGACGGGTCTGTATCGTCGAGGTACTGGTTTTCACGGGGCAACGAATCGAGTATATCGAGGTATTCTTCCTCGGTTAGGAAGTCCATCTTCTTGATACCATCCGCTTCTTTGATACCGGGCTGGATAACCACATAACGCTCGTAGTAGATAATCGCATCGAGCTTCTTGGTAGGCAATCCGAGCAGGTAACCAATTTTATTGGGCAACGAACGGAAGTACCAGATGTGCGCAACAGGCACCACCAATTTGATGTGGCCCATGCGCTCACGACGCACCTTCTTCTCGGTGACCTCTACACCGCAACGGTCGCACACAATGCCTTTGTAGCGGATGCGCTTGTACTTGCCGCAGTGACATTCATAGTCCTTGGTAGGACCAAAAATGCGCTCGCAGAACAGGCCACCCATCTCCGGCTTGTAGGTACGGTAGTTGATGGTTTCGGGCTTGGTTACCTCGCCGTACGAACGATCGAGGATGGTCTCGGGCGAAGCGAGACCAATCCTGATTTTCGTAAAGTTGCTTTTGATTTTAAACTCTTTCTTAAATGACATTTGCGTGGTTCTCCACTTAGTCTAATGAAACATCTAAACACAATCCGCGTAGTTCGTGCAGCAATACGTTGAACGATTCGGGGATACCTGGAACTGGCAGGTTGTCGCCCTTCACAATCGCTTCGTATGTCTTGGCACGACCTACAATGTCGTCCGATTTCACGGTCAGAATTTCCTGTAGGATGTTGGCAGCACCGAAAGCTTCGAGTGCCCACACTTCCATCTCACCGAAACGCTGTCCACCAAACTGTGCCTTACCACCCAACGGCTGCTGGGTAATGAGCGAGTATGGTCCAATCGAACGTGCGTGCATCTTGTCGTCGACCATGTGACCCAATTTGAGCATGTAAATCACACCCACAGTGGTTTTTTGGTCGAACGCACGGCCAGTTTGACCGTCGTACAATTGCGCACCACCTAACTCAGGAATGCCTGCTTTGATGGTGTAGTCGCGCACCTCTTCGTAGCTCGCACCGTCGAAAATTGGGGTAGCGAACTTCACGCCGAGCTCCTTACCGGCCCAAGCCAATACCGACTCATAAATCTGCCCAAGGTTCATACGCGATGGTACGCCCAAAGGGTTCAATACGATGTCAACTGGCGTGCCGTCGGCCAAGAAAGGCATGTCCTCATCGCGCACAATACGGGCAACAATACCCTTGTTACCGTGGCGACCAGCCATTTTATCACCCACACGCAACTTACGCTTTTGGGCAACATACACCTTGGCCAGCTGGAGGATGCCCGAAGGCAGCTCGTCGCCCACCTGAATGGCGAACTTCTTGCGCTTGGCCTCTCCCATGAGCTCCGATACACGGATCTGGTAGTTCTTGAGGAGGGTTTTGATGATTTCGTTTTTGTCTTTGTCAACCAACCAACCATCGGGATTGATGTTGTTGAAATCCAAATCGTTCAATACCTTGCGGGTGAACTTCACGCCCTTGGCAATTACTTCTGTTTTGTAATTGTTTGAAACTCCCTGGGCTACTTTGCCTTCAACCAAACCCAAGAGTTTGTCGATCAAAATCTCACGAACAGCTTCGGCTTCGCGGTTGTATTCAGCATCAATTTTTTCAACCAATACCTTTTCTTCCTGCTTCGCCAATTTGTCCTTCTTCACACGCGAGAATAACTTCTTGTCGATTACCACACCTGTCATAGATGGTGGTACGCGCAATGAAGCGTCTTTAACGTCACCGGCTTTGTCGCCAAAGATGGCGCGGAGCAATTTCTCTTCGGGTGAAGGATCGCTTTCGCCTTTGGGAGTGATTTTGCCGATGAGGATATCGCCTTCACGTACATGCGCACCTATGCGAATGATGCCGTGTTCGTCGAGGTCTTTGGTAGCCTCTTCGCTCACGTTTGGAATATCGGAAGTCAATTCTTCTTCGCCACGCTTGGTGTCACGCACCTGGAGTTCAAACTCCTCAATGTGGATAGAAGTGTACCAGTCTTCGCGCACTACACGCTCGCTGATTACGATGGCATCCTCGAAGTTGTAACCCTGCCATGGCATGAAGGCCACTTTGAGGTTTCTTCCGAGGGCCAATTCACCTTGCTGTGTGGCATAACCTTCTACCAAAATATCACCCTTCTTCACACGCTGACCCTTTTTAACCATGGCCTTGTGGTTGATACAGGTGTATTGGTTGGTCTTGCGGAATTTCGTGAGGTTATAGCTTCTGGTATCGTCGTCGAAACTGGCCAATTTTTCGTCATCGCTGCGTTCGTAGCGAATCACAATTTTCTTGGCGTCTACGTACTCTACCACCCCATTGCCTTCGGCAGCTAACATGGCACGCGAGTCGCGGGCAATACGGCCTTCCAAACCAGTACCTACGATTGGCGCTTCTGGACGTAACAATGGAACCGCCTGACGTTGCATGTTTGAACCCATCAGGGCACGGTTGGCATCGTCATGCTCCAAGAATGGAATCAACGAAGCAGCGATACCCACAATTTGGTTAGGCGCTACATCCATGAACTCCACTTGTTGTGGACCAACAATCGGGAAGTCGCCCATTAAACGGCACTTCACCAAATCGCGCGTAAAATTGCCTTTTACGTCCAACGGAGCGTTGGCCTGGGCAATAATGCGCTCATCTTCGTCTTCAGCACTGAGGAAAATTACATCCTTCTCTACTTCAACACGTCCATTGTCAACAGTGCGGTATGGGGTTTCGATGAAGCCCATGCTGTTGATTTTGGCATGTACGCAAAGCGATGAAATAAGACCGATGTTCGGGCCTTCAGGTGTTTCGATGGTACACAAACGACCGTAGTGGGTGTAGTGTACGTCACGCACCTCAAAACCTGCTCGCTCGCGTGACAAACCTCCCGGCCCGAGTGCCGACAAACGACGCTTGTGCGTAATTTCAGCCAATGGATTGGTTTGGTCCATGAACTGGCTCAACTGGTTGGTTCCGAAGAAGCTGTTGATTACCGAGCTCAAGGTACGAGCGTTGATCAAATCGGTTGGCGTAAATACCTCGTTGTCGCGGATGTTCATGCGTTCGCGGATAGTACGGGCCATACGGGCCAATCCCACGCCAAACTGCGCATACAACTGCTCACCAACGGTACGTACACGACGGTTAGAGAGGTGGTCGATATCGTCCACGTCGGCCTTCGAGTTCGACAGCTGAATCAGGTATTTTACAATGGCAATGATGTCTTCTTTGGTCAATACACGCACATCGCTGCTGGTAGTCATGCCCAGCTTGCGGTTAATACGGTAACGACCTACTTCACCCAAGTCGTAACGCTTATCCGAGAAGAACAACTTCTCGATGATTTGGCGCGCCGATTCTTCATCTGGCGGCTCAGCATTACGCAATTGACGATAGATATGCTCCAAGGCCTCCTTTTCAGAGTTGGAAGTGTCTTTTTGAAGGGTGTTGTAAATGATCGAATAGTCGCCATGCAAGTTCTCATCCTTGTGCAGGATAATCGACTTCACACCAGCGTCTACAATGATATCAATCATCTCTTCTTCCAGCAGCGTATCGCGCTCCACAATGATTTCATTGCGGTTAATGGATACTACCTCACCGGTATCTTCGTCTACAAAGTCTTCTACCCAGGTCTTCAGTACACGGGCAGCAAGACGACGGCCAACAACCTTTTTCAAACCAGCCTTGCTCACCTTCACTTCATCGGCCAGGTCGAAAATGTTCAGAATGTCTTTGTCTGAATCAAAACCAATGGCACGCAGCAAGGTGGTTACTGGAAATTTCTTTTTACGGTCGATATACGCATACATGACGTTATTAACGTCGGTTGCGAATTCGATCCAAGAGCCTTTGAAAGGAATGATCCGGGCCGAATACAATTTCGAGCCATTGCTATGTACCGTTTGTCCGAAGAATACCCCGGGCGAACGGTGCAACTGCGATACAATCACCCGCTCAGCGCCATTGATAACAAAGGTGCCTTTGGGGGTCATGTAGGGAATGGTACCGAGATACACATCCTGCACAATGGTTTCAAAATCTTCGTGCTCCACGTCGTTACACGACAATTTCAATTTGGCCTTCAAGGGAACCGCATAGGTTAACCCTCGCTCGATACACTCCTCGATAGTGTAACGGGGTGGATCCACGAAATAATCGAGGAACTCTAGGACAAAATTGTTGCGGGCGTCTGTAATCGGGAAGTTTTCCGCGAATACTTTATAGAGCCCTTCGTTGGTGCGGTTTTCCGCGAGTGTTTCCAATTGGAAAAAATCCTGGAACGATTTGATTTGTACTTCCAGGAAATCGGGGTAATCGATGGTCGAATTGATCGACGCAAAGGTTATTCTACCCTCTTGTGTGATGTTGGCTGCCAAAGAGTTGTTGTTTAAAATTAAACACCGTGATCACAAATACAAATAGCCGTAGGCCTGGCACCCCTGTGGAGTGCAGGCCTACAGCATTTGTTGCTGGATATCAAGCAATTACTTGATCTCAACCTCAGCGCCAGCTTCTTCAAGCTTCGCTTTCAGTGCCTCAGCTTCGTCCTTAGGGCACTTTTCCTTCAAGGTCTTAGGAGCGGCGTCAACCAGTTCCTTCGCTTCTTTCAGACCAAGACCGGTGAGGTCTTTCACCAACTTCACGATGTTCAATTTCTGAGCACCAGCGCTCTTCAAAATTACGTCGAACTCGGTTTGAACCGCGGCCGCAGGTGCTTCAGCAGCTGCAGGACCGGCAGCAACTGCAACTGCAGCAGCAGCAGGCTCAATGCCATACTCGTCCTTCAAAATTTGCGCTAACTCGTTTACTTCTTTCACTGTCAGGTTTACCAACTGCTCAGCGAATGCTTTCAAATCTGCCATTGTTTTGATTTAAAATTGTTTTTCTCTTTTGATTAATTGTTCTTGTCCTGGAGTGTTTTAACGATACCAGCCAGTTTGTTGCCCCCAGACTGCAAAGCAGATACAACGTTTTGGGCGGGTGACTGGAGCAAGCCAATAACTTCGCCAATGAGTTCGTATTTCGACTTCAAGGCAACCAAGGCGTCCAGTTGATCATCCCCGGTGAAAATGGCCGAATCAATCCAGGCCGCCTTCAACACAGGCTTATCAAAATTTCTACGGAATTCCTTCAAAAGCTTCGCAGGAACATTTCCTTGCTCAGCAAACATGATGGAAGTAGAACCTTTCAGTGACACAAATAAGCCTTCGTAGCTGCTAGCATCTACGCGCTCCATGGCCTTCTGAAGCAGGGTGTTTTTCACAACACGAAATTCAACGCCGCTTTGGAAGCAAAGACGACGAAATTTATTGATGTTTTCTACGGTCAGACTTGAACTGTCTGTTAAGTAGAAATAAGAACTGCCTGACAGTTTCTCGGCGAGATCATCGATGATCAGTGCTTTTTCTTCTCTTGTCATAGCTCTTAGATTCCTGCAATTGATTTAGGTTCTACGTTAATCCCAGGGCTCATCGTACTCGACATGTAAATGCTCTTGATGTACGTGCCCTTCGCAGCGGAAGGCTTCAACTTCACAATGGTCTGAATCAGCTCTACAGCGTTTTCTTCCAATTGCTTCGGCGCAAACGACGCCTTCCCGATAGCAGCATGAACAATACCGAACTTGTCTACTTTAAAGTCGATTTTGCCACCCTTTACGTCTGTAACCGCCTGCCCAACGTTGTCGGTAACGGTACCCGTCTTGGGGTTTGGCATCAAACCCCGGGGACCCAGGATTCTACCCAAACGACCAACCTTGGCCATTACACTTGGTTGAGTGATGATTACATCGACGTCAGTCCATCCACCCTCGATTTTCTGGATGAACTCGTCCAATCCTACAAAGTCAGCGCCGGCCGCTTTGGCTTCTGCTTCTTTGTCTGGGGTGCATAGCACGAGCACGCGTGCTACTTTTCCGGTCCCGTGAGGAAGGGTTACCGTACCCCGAACCATTTGATTGGCTTTGCGTGGGTCCACACCGAGACGCACGTTCAGGTCAACAGAAGCATCAAACTTGGTAAAGGTAATGCCCTTCACCAGCTCGGTTGCTTCGTTCAGCCTGTACGCTTTCGTACGGTCGAACTTGGCATTCGCCAATTTCTGATTTTTGGTTAATTTAGCCACTTTAACTATTTATGTTAGTTATCCCAGGGGGCTGACCCTGTGATGTTGATGCCCAGACTGCGCGCCGTACCCGCTACCATTTTCATGGCCGAATCGAGTTTAAACGCATTCATGTCCTGCATTTTATCTTCTGCAATTGCCTGCACCTGATCCCAGCTTACGTTACCCACCTTGTTACGGTTAGGTTGAGCTGAGCCTTTTTGAATTTTGGCTGCTTCAATCAATTGAATTGCCACTGGAGGCGTCTTTACAACGAAGTCAAATGACTTATCGCTGTATACCGTAATCACTACGGGCAACACTTTGCCGGGCTTCTCTTGGGTTCTAGCATTAAACTGCTTACAGAACTCCATGATGTTTACACCTTTCGAACCAAGGGCCGGACCTACTGGAGGAGCCGGATTGGCAGCGCCACCTTTGATTTGGAGCTTAATAAAAGCGCTGATTTCCTTTGCCATTTGTATTTATGTATTAGGATATTTTTTCCACTTGCATGTAGTTGAGCTCGATGGGGGTGCGTCGACCAAAAATCTTCACCATCACCTTCAACTTCTTCTTCTCTTCATTGATTTCTTCGATGACACCGCTGAAGTCGTTGAACGGACCGTCCATTACTTTCACCGATTCGCCAATGGTAAATGGATTGCTCAGGACTTCACCCTGTTCAGTCATTTCATCTACCTTACCCAAAATCTTGTTCACTTCGCTCTCACGCAAAGGAGTAGGATTGTCGCCTCCCAAAAAGCCGATGATGTTCGGAATTTGCGTGATGGCAGTTACCAAATCGGGATTAAGCGCAGCTTCAATGAGAATATAACCAGGAAAGAAATTTCTCTCTTTCACCACTTTTTTCCCATTGCGCAACTGCAAAACCTTTTCCATGGGAATCAGAATCTGAGGAATCAAATCCTTGGCACCCAAGTGAATGATTTCCGACTCGATGTATTCCTTGGCCTTGCGTTCTTTTCCACTGATGGCCCTTACCACATACCACTTATATTCCATACGTCGGAAGCTTATTTAAAGAGGTGATAAAAAGCACTCAATAGGTTTGAGAAAGCCAGGTCCATGCCATAGATAAGCAATGAGAAGATGAGCGAAGCAACCAGTACGATAACCAGACTGCTTTGCAACTCTTCCCATGTGGGCCAGCTCACCTTGTGCAGGAGTTCGTTGCTGGCTTCCTTAATGTATACCTTAATCTTGTTCATGAGCTACTTTGCTGCACGGGTGGAGAGACTCGAACTCCCAGCCTATGGTTTTGGAGACCATCGCTCTGCCAATTGAGCTACACCCGTATAGACACTGAAATCTCTCCGGAAACCCGGAGAGACTTCAGGTCGTTATTCACACTTATTAAGCGATGATTTCAGTTACCTGACCGGCACCTACGGTACGGCCACCTTCACGAATCGCGAAGCGGAGACCTTTTTCCATCGCAATCGGAGAGATCAAACGAACCACGATTGAGATGTTGTCGCCAGGCATTACCATTTCTACGCCGTCTGGGAGAATGATTTCGCCAGTTACGTCAGTAGTACGGAAATAGAACTGTGGACGGTATTTGTTAAAGAATGGCGTGTGACGGCCACCTTCTTCCTTCGACAATACGTAAACTTCGGCCTTGAACTCGTGGTGAGGAGTTACTGAACCAGGCTTACAAATTACCATACCACGACGGATGTCAGACTTTTCAATACCGCGGAGCAACAAACCGGTGTTGTCACCAGCTTCACCACGGTCAAGAATCTTGCGGAACATCTCAACACCAGTTACGGTCGACTTGAGGTTCTCAGCACCCATACCGATGATATCCACAGGATCACCCGAGTTGATCACACCACGCTCAATACGACCAGTAGCTACAGTACCACGACCAGTGATCGAGAATACGTCTTCTACAGGCATCAAGAAAGGAAGGTCAACCTGACGGGGAGGCAATGGAATGTAGCTGTCTACAGAGGCCATCAATTCCAATACGGTATCAACCCACTTGCCTTCGCCGTTGAGGGCACCCAAAGCCGAACCCTTGATTACAGGGATGTCGTCGCCAGGGAAGTCATAGAAAGAAAGGAGTTCGCGGATTTCCATTTCAACAAGCTCGAGCAACTCAACGTCGTCAACCATGTCTACTTTGTTCATGAATACTACCAGGGCAGGTACACCTACCTGACGAGCGAGCAGGATGTGCTCACGGGTCTGTGGCATTGGTCCGTCGGTAGAGGCTACTACGAGGATAGCACCGTCCATTTGGGCAGCACCAGTTACCATGTTCTTCACATAGTCGGCGTGACCAGGACAGTCAACGTGTGCGTAGTGACGATTCTCAGTCTGGTACTCTACGTGAGCGGTATTAATGGTAATACCACGCTCTTTTTCTTCAGGAGCAGAGTCGATTGAATCGAAAGAACGGGCTTCTGACCAACCTTTTTCAGCCAACACCTTGGTGATAGCAGCAGTAAGAGTGGTTTTGCCGTGGTCAACGTGACCGATGGTACCGATGTTTACGTGCGGTTTGGAACGGTCGAATTTTTCCTTTGCCATTGTTTGTTTGTTTAAATTATCCTGTTTGGTTTTTTGCGCCCGTTTGAAGCTTGGCAACTACAAAAGAGCATGCCAATGCATGCGAACAAGCATTGGCGTTTGAGCCGTTGAACAGAATTGAACTGTCGACCTCTTCCTTACCAAGGAAGTGCTCTACCACTGAGCTACAACGGCACTAATACGAGGAATGAACGTCTTTCATTCCATTTTTACGAGCGGGAGACGAGGCTCGAACCCGCGACCTACAGCTTGGAAGGCTGTCGCTCTACCAACTGAGCTACTCCCGCTTTTCTCCCGAAGGAGGGTTCTTTGGTGGGGAGAGAAGGATTCGAACCTTCGAAGATTTCTCAACCGAGTTACAGTCGGTCCCATTTGGCCACTCTGGTATCTCCCCAATGAGCCTCCTGCCGGAATCGAACCAGCGACCTACTGATTACAAATCAGTTGCTCTACCAGCTGAGCTAAGGAGGCTTTTCTAAAAAAGAACATTCCTTTTCAACGGCCCCGGAAGGGGTACCCGCCAAAAAGGAATGCAAATGTACTAATAAATTGGATTAAGCAAACTCCTGTCTCCAAAAATTTGCTTGAAATATTTTAGTTCTTCAGCTTCGAGAGTTGGCGACGCAAAGATTCAATGGATAAATCGGTGGCTTCTTCAAACGTCTTGCACTGTTCTTTGGCGAAGAGGGTTTTTCCGGGCAGGTGAAGCTTTATTTCGGTGATTTTATTAGAGTTGTCTACGGCATTGTCGAGCTTCAGAAAAACCTCGGTATTAATTACCTTGTTGTTCAAGGTTTCGAGCTTGCCGAGTTTCTTCTTGATAAAATCAATGAGCTTGATGTCTGCATCGAAATGGATGCTTTGGATGTTGATGTCCATGGGGTCCTCCTATTTTAAGCTTTTGGATGAGTTTTACGGTATACTTCTTTCAGTTTTTCGATGGAGTTGTGCGTATACACTTGGGTAGCAGCCAAACTGCTGTGCCCAAGCAACTCCTTCACGGCGTTTAAATCGGCACCTTGGTTTAAGAGGTGGGTGGCAAAAGTGTGACGAAGCACGTGTGGACTGCGTTGCTCGAGGGTAGTTACCTGAGAAAGGTAGCGGTGAACAAGATCATATACCAACTTTGGATACATGGGCAGCCCTTTTTGGGTCAAGAACAAAGCCTTTTCGGCACTGTTCCCGAAGGTGGTGTTTCGTTGTAGTAAATATACGTCCATTTGACGGCAAAGCAATGGACTCATGGGTACAATTCTCTCTTTATTTCTTTTGCCCAGCACCCTGATGGTTGTGTTGCGAAGGTCAATGTCGGTGGTTTTGAGGCCGATAAGTTCGGCCAAACGAATGCCGCAACCGTAAAATAATTCGAGTATGGTTTTGTCACGCAGGCCCTCAAAGTTATCGGCAAAGGGAAGGTCGTCGAGCAGACTATCCATTTGCTTTTCAGCCACCACCATGGGCAGCCGCTTGGGTGGTTTGGGCCGGGTAAGGCGCTGGGTTGGATCCTGAGCCACCACCCCCATGCGGCGCAAATGTTTGAAGTAAGCCTTGAGGGTTGAAATCTTGCGGTTGAGGGTACGTGCTTCGTTGCCCGCCTCCAACAAAAAAACCATCCACGAGCGCAGCTGCGGAGCAGCAGCCTCGTGGATGGCTTCTATATGGTAAGTATCGACTAAGTAAGCCGCACATTGCTCCAAATCAGAACTGTAGGCCCTGATGGTGTGAGCAGACGCACGCTTTTCGTAGCGTAGGTAGTTTAAAAACGATTCGTAGACTTGCATGCGTACCTTGAACGTACAGGCACGAAGCTACGAAAGGATTAAATACCTTCGGCTTGATTCATCTGCTGACGGTAAACCGCCTTCAGCTTGGCTTGACGGCTCGCTACCGACGGCTTTTCGAAAGCCTGACGAGCACGAAGCTCTTTCAATACGCCCGTTTTTTCGTATTTCTTCTTGAAACGCTTGAGCGCCTTGTCGATTGACTCGTTCTCTTTAACCTCGATTTTGATCATGACTATTTTTTATAGAGAGGTGCAAAGGTAATAAAAGCATTCATAAAAACAATCACTTCAGCAATTGTCTTGCAATTACCAATTTCTGAATTTCACTGGTACCTTCACCAATGGTGCAAAGTTTAGAATCGCGGTAAAACTTCTCCACCGGGAAATCTTTGGTGTAACCGTAACCACCAAAGATCTGCACAGCTTCTACCGACGCGCGAACGGCTACCTCTGAAGCGTAATACTTGGCAAAGGCCGACTCTTTCGTAACGGGAAGACCGTTGTTTTTGAGGTAAGCTGCCTGGAAGGTCAACAATTCGGCTGCTTCAATTTCGGTGGCAATATCGGCCAGTTTGAAACTGATGCCCTGGAATTCGCTGATGGGCTTGCCAAACTGTTGGCGCTCTTTAGAATATTTTACCGCAGCCTCAAAAGCGCCTTTGGCAATGCCCAGCGACAAAGCGGCAATGCTAATGCGGCCCCCATCGAGGATTTTCATGGCCTGAATGAAGCCCTCTCCTACCTCGCCCAAAATGTTGTCTTTGTGCACACGACAGTTTTCGAACAACAACTCGGTGGTTTCGGAGGCACGCATGCCCAGTTTGTTTTCTTTGCGACCATGGGTAAAGCCAGGTGTTCCTTTTTCAATCACGAAGGCGGTCATACCGTGCGAATCGAGCAAATCACCCGTACGCACCATCACCACGGCAATATTGCTCGACTTGCCATGCGTAATCCAGCACTTGGCACCATTGATTACCCAATGGTCTCCGTCCTGAACCCCTACCGTCATCATGCGCATGGCATCAGAACCTGTATTGGGCTCGGTAAGTCCCCAAGCACCAATCCACTCGGCCGAAGCCAATTTGGGCAACCAGCGCTTTTTTTGCGCTTCGTTGCCAAACGACAAAATATGGCCAGTACATAAACTGTTGTGTGCAGCCATCGACAAGCCGATAGAACCGTCGATTTTCGACAGCTCTTCAATGGCAGTTACATATTCGTAATAACCGAAACCCGATCCGCCGTATTCTTCGGGCACCAATACGCCCATGAGGCCTAATTTGCCCATTTCTTTAAACACTTCTATGGGGAACTCCTGGCTCTCGTCCCACTCCATCATTTTGGGTCGGATGTGCTTGTCGCCAAAGTTGCGCACCATTTCGGCAATCATTTGCTGGTTTTCGGTTTTCTGAAAATTCATACCTGATATTTTACTTTTCTATAAAAGCACAGCCCACCGGCTTTGTTTTAGTGCGGCAAAAATAAGCTTTGTGCCGCCTATTGCAGCCCGGCACAGTCCAAATAAGGCAGAAGCTTTTCCCAACGTTCGGCCTCCAAGCCAGCTAGCTTTTGCATATCAGTACAGCCTTTGCAACCTCGCTGTAACCTGTAAGCGGCCCATCGGCGCGCCAGCACCTTCCCTACATACGGATGTGCCGCCAGTTCCTCTTCGCTTGCTTCACAGGGTTGCACACGCCTTAATGTGCTGCTTTTAACTTCCAACAGGGGCCAAAGCGCTTCATATTTGGCCGAATCGATTCCGAAAACTTCCAGCAACTGCTCAAGACGCACATAGCCACCCAACCGTTCGCGGTAACGGATTATTCGGGAAGCAAAGGCGGGACCTATACCTGGCACTGTCAACAATTGAATAGAATCAGCTTGGTTCAAATCAATACGAACAAAGACTTTCGAAATGGCCGGGCGGTCAAGTGCAGCGCTATCCCTCCCTCTTGTACCTAGCTGCATTGCCTCCTCCGGAAAACGCAACCAAGGACGAAGCCTTTCTTTTTCAGCAGCGCTTAAACTGAATAACTTGTTAAAATCGGCTTCATTGCGCACTTTGCCGCCCTTGGAACGGAATCGCAACAAACCAGCAATACTCTTCTCCTTTAGACCCAAACGCTTGAGCTCGTCGGGGTTGGCTGTATTGATGTCGAACTCAAAAAGCGACGTCACCTCCCTTGATTGGTAAGTAGGTACGGAGTCGGTAGCAGGCACGCTTTGCGGCATACTGGCCAATACTTCTTGCGAAATGGCTATCGGGCGGGGGCCCCAAGCGCCGATGCTGAGGTGCAAGCTGAGCAAGGCAAAAAGAAGCAGGTAACCGATGCGTTCGGTCTTACTTATTTGCCAAAAGCCTTTCCATAGTCCACGCATGCCACCTCCTACTCATCAACGCGGATCGTCATCGTTGTCGGCATAGGAATCAGGCTCCGCTCTGGGTGGGGTTTTTAATACCTTCCAAAAAAAGAAGCCTGTGATTAAGGTAACGCTCAATTGCACCACCAACATCAAAATAAATGCTCCGTTACTCATGATGCTTCCCTCCCGGTTTGACGACGCATGCGGGTAGCCTTGCGCACCAACATGGCAATAAATACAAATAAGGCAACAAGGTAGAGTCTCGACATATCGGTGTACAATACCTTGTTGTAGAACGTCCCCGTTGCCAAAGGCGTAAGCAGTTCAACCGCATCGCCTTGGGCTACACTCAATGTTTGCTTGGCTGTGAACTCATACGTTTTAATCACCGTGCCCGATTTGGGATCGGCAATATCGAGCTGCTGCTTTCCCCGATCGGTGCGTACACCGGCAACAACGCCGCTGACTTCCGACTCAAACACATCCGCCACGTAGTCTTTATTGGCTACCAATCCTTGGTGGGTGATATTGCCAATGATGCTCGACTTATCCAATTCCCAACCCTCGGTGAAAGCGCGCTTCCAATCGTTGTCTTTGGGCGTAAACATGGCTCCCAGGAAGACGAACAGCAGCAGCAGCGGGGTTACGTATTTGATGATTGGTTTGTAAATGCGCGGCACCCGCATATCGGCGCCCCGGTTGATTTCATCCCAACCCTTGTCAATCCCAAAAATCCAACTGAACAAAATGGTTTCGGCCAAGGCAAATACTACCAGCGAAACCGTACCTGCCCAATAATCGTATTCATCAAAAACCCCTTCTTGGAAGAATATCACGGTGGGTAAGCCCATGATTAACACCAATGCTCCAAATGACCAAGCCGATTTTTTATTGTCCCAATCAAATTCATCACGCATAAAGCCCATCCAAGGGGTACCCATGGCAAGCGACGAAGTAATGCCCGCAAAAAATAAGAGTCCGAACCACATCACCCCTGCCATGGTACCCAAAAAGGCGCCCCATTTATCGAAGAGGAAAGGCATGGTTTGGAAGGCCATAGAGAAGCCGGCGTTGTTTTTCACCCAGTCGAGGCCGAGGTAACCCACCGCAATGGGTATAACTATACTGGCACCCAAAACGATTTCCACAAAGCCGTTCATCCAACCTGCCGACATGGCATTGAGTGCAATGTCGTCTTTAGAGCGCACATAGGCCGCGTAGCATTGAATGGTGCCCATGCCTACCGAAAGGGTGAAGAATATTTGTCCAGCGGCTGCCATCCACACCTTAGGGTCGGTTAAACTGGTAAAATTGGGAGACCAAAGGAAATCGAGTCCAAGCGAGCTGTTACAATCGGTACACCCCACAGGCGCACCACTGTCGCCCAGGGTCCAGCCGCGCAAAGCCAGCAAAAAGCCAAAGCCAATGAGCAGCGGCATGCCAATTTTGGCGACCTTTTCTACACCGCCTTTGAGGCCCTTCGACAAAATCCAGGTATTCAAAAACAGACAAAGCAGGTAAAATATCACCGCTTCATAAGGGATACCTGTAGTACTGTGTTCCACATCGGTGTACGACACAAAGAAGTTGGCTACCTCACCTTGGCTCATGCCCGAAAAGGTTTGTCGGATGCTGTGGTAAACGTAGGAAAGTGTCCACGACTCGATGTAACAATAATAGGCCGCTACCGCTATATTGGTAAAAATGCCAAACACCCCGAAGTACTTCCAGAAACTCCGGTGGGTCATATTATCGAGGATAAAAGGCGTGCTGTGGTTGCCATAACGACCACCATATCGTCCAACTGACCACTCAATCCACAAGAGCGGAATGCCCATCAGCAAGAAACAAACCAAATAAGGAATGATGAAGGCACCGCCTCCATTTTGTACGGCTTGCACCGGAAATCGGAGGAAATTACCCAAGCCCACCGCATTGCCGGCCATGGCCAAAATCAATCCAACGCGTGTGCCCCAGGAATCAGGAGAATGTGACATGCAATAGCTACAAAAAACAGTTAACGATTGGCCAAAATAGGAGAATCGGCCGAAGCATCCAACTTCAACTCATAAAATCCCGAGAAAACGAAACTTATTGCGCTGTTTGCGACATCACCAGGGCAATTCCCTCTTCAAAAGTATGGGGTTCGTAGTCCAAATCGCGGCGGGCTTTGTTGAGGATGAAGCCAGTAACCAATGGGCGGCGGGCACGTTGGTTTAAGGTATCGGTAGTAACTTCCGTTATTTGATCGGTAGGCAAATCGAAATATCTAGCCACCCTTTTCACCAGCTCGATCACCGACATTTGGTCCTTACCACTAATATTGTAAATGCCCTGAGCCCGTTTCATAGCTGCCAGGATGCAGCCTTGCGCCAGGTCTTCGGCCAGGGTGGGGGTGCGGAATTGGTCGGAAACAATGCGCAACGGCTGGCCTTTCTCCAAAGCGCCCTTCGCCCACAGCACAATGTTCGACCGGCTCATGTCTTCTGCCACCCCATACACCAATACCGTACGGATAATGCTGTAGGAGATACTGCTCTCGAGCAATAATTTTTCGGCAGCCAGTTTCGATTTGCCGTAAAAGCTAAGTGGATTAGCGGCAGCGCTTTCGTCGTACGGACCTGCGGCACCATCGAAAATAAAGTCGGTAGAAAGATGTACCAAATGCGCTTGTGTAGCTGCACAAGCTTTGATGAGATGGTCGACGGCCTCTACGTTGAGTTTCCAGCAGGCCTCCTGCTGATCTTCGCAATCGTCTACCTGGGTCATGGCCGCAGTGTGGATGATGACATCGGGCTTCCAGCTGAGGCAAAGATCCATCACCTCTTGGGCGTGAGACACATCCAAAGATGCATAAGTATATCCCTCCTGCATGCGCAAGCGATTGGCACCGCGGGCAGTGGCCAGCAGATTTACCTCGTTTTGCTTAGATAACTGATGTATGAGTTTTTGTCCGAGCAAGCCGTTCGAACCGGTGACCATGATTTTCATGGTACAATACTACAAAAAGGAAGTTAGTCCCAGATAATGCCCTTACTTCTGAAATGCGATTTTACATTCAGCCAAAAAGCCGTGAGCATGTAAAACAGCACGGGTGAACCCAGCGAAATGAGGCTTACGTATATAAAAACGTTGCGCACCTTGGCCGTGGGGAGGTCAAATTTTTCGCTTAGGTATTCACATACCCCGAAAGCGCGGTCTTCGAAAAACACTTTGATGTTGTCAACCAGTTTTTGCATGATCTGTTAGTTTGGTAAGCAGCAGCCGGTTTCCGACTATACAATCTAAACAACGTTTCTCTGTACAATATTGTTTGAACAGCTCCACCATGCCTTGCGACTGTAAGGCGTTTTGTGCCGAAACCTGCAAACCTTCGAACAAATGTACGATTTGATTTTGCTCTGGCGCAAGCTTTTCGAGCCAGCCAATGGCGCGCTCTTGTTCTGAAGGCAAATGTTGCCATTTCCCAAATAGGAACATGGCCGGAATCACCGCATTGATGGCCCATACTGCTGCTGTTTCTTTGGATGGCCGACCGCCTTTGGCGCCGCCTCCATCGCAGGGACGATAATGCTGTTGCCAATAGGTACTGGGCATGGGCATGAGCTGATTCATCAAGGCGGTTGGGTCTGGTAAAGTACGTAAGCGTTCAAACAGCGGCATGCCTTGATGCAACAAAGCAGCCATTTGTGCCAAACGGCGGGTGGGAAAACCAGCAGGACGCATGCGCAAAAAGCGCCATTGACTGGGAGGCATGGGCCGAAGCTGGTGTTTAGCACGGAGGTACTGGTATTCGTGGTAGAGCTCGGCAGGCCAAGCTGTGCTTTTGGGTGGGGGTTCCAAAAAGCCAGCCTGACCAAGCAGCAGGGCCTCCAAAGCCTTTGGGTTCTGCTGGTACTTGTGCAGCACGTGTACAGAAAGGCTGGATGCCAAGGCCTCCATGGGCTCACGGTTCACTTTCAAGCCCATGGCCCCTGCCAGCCAACGCCAAAAAGCTTCTTCCCAATCGCCCTTGCATGCCTGCAGTTGTTTTTCCATTTGAATAACCCGGTGTTCCAGTCGTTCAACACCGGTTCGGTCGAGCATGTCGGGAAAATACCAACGTTCATTGCCCAACAAAGCCGCGCAGGGCAAGGCCAGGCTCGACTGCATGAGCCCCTGGTGCTGTTCCAACAAGCTCATGGGTACCCAAGGCTCGAGGGCCAATTGCGGAATAGACGTGCCATCGGTGCGCAGGGCCACCTCATCGCCCTGCCACACCACATGGAGCACTACGTTGTTGTAATGCGGATCGGTATGGTGGTTGTGCTGGTACCATTCGCGGGCTTTCCAGTGGATTTCAACGCTGCCCATCCAGCGCTGGCCACCAATTTTGATCATGGCTTCGGTAAAATCGGGACCGCCATCGTGGTTGTGGTAACCCGGATGATACACTTCTACCCTTTCGCCCTGCTGGGTGAGCCATTCACCAGGTAGGAGCAGGCGATTTTTCCATACAAAATGCAATAAAGATTCTTGCATGCTTGAAATTAGCACGTAAGAAATAAGCCAACAAACGATTGGTTAGAATTGCCCGAAAAGCAAAAGCATTGGCTGAGAAAAACAAAAACCATCGAAGAAGCGGTCCTATCAGGTGATTTTTTTTCTAGCCCCCTTTGATGTGCCTTTCAGTTCACTATATTTGCACTCCCAAAGTTCGGGGTGTAGCGCAGTCCGGTTAGCGTACACGTCTGGGGGGCGTGTGGTCGCTGGTTCGAATCCAGTCACCCCGACAAGCAAAGCCTCTCCGCGAAAGCGGAGGGGCTTTTTGCTTTCCAGGCCGAGCCAAGCCCCAAGCTTGAGCGAGGAATGGAAAGCAAAAAGCCCAAGAGCCGCGCAGCGGGTTGGCTTTGCTTGTAACGACCCCTAAAAAGGATCGGCGAAGCCAATCCAGTACGGCCTCATCCTCTTATCCTTATTTCGACAAGCTCAATCACCATCTCCAGAGGAGAGGGGCGCTACAATTCAAACCGCAGAAGATGCTGCATAAAGTTGGTTTTGGACCGCTCGGCGTTTTGCACCCCTGCCGCGAAGCGGCAGAACCCCTTTTGAATCTTGAATTTTCAATCTTGAATCCCCTAATCGAAAAAAGCCGCCTTGCGGGCAGCTTTTTTCGATTAGGGGCGTTCGCTTAGGCCTTAGGAGCCATGCTACGAATGTAGTTAATGAGGTGCCAGCCGTCTTCGTCGCTAATACCATAGGTTGAGATTTTCAACATGGCACCACGACCGTTGAGGAGTTTCCAGTGGAGTTCACCGTCGGCTTGTGCGGGTGTTTTTTCAATGAGGTTGGCTGCTTTTACGGCCAGACCAGCGGGAACTTCCGCCTTCATATCGGCACCGTGGCAGCTTACGCAATACTGGCCGAAAATACCCTTGCCTTTTTCAATTGAAGCCGCGTCGGCAGTGAAAGGATTGGCAGTGGCCTTGCTTTCTTCGGGAGCCACCCAAGCCTCTGCCTCGGTGGCAACAGGAGCCGCTTCTTCTACTGCGGGAGTTTCTTCAGTGGCTTCTTCGCCGCCACCACAGGCTACCATCACACTTACGCCTGCCAAAAGGGCGAGGCCGAGCATCCATTTGTTTGTATTCATGATTCTATTGATTGTATCGATTACATGACAAATATATGACAGAAATGTTTGGCTTGGCCCTGAGGAAGCGAATATTTGTATCGCTCATCGAAAAAAGATATAAATATTTTCAGACATTCTTGTCTATATATTCAAATCTCTTTTGTTTCTTTGCGGTAACATCCAAATGAAATATTCACCTGCCGATACCATCAACGAACGCTTAAAGTGTACCCATTGCGGCGATGCCTGCGATGGCAGCATCCGCAATGCCGAACAGCAAGTATTTTGCTGCCAAGGTTGCGTAAGCGTGTATCAATTGCTTTCCGACAACAATATGTGCGATTTCTACCGCATGCAGGAAGGCAAAACCACCAAGCCGGGTGAAATTGATGCGGCTCGTTTTGAGCACCTCAACGATACCGAGCTGCAGCGCCAGCTCATCGATTACGAAGACGAAAAACAATACCGTGTAAGCCTGCGCCTGCCGCAAATACATTGCACAGCCTGTGTGTACCTGCTTGAGCAGCTTTACCGCTTCAACAACCACATTGCCGAAAGCAAAATCGACTTCGTACGCAAAGAAATAAGCATCACAGTACGCAAACCGGGTCTCAGCCTACGCGAATTGGTGCTGCTGCTGCATGAATTGGGTTATGGTCCTGACCTCAACCACAAGCTCGGCAACCGCCGAGAAATAGATCCCGAGAAGAAGAAGCTCCTCCGCAAGTTGGCTGTAGCTGGTTTCGCCTTTGGCAATGTGATGTTGCTGAGCTTCCCTGAATACCTGAGCACCAACGGCCTCAACGAACCCCTGGTTCAAAGCACCATCCACGTGCTCAACATCCTGCTGTCGATTCCTGTTTTGGCCTACAGCGGCACGCATTATTTTAAATCGGCTTGGGAAGGCCTTAAAAAAGGCATCCTCAACATCGACATCCCCATTGCCTTGGGCATGGTGGTGTTATTTGCGCGCTCACTGTTCGAAATCATCAGTCAAAGTGGCGCCGGATACCTCGATTCGCTAACCGGCTTGGTGTTTTTCTTGCTCTTGGGCCGCTTCTTTCAGCAAAAAACCTACGATGAGCTCAGCTTTGAGCGCGATTTCCGCTCGTTTTTCCCCTTGGGCATTACACGCATTACCCATGACAAGGAAGAAGAAATTTCAATAGACAAACTGCTCCCCGGCGACGAAATTTTGGTGCGCAACGAAGAAGTAATTCCCGCCGACGCTATCCTCAATGCCGACAAATGTTTGGTCGACTACAGCTTCGTCACCGGAGAAAGCGAGCCGCAAGAGCGTTTTAGAGGCGATGTGCTGTATGCCGGCGGCAAAATCATTGGCATGGCCGTGCGCATGGAGGTAATCAAAAAGGTAGCCCAAGGGTACCTTACCAAATTGTGGAACCACGAAAGCTTCAGCAAAAAACACGACGACCGCTTTAAGACCATTACCGACCGCATTGCCCGCTACTTCACGCCGGCGGTGATTGGCTTGTCTATTGCTGGATTTGCTTATTGGTATGGCCAAAGTCCCGAAATGGCCTTCCAGGTATTTGCAGCGGTGTTGATCATCGCTTGTCCCTGCGCCCTGGCCCTCTCCGCCCCTTTCACCTTTGGCAATGCCATCCGCATTTTGGGTCGCAACAAGCTTTTTGTGAAAAACAGCGTGGTGGTCGACAAACTCAGCCAAATCGATGAGCTCATTTTCGACAAAACCGGTACGCTCACTAGTTCTGAGCAAAACGACATTGATTTCAGCGGTATCCAATGGAATTTTCGCCAGCAGCAGCTCGTAAAAACCGCTTGCCGCAACAGCACCCACCCCTTGAGCCGCCAATTGGCCCAGGCGTTAGACGCTGAAGTATGTGAAAACATCCAGCTTTTCGACGAAGTACGTGGCAAAGGCATAGCAGCCATCATCGATCACCAGCGTGTGAAATTGGGCAGTGCCGATTTCTTGGAGCTCAGCGACGACGAACGCAGCAGCATGCCTGGCAGTTTGGTGTATGTACGTGTGAATGGCGAGTTGTTGGGCTATGTGCGCTACAAAAACGCCTATCGCACAGGCATGGATGAAAGTCTGGGTGAATTACGTAACAAGTACGCCATGCACCTCTTGTCGGGCGATGGCGACCAGGAAGCCCCCGTGCTTCAGCCGCTCTTTGGGGAGGATGCCGAGATGCGCTTCCGCCAATCGCCGGCCGACAAGCTCCAATACATCGAAAAGCGCCAACAAGCCGGTGCCGGATTGGTGATGATGGTGGGCGATGGCCTCAACGACGCCGGTGCCCTGCAGCAAGCCGCTGTTGGGGTAGCCGTAAGCGAGCGAGATGGTCAGTTCACCCCTGCTTCCGACGCTATCTTGGCGGGAGATCAGGTGCCCAATTTACACCGCATGCTCGCCTTTGCCCGCGACAGCCGCCGGGTGATTTTCACCAACCTCGGCTTTTCGCTCACCTACAATGTGGTGGGCCTCAGTTTTGCCCTCAGTGGACAACTTACACCCGTGGTAAGTGCCATTCTCATGCCCGTGAGCAGCATCACCGTGGTACTTAGCGCCACCCTGTTAACCAACTACTATGCGAAACGGAATGGACTTAAGTAGGATGATGGGTGACGGGATGCAAGTGATGGGTAACGGGTCACGGGTAACGAACCTTCGGCGCATCTCAGGGACCACAGCTCAGGGGTCTCACCTCTCTGTGACCTCAGTGTCCTCCGTGTTTTACCCCAATTTTGAATCCCGAATCGGCTGCAGCCTCTCGGGATTTCGCTTCGCTCAACCTTGAATTTCCAGCCATGCAAATAATCGTCGTTTTGATCTGTGTGAGTGTGGTAGTAGCCTCCCTCTTCCTCTGGGCCTTCATCTGGAGCGTGAAGAGCGGGCAATATGACGACGACTATACCCCTTCGGTGCGCATGCTGTTCGAAGACCAACAATCTGAAAACGAATCAACTAAAACCAAATAATACCTTTTTTCAATTCAACGCTATGGGACAAATTACCATCCATTATGACAATAAAATTGTCAGAAACTTTGCCTGGGCCTCCGTTATTTGGGGCATTGTGGGCATGTTGGTGGGCGTACTCATTGCGCTGCAGCTCTTCTGGCCTGAGGCAAACCTCAACAACCAGTATACCAGCTTCGGCCGCATCAGACCACTGCACACCAATGCCGTAATTTTTGCCTTTGTGGGCAACGCCATCTTCATGGGCGTGTATTATTCGCTGCAACGCCTCTTGAAGGCGCGCATGTGGAGTGATACGCTCAGTCAGATTAACTTCTGGGGCTGGCAGCTCATCATTGTGGCAGCAGCGCTCACCTTACCCCTTGGTATTACCACGAGTAAGGAGTATGCCGAGCTGGAATGGCCTATCGACATTGCCATTGCCCTCATGTGGGTGGTTTTTGGCGTGAACATGATCATGACCATCATCAACCGCCGCGAAAAACATATGTATGTGGCCATTTGGTTTTACCTCGCCACCTTCATCACGGTAGCAGTGCTGCACATTGTGAACAGCTTTGAATTGCCCATCGGCTTCCTCAAGAGCTATAGCTACTATGCGGGTGTGCAAGACGCCCTCGTGCAGTGGTGGTATGGCCACAATGCGGTAGCCTTCTTCCTCACCACGCCTTACCTCGGCCTGATGTACTATTTCATGCCCAAGGCAGCTAATCGTCCGGTTTATTCTTACCGCCTGTCGATTATCCACTTCTGGTCGCTGATTTTCATCTACATCTGGGCGGGTCCGCACCACTTGTTGTACAGCTCTTTGCCAGATTGGGCACAGTCGCTTGGCGTGGTATTTTCTATCATGCTCATTGCCCCGAGCTGGGGTGGTATGATCAACGGTTTGTTGACCCTGCGTGGTGTTTGGGACAAAGTACGTGAAGATCCTATCTTAAAAATGATGGTAGTAGCCGTTACCGGTTATGGCATGGCCACGTTTGAAGGCCCCATGCACTCACTTAAAACTGTAAATGCCCTCAGCCACTTTACCGACTGGATTCCGGCGCACGTACACGTAGGCACCCTGGGTTGGAATGGCATGCTCACCTTTGCCATCATGTACTTCATCATCCCCCGCATTTTCAACACCAAGTTGTACAGCACCAAACTGGCCAACCTGCACTTTTGGATGAGCACCATCGGCATGATTTTCTGGGTGGTAGCCATGTATTGGGCTGGCATTGCCCAAGGCCTCATGTGGAAGCAATTCACCCCCGAGGGCAATTTGCAGTATCCTAACTTCCTTGAAACCGTGATCAACATCATCCCGATGTACATGATCCGCGCTTTGGGTGGTACCATTTACCTGGTGGGTGCCATCATCATGGCCTACAACCTCTTCAAAACTGCCGCACAGGGCAAATTGGTGGCCAACGAGCCCGCGGTGGTTACCGAACTGGAGCACAGCAATGAGGCCGGTCACAGCTGGCACCGCAAGCTCGAAAGCCGTCCTTTGGCCTTTACCCTGTGGGTAACCATTGCCATCCTTATCGGTGGTGTGGTAGAATTCATGCCGGCCTTCCTCATCAAATCGAACGTACCCACCATTGCTTCGGTGAAGCCCTATACCCCGCTCGAACTGCATGGCCGCGATGTGTACATCAAAGAAGGCTGTGTAAGCTGTCACTCGCAGATGGTTCGTCCATTCCGCAGCGAAACCGAACGTTACGGCGAATACAGCAAATCGGGCGAGTTTGTGTACGACCACCCCTTCTTGTGGGGATCGAAGCGTACCGGTCCGGATTTGCACCGCCTGGGTGGAAAGTACCCCGACAGCTGGCACTACAACCACATGGTAGAGCCTACATCGATGAGTCCGGGTTCAATCATGCCCAAATACCCCTGGTTGGGTGAGCAGGACATTGATGTAAGCTTGACTCCCAAAATGATCAACGCCATGCGCACCCTGGGTGTGCCATATGAAAAAGGCTACGAAGACAAGGCCAATGCCGACCTCGAAAAACAAGCCGCTACCGTGGTTGCCAATTTGAAAAAAGACGGCATTACCGTGGGCGACAAATCAGAGATGGTGGCATTGATTGCCTACCTGCAGCGCCTTGGCACCGACATCAAACAAAACACCACCGCTTCTAAATAAACAAGGACATGATACGCGAATCACTCGAAGCCATTACCGGCGTAAGCATTTACCCCATCATTTCCTTTGTGCTCTTCTTCACCTTCTTTGCCGGCATGCTCGTTTGGGTATTCCGGCAGAGTAAGGCCGAAATCGCTGAACTCAGCAACCTGCCTTTAGACGACCAAACCTCAAACTTATAAGTCATGGCTAAAAAACACGACGAATTACTCGACCACGAATACGACGGCATCAAAGAGTACGACAACGATTTGCCGCCCTGGTGGATTTACCTTTTTTACCTCACCATTGTGTTTGGGGTAATCTACCTCTTGAACTACCACGTTTTCAAAACGGCACCTTCACAAGACGAAGAGTACCGCATTGAAATGGCCCGTGCCGAAAAGGCCAAGGCTGAGCACGAAGCTGCAGAAGCCAACAGCCTGGTTGTGGCATTCTCATCCGATAACGAAGACTTGGAAGCCGGAAAAACCGTTTTCGACGCCAACTGCCTGGCCTGTCACGGTGCCAATGGTGAAGGTGGTGTGGGTCCGAACCTCACCGACGAATACTACCTCCACGGTAACAAAATTGAAGATTACGTGAAGGTAATTACCTACGGCGTGCCCGAAAAAGGCATGATCCCTTGGGAGAAAAGTTTGAGCAAGAAGCAGATTTTGCAAGTATCGAGCTATATCCAAAGCTTGTACGGCAGCAAACCCGCCAATGCCAAAGAACCCCAGGGTGAGCTCATGGCAGCGAATTAAAGCACCTTTTAACAGGGCTGCTGCTGTAAAATCGGCAGCAGCCCTTCACTAACCTGAATCACCATGGCTGTTCAAGAACCCTTGGTAACCAAAACCGATAAAACATTCCGCGATTCACTGAGCTCAGTGGACGACAAGGGCGAGCGGGTGTTTTTTCACCCAAAAAAGCCCAAAGGACGTTTTTACAACGCCCGTAAAATACTCAGCTATTTCTTGCTGGCATTGATGTTTGCGGGGCCCCACATCCGTGTGAATGGCCACCCCTTCATGCTATTCAACATACTCGAGCGCGAATTCATTTTGTTTGGTGTGGCCTTTTGGCCGCAAGATTTCAAACTGTTGGTGCTCGGCTTCATCACCCTGGTGGTGTTCATTGTGCTCTTTACAGCGGTTTACGGCCGGCTATTTTGTGGCTGGATTTGTCCACAAACCATTTTCATGGAGATGCTTTTCCGTCGCATCGAATATGCCATCGACGGCGATTATCAAGCCCAGAAAAAACTGGTTGCAGCACCTTGGAATGGCGAAAAAATCAGAAAACGGGCGCTCAAGTTCAGTTTGTTTTTCGGCATCTCCTTCCTCATTGCCAACACCTTTTTGGCTTACCTCATTGGCAGCGACGAGTTGTTTAAGATGATCAGCGAGCCTTTGACAAACCACATCGGCTCGTTCATTGCCCTGGTGCTCTTCACTGGTGTATTTTTCTTTGTTTTCTGGTGGTTCCGCGAGCAAGCCTGTACCATTGTTTGTCCGTATGGCCGCTTGCAAGGCGTGCTGCTCGATAAAAACAGCATCAACGTGGCTTACGACTGGGTGCGTGGTGAACCCCGTGGCAAACACGGCCGCAATAGAGATGAAAATCTGGGCGATTGTATCGACTGTAACCAATGCGTGGTGGTTTGCCCCACCGGCATCGACATCCGCAACGGCACCCAGCTCGAGTGCGTCAACTGCACCGCTTGTATAGATGCTTGCGACGAGGTGATGGACAAGGTGGGTAAGCCGCGTGGGCTCATCCGTTATGCCTCTGAAAACGGCATTGCGTCGAAAATGCGCCAGGTAATTACCCCGCGCATTGTGGCCTACAGCTTGTTGCTCACCGCCCTCCTCGGCTTGTTCAGCTACCTGCTCACCACCCGCACCACCACCGAAACCTCCATATTGCGAGCGCGCGGTCAGTTGACCATGGTGCAAGCGGATGGCAGTGTGAAGAACCTCTACATGGTAAAAACCATCAACAAGAGTTTCGATGAATTGCAAATTACTTACCGACTCAAAACACCGGCCGAAGGAACCTTGCAACTGGTGGGACAAAACTTCCTCGTTCCGCCACAGGGATATCGCGAAGGTGCCTTTTTTGTGATCCTTACAGCCCGTCAATCGAATCAAAAACTGGTACCCATTGCCATTGAAGTGCTTCATGGCGATGAGGTGCTCGAAACCATCAAAACTACCTTTAACACCTCTAGCTCTAATTGATATGAAGATTTCATGGCCCGTGGGCATCACCATCAGCTTTGCGCTTTTTTGCAGCTTCATGGTTGGTTTCACCATTTACAGCGTGCAGCACAAGAACGAATTGGTCGACAAAGACTATTACGCCAAAGATTTACGCTATCAAGAAATAATCAACTACAAAGCCAACTTACAGGCCTTGGGACAACCCATCAGCATGCAGCAGCAAGCCGAAGCCTTGCTATTGGCTTTGCCTGAGTTGTTACAGCAAGCCGACAGCGGCACAGTAGATTTTTACCGCCCGAACGACCAGCGCCGCGACTTTGAAATCGGCTGGTCGGAATTACAGGCCAATAACTTCAGCATTCCAAGCGAACAATTGGGAACTGGCCGCTGGGTGGTAAGCATCATGGCCTATAAAGATGGCAAGGGCTATTTCAGCGAACACAAATTGAATATGGAATGATGTACCTCTGGGGCGGGTTGTTGTTGGGCTTGGCCGGTAGCATGCACTGTGTGGGCATGTGTGGACCGCTGGTGCTGGCTTTGCCCGGCAAAAACGGTATTTTCAGTCGCTTTTTGGGATTGCGCTTGGTATACAACCTGGGCCGCGTACTCACATATACCTGGATGGGGCTGTTGCTCGGCATTTTTGGCAAGGGCATTCAGCTCAGCGGCTTTCAGGAAGTGGTGTCGTTGGTCACCGGCGCCTTGCTGCTGTTGTGGGTAATTGCTCCTAAAATTCCTGCCTTCAGCAAATTACCCCGCTTTTCACTGGGGTGGCTCACGCAATGGTTTGGCGATATTTTCTACAAACCTTCGGCCCCCAGCCAATTTTTCACCGGTATGCTCAATGGATTATTGCCTTGTGGACTGGTATACATGGCCATTGCCTCTGCCTTGTTGGTGGGCGATCCCACCGCATCGGCCCTCTTTATGGCTGCCTTTGGTTTGGGCACCGTGCCTGCTTTGCTGGTGGTGGCCATCCTCGACCGTAAAATCTTACCCTCACTGCGCCCGCTGTTCCAAAAATTCAGCACAGGACTGGTCGTAATTTTGGCGGTCGTTTTTATTCTCCGTGGATTGGGATTGGGCATCCCTTATCTCAGTCCCGATACTTCGACCTTTTACAAACAGGAAGCTCCTGCTTCCTGCCATTAGTTTTCATACAATTCAGGTTAGTGGGGTCTGCGCCGGGAGGCGCGGGCCTCCTTTTGTTTTGAAAATAGCTGTGCATAAATTCCGTTTGTTTTGCGTTATACGGTGCATTATTTTTACTCCACAAAACAAACACCAATGAAACATGCCATTTTGCTTTGTCTTTTTCTGATGGTCGGAACTTGGCAAACCCATGCCCAATCTGCTGCCCAGCAGACCTATGATCGCGAATCGATCCTCTTAGAACCTTCTTCCGGTAAATTTTTCAAAGGCAACGCCATTTCACAACGCATGGGCATTTTTGGCCAGCGTTTGCTACCTCATTTGCGAAGCGATGAGGCACTTGTGGTCATGGGTGAATCAGTAAGACACCAGCGCATTGGCTATTGGACGTCTATTGCAGGTTTGGGGTTGGTTTTCGTGATTCCCTTTGTGTCTACACCTGCCATTCTCGCCAGTTTGGGTGGCATCATTGTTCTAGAAGGCATATCTTACTACCACCTCTTGGAAGGAGACGATAAATTACAGCAGGCTGTTTGGTTGCACAACCGGGCTATTTTAGCCGATGTGCCAGCCACAAACCGCTAACTAAGTAATCTGAGTCCTTATTCAAAGCCCTCCTTCGGGAGGGTTTTTAATTGGCCAATAAATAAAGTGCAGCCATGCGTACGGCCACCCCGTTTTCAACCTGATTCAGGATGATGCTTTGTCCCGAATCGGCCACATCAGAATCTAGTTCTACCCCCCGGTTGATGGGGCCTGGGTGCATGATGGTGATATCGCGACCTACTTCTTCCAACAAGGCCTTGTTTACGCCAAAGTGCAAGGTGTATTCACGTAAGGAAGGAAAGTAGCGTGTTTGTTGCCGTTCGAGCTGGATGCGGAGGATATTGGCCACATTGCACCATTCGAGAGCTTCGCGTACGTTGTGACTCACCTTCACCCCGAGGCTCGAAATGTACTTGGGCATGAGCGTGGTTGGTCCGCATACCATTACTTCGGCACCTAATTTATGGAGGCAGAAAATGTTCGACAATGCTACACGGCTATGCAGAATATCGCCGATAATAGCCACTTTCAAACCCGCCACATTGCCATATTTCTCCCTGATGGAATAGGCATCGAGCAAGGCCTGCGTGGGGTGCTCGTGGGCGCCATCACCCGCATTGATCACTTTGGCATCAATGTTTCGGGCCAGAAACTCGCAGGCACCCGCGCTGCTGTGACGCATTACTACCATGTCGACCTTCATGGCCAGGATGTTCTTCACTGTGTCTACCAGGGTTTCACCTTTTGAAACAGAGCTTCCCGAAGCAGAAAAATTCACCACATCGGCCGATAAACGTTTTTCCGCTAGTTCAAACGATAAGCGGGTGCGTGTTGAATTTTCGAAAAACACATTGGCTACGGTGATATCGCGCAAAGAAGGCACCTTTTTAATGGGGCGGTTAATTACTTCCTTGAAATTGTCGGCGGTGCTGAAAATCAGTTCGATGTCCTCGCTGCTGAGGTCTTTGATGCTGATGAGGTGTTTGGTGCTGATGGCCGACATATTATTGCGATATAATCCAGATGTTGTCTTCTCCTTCTATTTCCTTCCAGCCCACTACCACTTTTTCGTTGGTGAGGGTGTTTACCTTGCGCCCCACATAATCGGGGTGGATGGGTATTTCTTGGGTGTACAAGCGCTCTACCAATACCAGCAATTCCACCTTGGCAGGTCGGCCAAAATCGAGCAAGGCATCGAGGCCAGCCCGAACGGTTCGGCCGGTATAAAGCACATCGTCGACCAAAACCACCTCTTTGCCTTCTATGCTGAAGTCGATGTGGTTGCTATTGGGGATGAGCAGCTCTTTGCCGCGACGAAAATCGTCGCGATAAAAGGTAGTGTCGAGTTTCCCAAAAGTAATTTTGTTGCCGGTTTGCACTTCCAACAGTGCGTGTAAGCGGGCTGCCAACAAGCTGCCTCTGGGCTGTAAGCCAATGATTACAGTTTGATTAAAATCGCCATGGCGTTCTATCAATTGGGCTGCCAAGCGCTCTAAAATGATGCGCAATTGGGGCTGAGGGACTATCAAACGGCGCTGTTGGCTCATGCGTTTCCTAGGGCTAAAATGGCATCAAAATGCGCTTTGTCAACAGGCATCACCGACAACCGACTGTGACGCACCAAAGGCAACTGTTCGAAAAACGGATCGGCTTTCAGCAGCTTCAAAGGTATGGGCTTTGCGAATTTTTGAACGGGTTTTACGCCCACCGCAAGCCAGCGATTGTCGTCGGTTGTAGGATCTTGAAAAGCCGAAGCACTTATTTCCACCAGGCCTACTACCTCCATGCCAATATTCGAATGGTAAAATAAAGCCAAATCGCCGGGCAGCATGGCCCTCAGGTTGTTGCGTGCCTGGTAGTTTCTTACACCATCCCAAACGCCTTCGCCTTCGCTGATTAAATCGTCGATGCTGTAAACATGGGGTTCCGATTTCAACAACCAGTAATTCATGGCACGAAAATACATAAAATGCCGACTTCTTGGTGAGGCGTATGTGTAGTAGCTTGATGCATTATTGTGCTCTCTCAAAAAAAAATATGCAAAAAGTTTTGCTCAATTAAAATGCTGTGTATATTGCCCCCAGAAAAACAAAGCGCCGTCTCCCGACGGCGCTTTCCTAAAACCTGTTGTATGAACTTCAGCTCCTGATAACAGGTTGCTGCAAGATCCGAAATGAAAAGGCTATCGAATTCGATGGCCTTTGTTCGTTAATCGATGTCACAAAGGTACAACTTTGCATTATTTTTAAAAATCGATTGCATCATTTTGACGTGATTTAACAGAACGATTACATTGGAGTGACAATGGAAAAGCCTTGAAACCGGCATAAAAACAGCTTAATATGCAGGCATACAAACTTTTATGCCGGTTTACAGGGTTTTAAAAATTGATGCAGTTCCGACGCAAAATGTCTATTTGCTCCTCCCATTCACCCCGGCGCTAACCCTTGGGCCTCAACACCGCAAAGGGCACCACCACCTCTTCCAACGAAATACCCCCATGTTGAAAGGTATTGCGGTACAAATTCACAAAATGATGGTAGTTGTTGGGGTAGCAGAAATATTGATCGGAAGTAGCGAACACATAAGTAGAACTGAGGTAGGGCTTGATGAGATGGGCCTTTTCGGGCTTGTCTATCACAAACAAATCGCCTTTGTCGTAACTCAAATTTTTTCCCTCCTTGTAGCGCAAATTGGTAGTGGTATTTCTGTCACCCACAATGCGAACAGGCTCGCCCACTTTGATGGTGCCATGGTCGGTGGTAATGGCCACTGGGATGCCTTTTTCAGCCACTTTTTTAAGCAGATCGAACAAGGCCGAATGCTCAAACCACGAACGGGTAATGCTTCGGTAGGCAGCATCATCGTCGGCCAGCTCTTTGATGACGTTCATTTCGCTGCGTGCGTGGCTCAGCATATCTACAAAATTGTAAACCACCACACTCAGGTCGTTTGAGAACAAATTGGCCGCATTATCAACCAGCTGCTTACCTTGTTGTAAGGTGGTGATTTTATGATAGCCAATCTTGAGGTTTTTGCCCATGCGCTTGAGCTGTTCTTGCAAGAAAAAGGCTTCGTGCATGTTTTTGCTGCCCTCATCGTCGCCGTCGACCCATTTATCGGGAAAACGCTTCTTGATTTCTGCGGGCATCAGGCCAGCAAACAGCGCATTGCGGGCAAATTCGGTGCTGGTTGGCAAAATACTGTAGTAAGTTTCCACCTTGTCGAAATGAAAATGCTCGGCCAGCATGGGTTCAATCATGCGCAACTGATCGAGCCGCAAATTGTCGATCACCACCAAAAAATGAGGCTTGCCCTCTTGCATCAAGGGGAAAAACTTCTTTCGCAGCAAATTGTGCGATAAAACAGGCGTTTCATCGTCGGGCTCGTTGAGCCAATCGAGGTAATTGTCGGCTATAAACCTGCTGAACTGCCTGTTGGCTTCGGCCTTTTGCATGGCAAAAACTTCTTTCATGCCGTTGTCCTGACTTTTCTCCAGCTCAATTTCCCAGTGCACCAACTTTTGGTAGGTTTCGGCCCATTGGCGTGCATTCAAATCATCGTTGAAGGCCATCCCTAAATTCCTGAAATCTTGTTGGTAGCCCGAGGTGGTTTTTTCACTGATTAGGCGTTTGTGGTCGAGGATTTTTTTGATTGACAACAAAATCTGATTCGGATTCACCGGCTTTATCAAATAATCGGCTATTTGCGCGCCGATGGCTTCTTCCATGATGTATTCTTCCTCGCTCTTGGTAATCATGACCACGGGCAAGGCCGGACGAAGGGCTTTGATGCGGCCCAGTGCCTCTAAACCAGGGAGCCCAGGCATGTTTTCATCCAAAAAAACCAAATCGAAGACCCGTTTTTCCACCTCCTCTACGGCATCTTCGCCGTTGGTAACCGGGGTAATGTCGTAGCCCTTCGATTTTAAGAACAATATATGTGGTTTAAGAAGGTCGATTTCGTCATCGGCCCAAAGAATCTGAATTTTCTGCGACATGCCTGGATTGTTTTAAGGTATGAATAACGAAATTTGACGAATTACCGTGCCATTCAACGCAGGCTTTGTGAATAAAAAGAAAATAATCAACGATCCGGTTTACGGATTCCTCACCATTCCGCACCCCTTGCTGTTCGATTTGCTGCAGCATCCTTACTTCCAGCGGTTGCGACGCATCAAGCAAGTAGGTATGACCTACCAGGTGTACCCCGGAGCCATGCACAGCCGGTACAACCATGCCTTGGGTGCCATGCACCTCATGCAGCAGGCAATTCAGCAGCTGCGCGGAAAAGGGCAAGAAATTACCGAAGAAGAGGCCCTGGGCGTGCTGGTAGCCATTTTGCTGCACGACATTGGCCACGGCCCGTTTTCTCATGCCCTCGAGTATTTGTTCATTGCCGATGTGCGTCACGAAGAAATTTCGCTGCGCATGATGGAACACATCAATAAGGAGTGGAACGGACAACTTGACACCGCCATTGCCATTTTCACCAATCAATATCCCAAGCGCTTCCTGCACCAACTGGTAAGTTCGCAGCTCGATATGGACCGGTTAGACTACCTCACACGCGACAGTTTTTTCACCGGAGTATCAGAAGGCGTGGTAAGTTGGGACCGCATCATTCATATGTTGGATGTGCGCAACGATAACCTCGTAGTGGAAGAAAAAGGCATTTACAGCATCGAAAAATTCATTGTAGCTCGCCGGCTGATGTATTGGCAGGTGTACTTACACAAAACGGTATTGGCGGCAGAATTCAGGATGATGCAAATTATGAGGCGTGCTCGTGAACTGGCTACCAGAGGCGAAAAACTGTTTGGAACGCCTGAATTGCTATACTTTTTGGAGGCAGCACCCGGCAGGGATGCTTTTGAACAAGACCCATCGTTGATTGACAGGTTTGCCCAATTAGACGATCACGATTTGTTCAGCGCCATAAAAGTATGGGCCAAACATCCCGATTTCGTGCTATCTCAATTGTGCCACGGCCTTATGTACAGGCAGTTGAACAGGGTAAGTTTGCAGAACGAAGCTTTTGATGCGGCCCTCATAGAGTCGTTGAAAGAACAAATAGTGCAGCGCTACGGCGTTCTGCCCCAAGAGGTAGGTTACTTTTTGCAATCTGGCACGGTTACCAACGATGCGTATCTTCCCGAGAAAGACATTATTCTCATTCTGCGGAAAGATGGCAGTTTGAAGGAAGTTACTGAGCTTTCCGACAATTTCAATCTGAAAGCCTTGAGCCAAACGGTGGTGAAACATTATTTGTCGGTACCCAAGGAATTCAGCCTAAAAACAGGCATTCAACCGGCAAACACCTGGCTTTTTCTTAAGTGAATGCTTTTTACGATATTTGCAGGTCAATAAGACGAATACTACCTGATGCAGTTTACTTCGCGGCAAATAGCTGACTTGGTCTCGGGCCAACTTCTTGGCAATCCGGACGTGGTTGTACAACGCCTGGCCAAAATAGAAGAGGCTGGCGTGGGCACCATCAGTTTTATATCCAACCCCAAATACCTGCACCATTTGCAAAGCACCGAAGCTTCGGTATTGATTGTTTCAAACCACATTGAACTAAACGGCCACAAAGTGCCCGCTGTGGTTGTGGTTGACGACCCGTATTCGGCATTTAGCAAATTACTGGGTCTTTTCAATCAAGCTACCTTCACCGAAACCGGCATTGAGCAGCCCAGTTTTGTGGCCAATTCGGCTCAGTTGGGGCAGGAGGTGTATGTGGGTGCTTTCGCTTACATCGGCGAAAATGTGGTTTTGGGCGATGGTGCCAAAATCATGCAACAGGTATATCTCGGCAAAAACGTAAAAATTGGTCCAGGCAGCATTTTGCACCCGGGCGTTCGCGTATTGCACGACTGTGAAATAGGTGCTGGCTGCGTGATTCATGCCAATGTGGTGATTGGGTCTGACGGATTTGGTTTTGCCCCCCAAAAGGAAGGTCACTATGAGAAAATTGCACAAAACGGCAAAGTAATCATAGAAGACAATGTAGAAATTGGGGCCAATTGTGCCATCGACCGGGCTACCATGGGCGCTACCTACATTCGCAAAGGCGTGAAGCTCGACAATCTGGTGCACATAGCCCATAACGTAGAAGTAGGCGAAAATACCGTAATCGCTGCTCAAACAGGTGTTTCGGGCAGTACACGTATCGACAAACAGTGTGTAATTGCCGGACAAGTAGGTTTTGCCGGGCATGTGTATGTAGCACCCGGTTCACAAATAGGTGGCCAAACAGGTGTTACTCGCTCGTTGAATGAGCCTGGTCAAAAATGGAATGGCACGCCAGTAATGAAGTATATGGACAGTCAGCGTACTAGCAATTTGATTCGCAAGCTGCCCGATTTTGAAAAGCGCATATTGCAACTCGAGAAGTTTTTTAACGAGTTAAATCCAACAACTCCCCATAATGATTGAAAATCAACGGACCATTGGGAAGGCCGTATCGATATCGGGTGTAGGCATACACACGGGCGCTGCGGTTACCATGACCTTTCACCCTGCCGCTGCCAACCACGGCTATGTATTTCAGCGTATTGATTTGCCCGAACAGCCGCTGGTGCAAGCCCTTGTGGAAAACGTGGTAGATACCAGCAGAGGAACCACCATTGCCCAAGGCGAAGCCAAGGTGTATACGGTAGAGCATGTATTGGCTGCCTTGGTAGGCATGCAAATCGACAATGTGCTCATTACGTTAGACGGTCCCGAAACCCCCATTGCCGACGGCAGTTCCATAGAATTTGTGCGGGCATTGGAATCAGCAGGTTCTGTAGAACTCGCAGCCGCCAGGCAGTACATCGAAATCAAGGAGAATTTCCGCTTTTACGATGAATCGAAAGATGTAGAAATCACCATTTTACCCTCCGATCATTATCGGGTTTCGGTGCTCATCGATTACGATTCACCGGTTTTAGGATCGCAACATGCAACCTTAAACAAAATAACCGACTTCAGCCAAGAAATTGCCGCGTGTCGTACTTTTTGCTTTTTACACGAACTGGAGACCTTGTTAGAAAACAACCTCATCAAGGGGGGCGATTTGAACAATGCCATAGTGGTAGTAGATAGAGTGGTGGCTCCTGAGAAGCTCAACGAGTTGGCCACAGTCTTCCACAAGCCCCAAATTGAGGTGCGCAAAGAAGGCATTTTGAATAATGTAGAATTGCGTTTTGTGAATGAACCTGCGCGTCACAAACTATTGGATGTGATTGGTGATTTGGCCTTATTGGGCAAGCCTCTAAAAGCACATGTGATTGCCAGCAAACCCGGCCACAGCAGCAATGTGGGTTTTGGCAAAGCTTTGCGTGCCCATTTGAAGAAAAAACAAAAACAATATGAAGTGCCTACGTACCAGCCCGATCAGCCGGCTGTGTACGATGTAAATCAAATCATGCAGTTTTTGCCGCACCGGTATCCCTTTTTATTGGTCGACAAAATCACGGAAATCACCAAGGACTATGTCATTGGCGTGAAGAATGTTACCATGAATGAACCCTTCTTTCAGGGGCATTTTCCTGGCAACCCCGTAATGCCTGGTGTACTTACCATAGAGGCAATGGCCCAAACAGGTGGTATATTGTGCCTGAATTTGATGGACGACCCTGGTGGATATTGGACTTATTTCTTAAGAATTGATAATGTTCGATTTAAAGACAAAGTATTACCGGGCGACACCCTTATATTCAAGCTCGTTTTAAAAGAGCCCATTCGTCGAGGCATTTGTCAGATGAGCGGACAGGCTTTTGTAGGCAGCAAACTCGTAGTAGAAGCAGAGCTAATGGCTCAATTGGTTAAGAAATAAAGCATGACGCAACCCCTGGCCAGCATCCACGCGGATGCCAAAATTGCCGCATCAGTTACCATTTCTCCTTTTTGTACCATCGAAGGAGATGTAGAAATAGGAGAAGGCACCTGGATTGGTCCGAATGTGACCATCATGGAAGGTGCCCGCATTGGGAAAAATGTAAAAATTTACCCCGGAGCTGTTATTTCGGCACCACCTCAAGACCTTAAGTACAAGGGCGAAAAAACCCTGGCCATCATTGGCGACGGCACCACCATTCGCGAATGTGCTACTGTAAACCGCGGTACCATTGACCGATACAAAACCGAAGTAGGCAAAAACTGCCTGTTGATGGCCTATTCGCATGTAGCCCACGATTGTATAGTTGGTAACCATGTGATTTTGGCCAATTTAGCCACTTTGGCAGGACACATTACCGTTCACGATTGGGCTATTTTAGAAGGCATGGTAGCCGTTCAACAATTCATTACCATTGCTGAGCATGCCTTTATTGGAGGCGGTTCATTGGTTCGCAAAGATGTACCCCCCTATGTAAAGTGCGCCAAAGAGCCACTTTCATTTGCTGGTGTAAATGTGATTGGCTTGCGCAGAAGGGGCTTCACCGAGGCAGCCATCCGACAAATAGAAGACATTTACCGAATAGTATATGTGCGTGGCTACAATATGAGCAAAGCGCTTGATATGGTAGATTCGGAAATCGACCCATCGGCCGAAAGAGACCGCATTGTTTCGTTTATCAAAAACTCGCAATTCGGCGTGATCAAAGGCATGATTGAATGAGCCCAAGTGGCATTTCGGTCAAACTTGAGCAGGCAGGAAAGCGCTATAACCGCGACTGGATTTTCAAAAAGCTCGATTTAGAGCTTCATACAGGTGATTTTATTTCAATTGCCGGTGCCAATGGTGCAGGTAAAAGTACCCTGCTTCAATGCATCATGGGTTACCAAAGCCTTTCAAGTGGTAGTCTTTTGTACCACTTTGATGGGAAGCCACTTGCTGAAGATGCCCGTTTTGCATACATGAGCCTGGTTAGTCCTTACTTGGAACTTCCCGAAGGCTATACGTTGCAAGAATTGATTGATTTTCACTTTGGTTTGAAGGCCCTCCACCCGCAGTTTGATTTGGCGGCCATGCTCGATGCATGCAAGCTGAGCGCCCACCTCCACAAGCAGCTGTGGCACTTTAGCTCGGGCATGAAACAGCGGGCCAAGTTACTACTGGGTTTTGGGGCCGCCACTCCCCTACTCTTTCTCGATGAACCCACAACCAATCTCGACCAAATGGGCTTCGAATGGTACGATTATTTGATGGAAGGGGTAATGCATCATGGAAAAATTATTGTAGTGGCCAGCAATCAGTTGCATGAAACCAAGCGTTGTAACCGCGAATTGCAGCTGGCCGACTACAAATAAGCGTACACTTTTCCAGAATTTTGGACAGTAGTAATTGAAGACTGTCTATTAATCTGGTCACTCAACCTGTGTTAATCGGCCATTTGGCGCTAAATGCCAAGTGGTCGCATTATTGCCCTAGGGGGCATGTCTTTGTCCGGAAGGGCAAACATCATCAGGTAGTATTTTTTAACATCGAAGGGAGCCGGGAGGCTCCCTTTCTTTTTTTACATCCTGCTAAACAATTTCCCAGGGGCTGCGCGTACTGCTCCTTTGAATTCGAGGGCCAGCAATAAATGACTGAGCCTGCTGGTCGACCAGCCGCTAAGCAAAATCAAATCGTCGATACTGATAGCCTGATTAAAAGGCAAGAGGTCGTAGAGCTTTTGTTCATCGGGCTCCAAGTCGAGAAACAGCACCCCTTGCCGGGCTGCGGGCTGTTCTTGCACCGGGGCAGCCCAACCCATAGCCGTTATCAAATCGTGGGCCCCGCCAATAAGGGCCGCTTTGTTTTGCATCACCAATTTGTGGCAACCTGCATGGCCCGCATCGGTTACGCGCCCCGGGAAAGCGTACACATCGCGGTTGTAATCATTGGCCATGGTGGCTGTAATGAGGGCTCCCCCATTTTCGGCGGCTTCTACCACCACTACCGCATCGGCCATGCCTGCCACTATGCGGTTGCGCTTGGGGAAGTTCTCGCGATCGGGGCCGGTATCGTACCAACATTCGGTAAGAAGACCACCAGCTTCCAGCATTTTTTCGGAGGTAGATTTGTGGGCAGCTGGATAGATCCTACTGAGACCATGCCCCAAAACAGCGACCGTAGGCAATCCTGCCGCCAGTGCCTGCCGGTGGGCATGGATGTCGATACCATAAGCCAAACCGCTTAAGACCAGCACATTGTAGGGCACCAATCCCCGCACCAGCTGCTCAGTGAGCATGCGGCCATAATCGGAAGCTCCACGGGTGCCCACCACGGCCACCACCCGGTTGGCATTGAGCGGTAGGCTTCCCTTGCCAAACAATACCAAGGGATGGTCGGTGCACTGCCGCAAACGTGCCGGAAAATCGGTATCTCTGAAATGCAAGATACGTAACCCATGTTTTTCGGCCTTGTTCCATTCGCTTTCGGCGGCCGAAAGACTTTGGTGCTGCTTGATGGCTTGCGCCAAAAGAGGGCCTATGCCTGGGGTAGTTTCGAGGCGATAGGCTGGTGTACGAAAAACGGCTTCAGCCGAGCCCAGCCGCTCGATGAGCTTGCGACCCAACAAGCTGCCAATACCCGGAATTTGCTGCAAAGCCAGGGTATAAACGATTTCTGTTTGGCTAATCCCCATACGAACGCTAATTTAGGCCTTGCCTGTGAAGTAGCTATGCCAATTTTCATTCGTTTTTTGCTGTGTTTTACGCTGTTTTCGAGTCAAGCCTTGGGTCAAATCATCAAAGGCAGGGTGGTAGATGCTGCTACAGGCGATGCCTTGGTGGGGGTGAACATTGTGGCAGGTACCGACAGGGGTGCCACCACCGATTTGAAAGGAAATTTCGAAATATCGCTGGCCGGACTCAAACAGCCTGTGACTTTGCGATTGAGCTATATAGGCTATCAAACCCTGGAAAAGCCCCTGTCTGAAATCTCTTCAGCGCCTTTGGTCATAAGGATGACCGAAGCCAGTGGCAATCTGCAAACGGTGGTGGTTACAGCCGGGAGATTTGCCCAGCAGCGCGAATTGTCTTCGGTTTCGATGCAAGTAATTAAACAAGCCGATGTTTTGGCGAATAATTCGGTAACTGCCGATGACGCTCTGAATAGGAGTCCGGGGATACACGTTTTACGCGGACAAATCAACATCCGTGGCAGCAGCGGTTTTACGTTTGGCGTGGGGAGCAGGGTGATGGTATTGCTCGATGGCATGCCCATTTTATCGGCCGAATCGGGAGAGATGCGCTGGAATGTGCTTCCTGTGGAGAATGTTGAGCAAATGGAAGTCATCAAAGGAGCTGCTTCGGCCTTATATGGTTCTTCGGCCTTGGGTGGCATCGTACACTTGCGTACGGCCCAGGCTGGCGACAAGCCGGTAACGCAGGTGAACCTCTTCAACACTTTTTACGGAGCACCTCCTGCACAGCATGCCAATCCGTGGGAAGGCCAAAGCTATCCGGTTTCTATGGGATTGGGATTGGTACACCGACAGCGTTTTGGCAAGCTCGATTTCAGCGGCTCGTTGAATGCGGTGAATGACGACGGTTACCGGGTAGGCGAACCCAGCCGGAGGTACCGTGCCAATGTGAACCTCAAGTACCATTTGGGCAAGGGCTGGGTGGCCGGACTCAATGCCAGCAATCTCCTGGATTCGACCCGATTGTTCACCTTTTGGACCGACAGTTCCAATGCCTTTACCCCGGCGGCCACCACCACCAACGCGCAATTGAACTATCGCCGGTTTATTGACCCCTACATAGAGTACACTGGCAAGAATATCAAACACAGTTTGAGGAACCGCTTTTACCGCAGCCATACCAATTTCAACAACGAAGACTTTGGGCAGGGCGATATGCACTATTCCGAATATCAATACCAGCGCCATTGGAATACAAGCCCGCATTTTAAGACCGTGCTTACGGCTGGTGCGGTTCGTCAGGCCAATTTTATCAGCAGCGATATCATTTATGGGAACCAACAAACCGTTCAGCGAGCTGCTTTTGTGCAAATAGATCAGCAGTGGCGGCGCTTGAATTATGGTGTGGGTTTTAGGCACGAGCAGCTGGTGGTAAATGGCAAATTGAAGGAGCAGCATCCGGTATTTCGTGCGGGTTTCAATTACGCACTCACCAAGGGCACCTTTCTGAGGGGAAGTTATGGCGAAGGATTCAGGTCGCCCACCGTGGCAGAAATGTTTTCAAATACCCGCATTGGCACCATTCGTTTGGCCAGCGACCCCAATTTGCAGGCCGAAATGAGCCGTTCGTGGGAAGTGGGCGTATTGCAGCAATTCAGCTTGGGACGCATGCAAATGCAGCTCGATTTGGCCTTTTTTACCACCCGCTATCAAAACATGATAGAATACACCTTTGCGGTGTTTTTGCCTGATCGGTTCGATGAGCAAGATTCGGCCTGGATTGCCAATAACGACCTCGGGAGGTTGGCCGAAAAGTACGCGCGTTTTTATCCGAAAGCCATCGATTCGGCGACCATCTCGGGCTTTGAAGGTATTTTTAGTGGTCGGGGACAATGGGGCAAATGGGGCCTGCAGTTTCAGTTGGGCTATACCTACACCAATCCGATCAACCACAATCCGCCAACCAGCATATTTGGACTGCCCAACGACATCATGAAGTACCTCAAGTACCGCTACCTGCATTTGGCCCGTACCGATGTACAACTGAGCTACGATCGCTGGATCTTGGGTGCCAATGTGCGTTACAACAGTGTGATTTTGAACATCGACGAAGACTATTACCGCTTTATTCCCGGTTTGATAGGTTACCGTTTGAACACCATCAGGGGCGATTTGATCACCGATTTGCGGGCAGGCATGCGGCTGCATGAAGGCTTTTGGCTAAATGTGGTGCTGCGCAATGCCGGCAACCGAAGCTTTATGCCCGTTCCGGGAAATATTGGTGAGCAGCGCAACCTCACATTGCAGCTGCAGGCGACTTTTTGAGTAAATAACAGCGATTATCGGCAAGGCGGCGATAGTGCCTCTTAACCCGTACTGGCACTCAACCCTGAAGCGGTTAAGGTAGCCCTTGGGTGGGTTGAGGCTTTCTTTGAGGATGCGGGCCGGTACCATGGTTGGTTGTTGAGGTATTTCGTTGGTTGAAAGACCGATGAATGATGCCTGCCTGTAAATCATCGCTTTAAATAAAGGCTATTTATTCGATCATTATTTATACTTTTGTTTCATTATTCATACATTATGCCTAATAAAACGCCAGTTGTATTGCCCAAAAACCAGCATATTTTAACAGTCTTGGGAGAAAACCTGCGTTTGGCGCGGCTGAGGCGGAAGCTCAGCACGGCCCAAGTAGCCGAGCGGGCCGGTTTGGGGCGTTCTACCCTTGTGAAAATAGAGCAAGGCCACCCGGGCGTAGGCATCGGCCAGTATCTCAACGTATTACATGTATTGGGCTTAGAAAAAGACCTGCTCCAAGTAGGTCAAGACGACCTGCTGGGCCGCAAGCTGCAAGATGCAGGTCTCCTTACCAAAAAACGGGCGCCTAAAGTCCCAAAGCCATGAAAAGGCTTCAAAATGAACGGCAAATAAGCGTTTATTCCCACTGGCAAGGCATGCGTGACCCCATAAAAATGGGACATTTAAACGCCAGCTTGCTCAGGGGAAAAGAGGTATTTTCCTTCGCCTATTCATCAGCTTGGCTCTCTACACCCTATGCCCAATGGCTCGATCCAGACCTGCAACTGTTTGAGGGGCCTCAATATACCCAAGACGCCAAATCCAACTTTGGCTTGTTCCTCGATTCGTCGCCCGATCGCTGGGGGCGCATGCTCATGCGGCGTAGAGAAGCGGCCATGGCACGGCTCGAGCAGCGAGCCGAGAACCCACTTTTTGAATCCGATTTTCTATTAGGCGTGTATGATGGTCACCGCATGGGCGCCCTGCGTTTTAAACTCGAGGATAACGGGCCGTTTTTGAACAACAATGTGCAAATGGCGGCACCACCCTGGGCAACGTTAAGAACTTTGGAGGAAGCCAGTCTTTCTCTTGAAAAAGACGATGCCGTTGATGACCAACACTACCTCCGTTGGCTGAATATGCTCATAGCACCCGGCAGCTCCTTGGGAGGCGCGCGACCCAAAGCCAGCATTGTGGCAGCTGATGGGAGCTTGTGGCTCGCCAAATTTCCGAGCGCTCACGACCAAACCAATGTGGGTGCCTGGGAGATGGTGCTGTTTGAATTGGCTTGCCAGGCAGGCATCAGCATGGCGCCATCTAAAGCTCAAAAATTCTCACACCGTTTTCATATCTTTTTGACCCGGCGTTTCGACCGTACAGCATCCGGAAATCGCCTACATTTCGCCTCGGCCATGACCCTGTTGGGCCATGTAGATGGACAGGAAGGCGCCAGTTACCTCGATTTGGCTGCCTTCATTATTACCCATGGCGCACAACCACAAGCCGATTTAGAGGCTTTATGGAAACGAATTGTTTTTAATATCTGCGTTTCAAACGTAGACGATCACTTGCGAAATCACGGCTTTTTGCTCAGCTCCAAGGGATGGGTATTGTCGCCTGCCTACGACCTCAATCCCGTGCCTTATGGCCGGGGACTCAGCTTGAATATTACCGAAACCAACAATGCCTTAGACCTGGATTTGGCGCTGATGGCAGCACCCTATTTTCGATTAACGCAGGCCAAGGCCATGCAAATCATCCGAGAAGTAAAAAAAGCAGTTCAATCATGGCCGGCAAGGGCAAATCATCATGGCATCAGCCGAGCTGAGCAAGACAGCATGCGGAATGCATTTCGAAATGCAGCTTCCTGATGCGTTGATTTTAATAAAAATCAAAAGTGCTTTTTATGACTTCACTTATGCCCTGAAGTGGCCAAAGATGCCCTACTATCAGCTTCAGCACTACTTTGACGTGATGGGACGACACCAAGCATCTGAGTTGGCGTATATTGGCCGTCGCCGCTTGCACCCGTATTGCCTTCCTTTAACCGACTTGGCTTGGGGGATGTATGCTGTGATGGAATCTAATAAAGCCAATAGCTACTTCGCAATAGTGGTGCGGCTTTAACGCTTATTGATTCGTTTAGAAGCAGATGAAAAAAAACACGAAAGATTTGTTAGCACCACAAACAAATGCTACATTGCTTTATGAAACAGTGGCTTTGGTTTTTATTTGCAGCTTTCAACCTA
>PNNG01000012.1 GCA_013824115.1 Sphingobacteriaceae bacterium | reverse complement strand
AGATTTGAAGCCAAAGTTGTCGTCTTGCGGATAAACAGTAAAGTTAAAAAAGACCTGTCACTTTGCAAGGCGGTTTGTAAGGCATGCAGCACCGTTGCAAAGCCAGGGCAAGCTGCTGCAAAACATCCAGGACCTCTCAAATGGCAAAAAACGTTACCGCAGCCAATATGCTTTTATGCAGCTGGTAGTAGCATCTGCACTACTCAAATACAAAATACACCTCCGCAATTTTACCCGCTTTCATTTTGTAAATGGCAATGGCCTGCAAAGGCTTTTCGCCTTTGCGAAATACCACCGATTCTTGGTCAATTACGGTATTTCCCATCACCATGCGGCTTACCAGGGTGCAATGCAAATCGGGGAGGGTTTGAAACATCTCGCCATACACTTGGCGCATTTGGGCCTTGCCGCGGTATTGCAATTGGTTGGGAAAGCTGTACACGGCCACGCTGTCGTCGTATGGCAGTAGAAATGCCTCTAGGTCGCGCCGGTTGTAGGCATCGAGTTGGGCTTGGGCGAGCTCGGCCGGCGCAGATTGTGCCCAGGCAAATTCGGTTAATCCGAACAGAACAATGAAGAGTAGTTTTTTCATCTGTTGTAAGATTTAAGGTCGTCAGGACGGTTTTGGTTTTTGAAGCAGGCGCTCTATTTTTAGAGCAAAGGCTGGTTGGCTGCTGTAAATACCCACTGTGCCCGACACCCCAACGGCCAGCCAGCAAACCGGCAAGGCCACCGGAAACAACATCCAGCCAAACAACTCAGCACCCATCACGGCGCAGGCAATGGGGGTGTTGGTGGCTCCTGCAAAAACGGCCACCAAGCCCAATGCTGCCAGCCAATCGGTAGGCAAAGGCAGGATGGCCGATAAGCTGCTGCCCAGCGTGGCCCCTGTAAAAAAGAGGGGGGTAACTTCACCGCCTTTGAAACCTGTCCCTAAGGTGAAGGTGGTATACAAGGTTTTGGCCAGGAAGTCGTACCAAGGCAGGGGCTGATCGAAGGCTTCGAGGATGACTGGCACACCCAAACCCAGGTAACGGTCGTTTTGGCTGAGCCAGAAAACCAGACTCAGCAGCAGGCCGCCAGCAAAAGCACGGAGGGACAGCCGGGGAATCAGCTGCGCCAATTGCCGACTGAAAAAATGTCCCAAACCGCTGAACAGCCGCGCAGTCAGCCCAAAGGCTAGGGCGGCTGCCAGCAAAGCCGGTAGGCTGGCAAAGTGCAAGTTCAAAATGCGTTGCAAGGAAAAGGGCGTATGTTCAATGCCCCAGGCCAAACAAACGAAATGTGCTCCCCAGGCAGTCAGCATTGCTGGCAGCAAGTGGCGGTAGCGGTGTTTGCCTTTTCCTAAAACCTCGATGGCGAAAACAGCTCCGGCCGCAGGCGTTCCGAAGACCGCGGCAAATCCACCCGCCATGCCCAAAAGCAGCATGGCCCGCCGGTGCCTGCGCGAGAGCTTCAACTTTTCAGACAGGGCATAGGCCAGCGAGGCGCCCATTTGCACAGCAGTACCTTCGCGACCGGCAGACCCGCCAAAAGCATGGGTAAGCCAGGTGCCTACCAATACCAAAGGCGCCATTACCCAAGGGAGACCGCCCCGGCGAAGGTGGAATTCATCGAGGAGTTGGTTGTTGCCCCTGCCCGACAATCCGCCAAAACGTTGATACAGCCAACCCACCAAAAGGCCTGCTACAGGCAAAAAGTAGATCAGCTGCTTGTTTTCGTTGCGGTAGTTGGTAAGCCAGTCGAGCACAGCTAAAAACAAGGCGGCAGAACTGCCCGCCAGCACGGCCACCAACAAAGCCAAGCCCAACCATACAAAACGGTTGCGCCAGGCCAGGGGGTGTAACGGAAAGTGCTTAGTGAAAAAATGCATGCGCCGTATAACTTCAAGCTGTGCCGGCGACCAAGATAAGGCTTATTGGGCTGGAAGGCCCATAAAACGAAGCATTTCGCGGGTGAATTTGTCGGTTTCGGTATGGAAAGCACTGTGCTCTCCTCAGCAATCAGTCGGAGAGACGTACGTAAATCAATTGATTTTGTCGCACAAACTGAAAGGCGCATTCCGAAAAACGGGGACCGCGCATGCTGGGCCTGAAACCGCGTGAAAAACCAAAGGGTTCTATGGGGTAACCAAATGAATTGCGGTCGAGTCGGTTGTTGGCATTTACATCGAGGGTAGCGGCAACGGCATACTCACCAAAGGGCACTTCAAATTTCACTTTGATGGTATCGTTACTGGCATGCACAATGTGGTGCTTGTAAGTGCCTTCTCGTTTTGGGAAATTGTCGATGCTCCGGTATAGGCCTATGTTCACTTTGGCTATATCCGATGGAATTACACCGGTAACATAAATCCACAATTGATGGCTGGTCGTTTGCTGAGCAGGGGCCGTGCCCAGGCAAGCTATGGCCATGCATAGCAGCGCAATTTTTTTCAAGGGTAATCGGGGTTAAGCTATCACTTTCGAGAAACGCTTGAGCACCGATTTTGTTGTTACTGGTCCGCCATGTCCCGGGTACCAAGTGTGTACACCTGCATCCAACAGGGCTTTCAAGCTGCGATGCACCGCTTGGAGGTCATCGGCGTAATAATGATAGTCGGGCAAATGAGGCAAAAAATTTCCCCCCATAAATCCGCCCATCAGTACATCACCCACAATGGCTTTTCCCCCAGGCAGTAAGAAGGCCATGCTGCCTGCTGTATGTCCGGGTAAGTGCATCAAGCGCACGGGCATGCCAAATTCCTCGAGACTTTGCAGGCCTTCGAGTTTTACATCGGGTGTAAAGGGAGAAAAGGGCTTGTCGACAAAAGGAATAAGCAGCTTGCCCATGAGCCGGGTGGGTTGTAACGGCGCATTTTTGCCTTTTTGTACCATCTCTACATCGGCGCTGTGCAGGGCAGTGGTGCATCTGTATTGTTTTACCAAGGCTGCGGTGCTTCCCACATGGTCGCTATGACCATGCGTATGCACAATCAAACGCAAATCGGAGATGCTGAGGTTGCGTGCCAGCAAAGCATCTTCGAGGGCGGTTTCTTCGCCCGGACTCCCGGTGTCGACCAAAACAGCAGCCTCGCCGCTCAATAGGAGGTAGGCATTAGAGAGGCGCAAACGGATGGGGACGAGCTCGATGTCTTGCATGTTGTAATGTACGACATTTCCACCGCCCCTGCCCGAAATATTATGGTTTTTTAAATTTGTTTTGCATCTCCTCCAAAAAAGCGTCGCTTTGGTTTTTGGGTATCGATAAGGAAGCAAACGCATCGCCCAATTGTATTTTGGCCAATAAGGTCATTTGGCCAATGTGGTAGGGGTAATGTGCTTGCTGCCGCTGTATAGCCGCCATAACGGTATGAGGCTCGTTGCGGATGGTTACCGTGAGGTGCAATTCATCGCTCGTGAGGGTTTGAAGCACTTCCAAATAAATACGCCAACCGGCTTCCCAAGCCTCCCCTATTTCGGCTTTTTGCCAGGCAACGGGTTCGAATTCTGCATCTCGTTGCCTCCAGGGTTTTTCTCCATCGCTGCTTAAAAAGTCGGTGAACCTGCTGCGCATATTCCCGCTCAGGTGATGCACCAGCATGGCCATACTGTTGCATTGTGGGTGGGGCTGCCAATGTAGTTGTTCGTGGTTGAGGCGTTGGAGACAGGCATCGCCTATTTTTTTGTAACGCTGGGCTTCTGCCAGGCAGGCAGCCAAAAATGCATCGGTTTTCATGCCGTTGGGTTGAGGTGGAGGTAAATTAATTCGCCCCGGGCAGAGTGGCCCATGCCACGGAGCAATTCAACATAAGCTTGGAGCTGCGCGTCATGCTCGGGCCGTTTGGTGCCGGTTTTGAACTCCAGTACCACCACTTCCTTTTCAAGAAAGACCAGTCGGTCGGGACGGTGCATGCTTCCATCGGTGTCTAAAATGGCTGCTTCATTGCGAACATCCACCCCGGGGGCAAAATAAGGCTGAAGCCACTCTTCCTGCAGCAATTGGCGCAATGCCGGAAGCAAAAGGTCGACCTGCGCTATGCTGATTTCACCTGCCCTTACTTTCTGATCAATGACCCGCTCCAAAGCCGCGGCCTCGGGCAATGCGGCCAAAATGCCATGGGCGGCATTGCCCAAACTGAGCGCTTCGTGTATTTCTTTCGAACCATCGAAACGGCTTTGCAATTGTAGCTTGTTGCGCCAGTCGGACCAATAATGCACATCCAAGCTATTTACTTTGGTTTCGTTAGCTGGCTCAAACGGGGGCAGACTTCCCCATTCGAAAAAATCGACGCCTTCCCATTGACATTGCATGGCAAACTGTGGAAAGAGCTTGCTGAAGCTGAACTTGGTGCCTTTTTCGGCACTTCCCAAAATGTACAAAGCCCCCACTGCCCGGGTAAAGGCAACGTATAGGGTGTTGAGGTAATCGAGCCGACTCATTTCGCTTTCTTCCGCAAACAAAGCAGGATAAGGTGGAGGCGCGTTTTCCAAATCTTTGGTAGAAACCCAGGCCACGCCGCTGTTGGTAAGGGTGGTTTTTATCCATTTGGCCTCTTCCGACAAATCATCCTTCCGCTTATCGGCATCGGCAATGATTACCACGCCAAATTCAAGTCCTTTCGATTTGTGGTAGGTCATTACCCGCACTGCATTGCCCTTTTCGGGCATGGGCAGGGCAATGCTGCTGCCTTGTTCTTCCCACCACTGCAGCAATTCATCGGCCTGATGCCATTTGCTGCTTTTGTCGCGCACCACATCCAATAACCGAAGCACAAAAGCATCGGGCTTCTCGAGCAATCCGAAAAAATGCAGCACTTGTTCGGGCAATTCGGCACTGGGCAATTGTTTCCAGTGCTTGCCAGGCAAGGCTTTGCCATACAGGCGGTGAACTTGTTGCTCCCAACTTTCGGAGGGCACTACCGCTTGCTGCTGCAGCTGCGCCACCAATATCTTGCCTTCTTGCTGGTTGAGTTCGTCGTGTGGGTAAAGCAACCACCGCAGGCACACCCAGAAGAGCCGGATGGCAGGCTGGCGGTGCAGTAGCAGGCTTTCCCCAGAAATCACTGGGATCCCTGCCGATAAAAGGGCTTCTGCCAAGGCACTTCCTAAACTGTTTTTCCGCACCAAAACGGCCATTTCGCCATAAGGAACTCCTTTTTGTTGCAGCTCGGCTACTAATTTGAGCACTTCTTGTTGCCGCTGCTCTATGTCGTTACTTTCGGGTGGGGGCGAAGGCAGCAATCTCACTTGCACCAATCCCCCTGCTTTTCCGCCCAGTTGTTCCAACGATTCGTAGAAGTCTTGCACGCGGGCTGCTTGCTGATTGGCATACCATCGGAAAAAGCGGTTGTTAAAATCGATCACCGTGCGGTACGATCGAAAATTGGTATTGAGCTGTTCTAATCGGTAGGCATCGGTAATCAAAGCACTTCCAGGCGAACCATCGCGCCGCTGGGGGAGTTGCACAAACTGATTGGCATCGCCCGAACGCCAGCGGTATATGCTCTGCTTGGCATCGCCTACCAAAAGCGAATCGTTGCCGCCCGAAAGTCCGTTTTCAACCAGAGGAAGCAGGTTGTTCCACTGCAAAACGCTGGTATCTTGAAATTCGTCGATCAAAAAATGCCGGTACAAATTGCCCAAACGCTCGAAAATATAGGGGGTGGCGCTTTCGGCAAGCACGTCCGCCAGGCGGAAGTACAGCACAGGCAAGGGGACCGCCGCTTGCTCTTCCATCCAGGCATCCAGCTCCTGTTGCAAAAGGGCCAGGGTGGCACTGGCGTATTGCCGCTTCAGGATGGCATCCACCAAAATTAATTCCTTGTGGAATTGATCATAGGCTTCGGCAATGCGCTGGCATTGTTCGGTAAGCCAGCTGGCATGGGTTTGTAACCAGTTTTTGCTTTCAACGCTGGCCGACTTGCTATACCATATTTGTTTCGACACCACCTCTTCCTGCCTTTTGCCTGGTGCCATCAGGATACCAGCAGCCAGTTTTTTCCAAACACTGATGGTGCCACTTCCGCCATAAAAAAACTCCGAATCGGCAACACCCGCTTCGCTCAAACGGGCCAGCATGGTTTGGGCAGGACTCCCCATTTGGTCTTGAAGCTCCTTCCTTTTCTGTTGCAATGCCTGCCGCTCTGCTGCGAAATGGGCGGCATCGCTGGCCTTCAATTGGGGCAATATCTCACGCATATCATCGCGCAGCAATTGCCCGGCAAATTTCTTCAGCTCCCCACGTATTTGCCAGCTTTTGTCTTGCTCTATCTGCTCAAATGCCAGTCGGGTCAATATATCGGTAAGCACGGGCTCCTTGCCCAGGCGCTCGAGCAGCCGCTCTACCGTTTGTGCAAGCAACAACTGGGTGTCGAGCACCACCTCAAATTGCTGATCGAGCAACAGCTCGCTGGCAAATTGTCGGGCCAGACGCGCCACAAAACTATCGATGGTGCCAATGCTCAGTTGTTGGTACCGGTGCAGCATAGCTGTGAGCACCTGCTCCGATCGGTTGCGTAAAACCGCTTCGCTCATGCCCAATTCGGCTTGCAGCTGATCGAACATCACCCCAAAGCGTTTGCTTTCGCTTTTGCCGGCAAATTCAGCCAGGGCCTGCAGTACCCGGGTTTTCATTTCGCCCGCCGCCTTGTTGGTGAAGGTGATGGCCAAAATGTGCCTGAAGCCATCAACATCGCGCGCTCCCAGCGACAAACGCAGGTATTCGCGTACCAAAGTGAATGTTTTGCCCGATCCGGCGGCAGCCCTGTAAACCCACAATGCCATGATGCAAAATAACCGATTTCAACGGCCTGGCGATGGCTTGTTGAAAGATTGGCGTTTTTTGTGAGCCCGCAATGAAACAAACCAAGCCTGGTTCGACTTATTTTCACCAGATACTATACGAAACAACATGCAAGGCATCGATAAAATACGCACCCTCGGACAATTACGCGGCGCAGGCTACCGCCCCAAAAGCATCAAAGATGAACTTCGGTTGAACCTCATGGCCTGCCTGCAAAAGGGAGAATCGCCTTTCAACGGCATCCATGGCTATGAAGACACCGTCATCCCCGAAATAGAACAGGCCATTTTAGCCCGCCACAACATTTTATTGCTGGGCCTGCGTGGACAAGCAAAAACCCGCATTGCCCGCCAAATGGTGGCTTTGTTAGACGAGTATATTCCGGTGATCGATGGTGCCGAATTGTTCGACGACCCGCTGGCACCCATCACGCGCTACGGTCGCGACCGGGTAGAGGAAGAAGGCGACCGTACGCCCATCATTTGGGTCCACCGCAGCGAGCGCTACACCGAAAAATTGGCTACGCCCGACGTTACAGTGGCCGACCTCATTGGCGATACCGATCCCATCAAAGCCGCCAACCTGCGTTTGTCGTATGCCGATGAACGGGTGATTCACTTCGGCCTCATCCCACGAGCGCACCGCGGCATTTTTGTGATCAATGAATTGCCCGATTTACAAGCACGCATCCAGGTGTCGCTGTTCAATATTTTGCAGGAAGGCGATATCCAAATCAGGGGCTTCAAACTGCGACTGCCCCTGGATTTGCAATTTGTATTCACGGCCAATCCCGAAGATTATACCAATCGGGGCAGCATTGTAACTCCCCTCAAAGACCGCATCGAAAGCCAAATCCTCACGCACTATCCCAAGAACATTGAAATAGGCAAGCGCATTACCTTGCAGGAAGCCCGCTTGCATCCCGAGCAGGAAAAGCGGATAGCCGTAGCGCCTTTGCTGCACGATTTGGTGGAGCAGGTGGCGTTTGAAGCCCGCGCCAGTGAATATGTAGATCAAAAAAGCGGGGTTTCTGCCCGACTCACCATTTCGGCCTACGAACAATTGGTGGCAACCGCCGAGCGTCGGGCCTTGCGAAACAAGGAAGAAGCAGGGGCTGCCCGCATCAGCGATTTGTTTGCCATCATGCCCGCCATTACGGGCAAGGTAGAATTGGTATACGAAGGCGAGCAGGAGGGCCCTGCCTTGGTGGCCCGCAGCCTGGTGAAAAAGGCCGTGAGAAGTTTGTTTCCGGTGCTTTTTCCGGATCCCGAGCACCTCAAGAAAAAATCGGGAGAGCAGCCTTACCAGCAAATCATTCAATGGTTTGGCGAAGGCAACAGCCTCGATTTGTTGAACGATGCGCCCCAAGGCGAATACGCTTCGCAATTGGCTTTGGTACCCGGACTCGAAGACTTGGTGAACCGCTACCAACCCGCTTTGGCCGCACAGCACCCGTTGATCATGCAAGAGTTTGTGCTGCATGCCCTGGCCGAATATTCCTTGCTCAGCAAACAACAGCTTGAGCGACAAACCACCTTCAAAGACCTGCTGAGCAGCATGTTCCGCTTCGACGAAGACCAATAATAAAGCATCCTTAAAAATGTGCACCTAAAAAAAGCGTTCTTTGAGCTATGCCGAGCAGAGCCCTTTGGATTGCTTTTTTTTGTTGGTGGGCAGCACAGGCCCAGGCACAATCGGTGCAACTCTTTCAGGTCGAAAATGGGGCATTGCTACAAGAAAGTCGGCAGGCCGACAGTCTTTCGGCCGAACGGTGGCTGCAACGGGCCCTCATGGCTTACCAAGCCCAGGGGCATTTGGAGGCAAATATCGACAGCGTTAGGCGCGATACCAGTCTTTGGCAGGCTTTCATTCACTTGGGGGGCGTTTACAGCTGGCGCCAATTAAGCCTGCGCGTACCCGATGCTTTTTGGGACGCCCGGCCGCACAAAATGCAAAAATTGAGCGGCCAAGCGGTGTCACCCACCGAAGTTCAAGCATGGTATGAAGCACTTTTACAAGCGGCCGAAAACAGGGGTTATCCTTTTGCCCGTTTGTGGCTCGACAGTGTTGCGATTTACGACCAGCATTTTTCGGCCAACTTGCGCATGGAGCCTGGCCGGCGGGTCACTTACGACAGCATTCGCATTGCGGGCACTTTGCCTTTGAAGCCTTGGGTATTGGCGCGTTACCTGCAATTGCGCGAAGGCGAAATGTACGATGAGCGGCAGGTGCAGCAAATCAACCGACGCATCAATGCCTTGCCCTATGCGCTACAAACGGCAGCATCGCAATTGTACTTTTACAATCAGAAAGCCTCTTGGGTAATCCATGCCGACAAGCGTGCCGTAAGCAGTTTTGATGGCATGCTCGGGCTTTTTCCGGGTACCGGTACCGGCGGTGGGGTGTTGCTTACTGGCGATTTGAACTTACTTCTATGGAGTGCCTTCAAGCGGGGTGAGCGCATTGCTTTCAATTGGCGGAGTTTACAGCCCGGTACCCAAGATTTACGAACGGCTTTGCGTTGGCCTTTTTTGTTCAGGAGTCCGGTGGGTTTCGACAGCGATTTTAGGCTCTTTAGGCGCGACAGCAGTTTTTTGGAAGTGCAAGGCCTTTTGGGCTTGGAGTACACCTTTTCGGCAGGCAATTACCTCAAGGGCTATTGGCAGCAGCGCAATTACCGTTTGCTCGATGGTGCCGCTGCTTCGGCATTCGCCCAAGGCAGGGTAGATGGCCAGATGTATGGTTTGGAATACAGCCTGCAACGGGTCGACAAGGCCTTTAATCCCTACCGCGGTTGGATATTGCTCTTTGGTGGAGGTGCGGGAACGAGAGAAATCAGTGCCGCCAACGTTGTGGAAAATGGCGGTCTACGCCTCCCTCAATATGGCTTGCACCTCGATGCACAATTTTTTATTCCCGTAAAAAAACGTTGGCAGGCGCACCTGGCCTTTATGGGCAAAGGCATTTGGAGCGATCAGTTGTATGCCAACGAGCAATTCCGTTTAGGCGGCTTCAAAACCTTGCGCGGATTTGATGAAGAAAGTCTGCAGGCCACTCGCTATCTATTGTGGAACGTAGAACAGCGATACCTGCTCGATGCCAATTCGTGGCTCTACGCCTTTGCCAATGGGGGATGGTTGGCGCAGCAATTGGTGGATGCCAACAACAGCGATCGCCCAATTGGATTTGGTTTGGGCTTGACTTTCCAAAACAAAACAGGGGTGTTTAATGTGGCCTATGCCTTGGGAAGCAGCGCTACGCAACAGCTCAGAGTAGGCAATGCCAAAGTTCACTTGGGTTACAGGTATTTACTCTGAGCCTTTCTGCTAATTTTGCGGCATGTTGCGCTGGAGCTTCCTGCTGTTTTTGATTTTGTTGACCAACCTCGCGTTGGCCCAGCCGGCCGACAGCGCCTCGGTTGGCGATTCAGCGGTTGCGAAAACCTATTTGCCCGAACAGCTTTACGATTTGGCCTTGCTCGACAGTGGCGAATTTGAAACGAGATACACCCGCAATCCCTTTGGATTTTACAATCCGCTAAATGTCCATTTGAATCAACTGCCCCAGCGGTTCGATGAACGATTTGGAGTGGCCATGGGCAAAAGAAACCGCCAAGGCGATGCTTATGCCCTCTTTTTAATGTTTGCTCTGCTGTTACTGGTATTTATTATGAACCGCAACAAGCAGTTTGTACGTAATATTTTTCTGTCGCTTTTCAACTGGCGACTGGCCGTTCAATTCGCACGCGAGCAAGTGGCCAATAGAACCCTCATTTCGTTGTTGTATGTAGGTATTTTTAATTTACTTCTGGCGTTGTACATACTCGAGTGGATTGCCGGCAGTTTTCCCTGGACCATACAACAGCAGGGCATTTGGGTATTGGCGCTCTTTGCAGGAGTAACTGGGGTGTATTTGTTCAAGTACTACTTCTACAAGCTTTTAGGGCTTTTGTTAGCCATGCGTGAACAAGCCAGTTTTTACTTGGTGGAAACTTTTTTAATCAATAGGGCGCTGGTTTTTTTGCTCTTGCCTGCCACGGCAGCATTGTACTTTATGCCTTCTAATTTGCCGGCAGTACGCATTTTTGTGCTGGTTGTCTTGGTATTGGGAGTGATTTGGCGGTATGTCAATGCCATTCGATTTATGTATCCGGCTGCAAGCGCGCATGTGTTGCACTTTATTTTGTATTTTTGCGCCGTTGAAATCATCCCTACAGCTGTAATTGTCAAATTTCTGCTGAATGTCTAGCCCCGAAAGCCCCAATTTGAAAGTCAAAAGCATCTTGGTTTCGCAGCCTAAGCCCGAAACTGAAAAGTCGCCCTACTTCGACCTCGCCAAAAAATACAACCTGAAAATCGATTTCAGGCCGTTCATCAAGGTGGAAGGGGTGCCAGCACGTGATTTTCGCAAAGACAAAGTGAACATCGCTGATTTTACAGCCATTCTGTTCAATAGCAGGAATGCGATTGATCATTTCTTCCGGATGTGTGAAGAAATGCGCATCGAAATGCCCATCGACACCAAGTATTTCTGTATATCCGAAAACATTGGTGTTTATGTGCAGAAGTACATCCAAATGCGCAAGCGCAAAATTTTCTTTGGCGATGGCAAAATGGAAGACTTGCTGCCTTACATGATGAAACACAAGGCCGAAAAGTTTTTGATGCCTTGCAGTGATGTGATGAAAGGAGGTTTCATTGGTGAGGCTTTGAAAATTGGCATCGAAATCAAGCAGGCCGTAATGTTTCGTACAGTAGCCAGCGATTTGAGCGATTTGGCCGATATCAAATACGATATGTTGGCTTTTTTTAGCCCCATGGGCATTAAATCACTCTTTGAGAACTTCCCTGATTTCGTCCAGGAAAACACGCGCATCGCTGGTTTTGGCAGCCAAACACACGCGGCCATAGCCGAACACAATCTGCGTCTCGATGTGCCTGCACCTACCCCAGAAGCCCCTTCTATGACCATGGCCATTGAGGCGTATATCAAAAAAGTGAATAAGTAGACTTGCGAATGCAGTGAAGTTTCCGTTATTTAGTCGCTTCGATGGTATTTAGTAACGGAAAATTCTGGATGAGAAAAGCTCTACTCGCCTTGTGCATGGTTCTATTAACCCAGCTGTCCTTCGCACAGCAGGAGCCTAAATGGAACCATTACATGTTCAACGATTTCTCCTACAATCCCGGGGTGGCTGGTTCACGCGGACAAATCAGCACTTTCCTCATTCACCGCTATCAGTGGGTGAACATTACCGACAACGCCAGTCCACGCACTACCAATCTTACGGTACATGCTCCCGTTAAACTATTAAGAGGTGGTATTGGATTGATGGTTAGTCGCGATGATGAATTCTTCAACAGCACCACCAGCTTTCGTTTGGCGTATGCCTACCGCACCAACATATTCAATGGTAGCTTAGGTGTTGGATTATACGGCGGTGGTTTCCAGAGCATACTCGATGGTACTAAATTCCGTCCCGACGATCCCAATGATCCTTTATTGGTAACAGGCATGGTGAACGCCTTTGCTTTTGATGTTGGTTTTGGAGTGAATTATACTAGCGAAGACATGTATATCAATTTGTCGTCGAATCGCTTGAACAATCCACGGGTGGAATACAACAATGCAGGTGCAGGCATTACGCTGCAGAGAAATATCTTCCTCTCCGGCGGTTACCATATTCCTGTAGGACAGTCTTTTAAGATCACTCCTTCTGCATTGTTAAAGACCAATGTATCGAACTTCCAGGCCGACTTCAACGTATTGGCCACCTTCAGGGAGCAGTTTTGGTTTGGTGGAGGTTATTCTACAGGCGATGCTGCTATTGTAATGGTAGGTGCCAATGTGGGTAAAGGTTTCCGTTTGGGTTATTCTTACGATTATAATTTAGGGGGTCTTTCGCGCTTGAACGATGGTTCACATGAGATTTTCTTGAGCTATGATTTCAACATCAAAATCCCGCCCAAGCCCCAATACATCATTCGCTCACCACGCTTTTTGTAAAGGTGAACACAATAATTTTACAGAAGCTTCTTTTAAATATCACTTTTAGAAGTATCTTTACCCTTCCCTTATGCTGTTAAATGCGTGTTTTTCGTTCGAAAGGACAATTTTGAAGTATAGGACAATTAATTTTAAGAGCTTTTATCTAAAAAAGGCCCACATGAAAAGGATGTCATCTTACGTCGCATTGAGTGCACTGGTTGCAATTTCGGCCGCTTGTGGTCGAGGCGATAGCGGCGAACTAGTAGGAGTTCCCGACCGCCCGACTTGGTCGCAAGAGGAGCCCTACGGCACCGTTTTTATCCCACAAGGCTCATTTACCATGGGACAGTCAGATCAAGACGTATTCTTCAACGCCAACCAACAAGCCAAAACAGTGTCGGTGAAGGCGTTTTACATGGACGATGCCGAGATTTCGAACAATGAATATCGCCAATTCGTGTTTTGGGTGCGCGATTCATTGGCGCACACCATTCTGGGCAATACCATTGAAGACGATTTTGGTAAGGAATACCTTAACTGGAAATTGCCTATCAATTGGGGAGACCCAGGTACTTTGGAAGAATTGGCAGAATTGTATTTTCCAGAGAACGAGCAGATTTTTGGCAGATTTGAAGTAGACGTGCGCAAACTCAATTTTGCCTACAAATATTTCGATTTGCGCATGGCGGCCGATAACCGCGATCCCAATCGTCCGCGTGCTGAGTTCATCAAGTCAGTGGTAATCAATGTATATCCCGATACATTGGTGTGGGCACGTGATTTCGCCTTTTCATACAATGAGCCACAGGCGCAAAATTATTTCTCTCACCCCGCTTACGACGATTATCCCGCAGTTGGTGTAAGCTGGGCTCAGGCCAATGCTTTTGCGGCCTGGAGAACACATTTGTTCCACAGTTTTCGCATCGGAAATGGAGAGCCCAAGCAGGGTGACTTCCGCTTGCCTACCGAATTTGAATGGGAATATGCCGCTCGTGGTGGTCACCAAACCAGCCCTTATCCTTGGGGAGGCCCATATATCAAAAACGACAAAGGCTGTTTGATTGCAAACTTCAAACCTGGTCGTGGTAACTATACCGACGACGGTGGTTTCTACACAGTGAAGACATACTCGTACAACCCGAACGATTACGGCTTGTACAATATGGCTGGCAACGTTTCTGAGTGGACCAGCACTGCTTTCGACGAGTCTGTGTTCAGTGTGGTACATGACCTCAATCCCGATTACAAATACGAAGCGAAAGAGGAAGACGACATTGTAATGAAGCGCAAGGTGATACGTGGTGGTAGCTGGAAGGACGTGGGCTATTTGACCCAGGTAGGGGCGCGCACCTTTGAATATCAAGATTCAACCAAATCTTATGTGGGTTTCCGTTGCGTAATGGACTTCCTCGGACGCGATTTGAGAGACTTTTAACCTAAAACCAACAATCATTTAAAATTTAATTTCGTCAAGCATGTCAAGCTTTTTGCAATCAAAAAAAGGTAAGTCGCTCCTTAACTACGCTTATGGCTGGGGCGCGTCCATCGTAATCATCGGTGCGCTTTTCAAAATTCGTCACTTACCAGGTGCCGATTTTATGTTGACCCTCGGTTTGGGTACCGAAGCACTTATCTTCTTCATTTCGGCTTTCGAAAAGCCACATGAAGAGTTAGACTGGTCATTGGTTTATCCCGAGTTAAGCGGAGGAGAAGCACGTCAGCAGAAAGCTTCAGCAGGTGATTTGGGCGCCATGCTGGAAGAAGCAAATATCAGCAAAGACGTTCTCGAGAACTTGGGCGGTAGCTTTAAGTCATTGAGCGACAATGTGAGCAAAATGGCCGACATCAGTGAGGCTACCGTTGCTACCGAAGAATATTCTAAGAGCATGCGCGATGCCGCCGGTTCGGTAAGTGGTTTTGCGCGTACCACCAGCGAAGCTACTGCAGTGATCAGTGAAGTTTCTGCTGTGCACGCAGAAGCCAAAGATTACGCCAGCCAATTGCAACAGTTGGTAGGTACATTATCGAACGTGAATTCGATGTATGAGATGGAGTTGAAGGAAACCAACAACCACCTCCAAACCTTAAATAAATTCTACAGCAACATTGGTGGCGCGCTTGGTTCTATGGAATCAGCCCAGGCCGATGCCGCGAAGTATCAGGAAGAAATTGCCAAATTGGCGAAGAACTTGAATTCTTTGAATGCGGTATATGGCAATATGTTGAATGCCATGACAGCTCCTCGTGTGTAATCGCTAAAAAGGAGAATACACGAGATGGCAAGTGGAAATGCGTCGCCCAGGCAAAAGATGATCAATATGATGTATTTGGTACTAACAGCAATGTTGGCACTGAATGTATCTGCTGAGATTCTGAAAGCCTTCGCGATGATTAATAAAAGTCTCGAGGACACCAATACCTCGATTGAGCAGAAAAACACGGCCTTATACTCAGCTTTTGCAAAGAAGTTGGAAGATGAGCCCGGCAAAACCCAGGCCGCTTACGAAAAGGCCATGGTTGTTAAAAAAGAATCGGAAGCACTTTTGACTTATATCCGTGGAATAAAAGCCCAAATGATTGATATGGGTGGCAACAAAAACGGTAAAGAAGACGAAGGTGACTATAAAGTAGAACAAGGTGTAAAAACTGTAACCGAAGATGGCAATATTGACATTAGCTCGCAGTTACTGGTAAATCCGGAAGGAAAAAGCAAGCTAGGAATGGAGTTGATGACCAAAATCAATGCCTACAGAAAAGCTGTTCTTGCGGTGATACCTGCATCCGATCAGTCCAAGGTAAAGGTTTATGTAGAAGAGACGAAAGACCCTGAGCCGGCCAAAGGCAGTGGGGTTAAAAAGAATTGGTTGCAGTCGAATTTCGGTGAAATGCCGCTTTCGGGAGTGATTACGCTTTTCAGTAAGTACGAGAGCGATATTCGCAACACCGAGACCGAAGTAGTTGGTTACTTGCTTGGTGCCATTGATGCACAGTCGTTCAAGTTCGATCAATTGGAAGCCAAAGTTATCGCCAAGTCAAACTATGTATTGACTGGTCAAGAGTACGAAGCCGATGTATTGTTGGTAGCCTATGATAGCCGTCAAGCATTAGACATTCGTTTAGAAGGTGGCGGAGCTGTTCCCGTTGAAGGGGGCATGGGACGTTACAAAGTAAAAGCCAGTGCCGAAGGACAGAAGAAATGGGGTGGTTTCATTGTAGTGAAAAACCCAGGTACTGGTGAGGAAACGCGTTATCCGTTTAATGCTGAATATACCGTAGCTAAGCCGGCAGCGGTTATCTCTCCCGACAAGATGAATGTGTTCTACATTGGTGTAGATAATCCTGTATCTATTTCGGCTCCTGGAGTGATTCCATCGAATCTTTTACCTTCAATGAGTGCGGGCAGTATTACTGGAACTAATGGAAAGTACACCGTTCGTGTTACACAACCCGGTACGGTAGATGTTAGTGTTCGGGGTAAAGGTGCTGATGGCAAGCCAACGCCAGTTTTGGGTCAGTCGCAATTTCGCGTGAAATATGTACCAGACCCCATTGCTACTGTGGGTGGTTTGGAGTCGGGCCAGGTAGGTACCGCTCAATTTAAAGCTCAAGGCGGTATGATTGCCCTCTTGAAAGATTTTGTATTCGATCTTCGTTTTGAAATAGTAAGTTTCCGTATGATTTATATTGCACCACGCCGCGATCCGGAGGTGGTGACAGTAACGGGGCCTGTTTTCTCGGGACAAGCGCAACAAATTGTGCGCAATGCCAAACCTGGCGACCGCTTTATCTTTGATGAGGTGCGTGCGGTTGGTCCCGATAAAGTGACCCGTAAGCTCAACGCGGTTACTTACGGATTAAATTAATTAGTCATGAAAAAGCTGCTAATCGTTGTATGTGTTTTGTTGCTGGGCTCAGAGGCCTTTGCGCAAACACAGAAAATGGAAATTGTGGATGGTGCTTTCAAACGTGAAAAGTACAAAAAGCGTCCCCCCGTTCCTTTGGCACCCATCAGGGAAGCCGACGTGATGTACAGTTGGAACGTACTGCGGGTATTGGATTTGAATCAGAAACCCAATCTGATTTTTACCTATCCCAAGAGCATGTTCATCAACGTATTGGTAGCAGCTTTGAAGAGTGGTGAATTGGAGGGTTATCTCTTCAAAAATGAAGAATTATTCCCCGAGAATGCGGTAACCAGCGATGAGATTATCAAGACTTTAGAGTCGTATGATACCTTGTTGGTAACCAACCCAATCACGCTATTGCCTGAGCAACGCATTGAAAAGACGGAATTCAATCCCAACGACGCAGTTGCCATTCGAATAAAAGAAGAATGGGTATTCGACAAGCAAATTTCTACCATGGTGGTACGCGTGATTGCTATTGCTCCGGTAATCAATCTGAAGTCGGAAGGACAAATTGTAGGTCAAACCGCCATGTTTTGGGTCTATTACCCAGCCATTCGCAATATTTTGGCTAATTCGGAAGTATTCAACTGGAGAAACGACGGTCAGAAAATGTCGTTCGATGATGTATTCATCCGCCGTATGTTTTCGAGCTATATCTACAAAGAGTCGAATGCCAAAGATTTGCGTATTGAAGACTACGCTGCTGGACGTGATATCTTGGTAGAAGCCGACCGTATTAAAAACAAGATCGTTGACTTTGAACAGGCACTTTGGGAATATTAATCTCCAATTAGCATGAAGCATAACGGCCTCCCTTGGGAGGCCGTTATGTTTTTGACATTTATGCGATGAGGGTATTTCGATTTTATTGAGTATGCTGTTCTGCTAGCTGTTTGAGCCATGCACCCAATGATACCATGCGTAGGAGGGCCAGGCAGCCCCATTCGCTTTGTAAAAGGACAGGGGCTTGTTTTTTAACCGATGCTACATCCACCCACTGCTGAATATGCACAAGGTTTTCTTGCCAAATGGGCCAAAGTGCATTCATCCAAGGGATGGTGGGGGCCGAAAATCCTACTTTATCGGTACGTTCCATGATGATGGAAGGCAATGTGTTGGCCATGGCTTGTTTGAGCAAGTACTTGCTGCCAACTTGCGGATGCATTTTCCAGTTCGCTGGTAGTTGTAGCAAGAGGGCATCGAGTTGAGGATCATCGGCCAATGGCGCCCGGTTTTCCATGCCAAAGGCCATGCTGTTTCTATCGCCCCATCGCAACAGGTTTTTGAGCGCGTGTCCGTAGCGTTCGTGTGCCAATTGGGCATTCAGTCCGTTTAAGTTTCCTTTGATCCTTTTGGCAGATACCACTAAGTATTTTTCTTTGAAGTCGGTTCGAAGAAAGGCATATTCCAGTTTTGAACGTTTCAATTGGGCTTTAAGTAGCAAGGATGCCGTACTTGACCTTAGGATTTTGCTTGCCAATTCTTGCACAATGCATTTCCACAGATGGTGGAACTGCAGGCCGCTTACCGGATGTTTTGAAAACCAGTTCCATTGGCCATTTCGGATGGCCTGTAGCTGGTAATTTTGCCAGTATCGGTCGTATCCCGAAAAGAGTTCGTCGCCCCCTTGGCCATCTAAAAGAATGGTAACGCCCTCGGCTTTGGCGGCTCGGTATATTTCATGCTGGGAGAAGGTGCTGAATGCCAACAAAGGCCCGTCCATGGTGCGCACCAAATGATGGAGTTGGTGGGCAATTTGTTCGCTGCCGAGCCATACTTGATTCCATTGGCCTTTCACTTGTTCGGCTGTGCGTTGGGCATATTTACTCTCATCGCCTTCGAAATGCGCATAGCTGGCAGTGAAAAGAGGAAAACCAGCGTCTGTGGCTGCCAAAAGGCTGAGCACACTGCTGTCGAGTCCTCCAGAAAGGGAAGCACCTACGCGCACATCGGAGCGCAAGCGCAAGTTTACGCTGTGCTCAAGCCGGTTTTTAATGTCTTTGAGCAAACGGGCAGGAGGTGGGGTGGCCGACCAAGAGTCGGTATAGGCAGCTTGGTGGTAGGCACGCAAGCTGGGTTGATTGTTTCCGTCAATATGCAAGTAATGGCCGGGGGGTACTTCTTTTAAATCGGCCAAGAGACTGCCTTCTTGTTCTTCATAAGCACCATGCAACAAAAAGGCATAGAGCGCGGCTTCATTGAGTTTGGTGCTGCAAACACCAGCAGCCAATAAAGCTTTGGGTTCGGAGGCAAAGAATAGAGCTTCATTTTTTTGAGCATAGTACAAAGGCTTCACCCCAACCCGGTCGCGCACCAAAAAAAGCTCGTTTTCGAATCGGTCGTAAAGTGCAAAAGCCCACATGCCTTCCAGTTTTTCAAGTCCCGCTAGCCCATAAGTTGCCCATATTTGAAGCAATACTTCTACATCGGTAGCGGTTTTGAAGGCAAGACCTAGTGCTTCGAGCTCTTGACGTAGCTCGAGGTAATTGTAAATCTCACCATTAAAGCTAAGCACATAGCGGTCGGCCAGAAGCATGGGTTGGTGGCCATCGCTGCTCAGATCGATGATGCTGAGCCGTCGGTGTGCCAAGCCTATACTTGCCTCTATTTCGTCGGCTAAAGCAGCCATGCTGTTGGCCATGTGGGGATGGCTGGCACCATCGGCATAGGAACCACCTCCGTGCGCATTTCCAAGCCAGTAGCCCGAGTCGTCGGGACCACGATGCGCCAAGGCAGTGTTCATCGTCCTCAATATCCCTCCCGCGTCGGGCAATGACCGGGGCGCAAAAAAGCCACTAATACCGCACATATTGGGAGATGAAATTACGAATCCATTGAACTTCCTGTTTACCAGGCCACCATTGCTTCCACAATACCGGATGTTGCTGGTTGAAATGGTACATCAGCCAGGCCGCACCCACTACATAGGCGGTGGAAGAGGCCCAAGCGGCGCCCCTAATGCCACCCATGGGCAACAACCACATGCTCATGCCCACTACAGTCGCCAGGCTGAGTAACGAAGCCCCCAGGTTGATGCGCAATTGGGCAGTGCCCGAAAAGTAGTGTGCCAATATGTTCGACCCTGCCAAGGCAAGCACGCCAGGCGCCATGGCCAACAGCAGGGGCGAAAGTTGCCCGAACTCTGGGCCAAAAATCCACTTCAAAAACGATGAAGGAAGCATCAACAAAGCGCCCAAAACCAAAGTGCTGAGCAGTACACTCATTTTGAACCATGGCAAACTCCAACGCGCGGCTTCCTGCCGGTTATTGCCTTGCACAATGCGACTGAGCTGCACCAACGAAATGCTTTGGGTAATCATCCAAACTGCCTCTGCCAATGAAACAGCGGTTGAAAATACCCCTACTTCTTCCTTGCCGGCCTGGGCGTTGATGAGGTAATATTGAATGCGGTAGGCGACGAATTGCGCTAAGTTGGTGCTTTGTGCCAGCAAGCCGAGCTGAAAGGCCGATTTGAGCAAAGCAGGCCAGTTGCCCGATGCATGGCGCGCTGGAGGGCCCTTTCGAAGCAATACCAACGACACCAGCCAAGCCAATGCCCAAGCCATAACGAAGGCCCAAACAAAGGCTTGCAAAGTGGTGTGTTGACCTACCCAAACCAAGGCAACGAGCATGGCCAGCTGAATCATATTCACCCCAACGCCCAGCAAATTGTCGGTACGTATGCGCTCCTGGCCAATCAGCAAATACCTGTTTACCGCCGTCAGGTTGAAAAGCAGACTGGATATCATCCACCAACCTAGGGTGGGCGCAGGCAATCCAGGCCACCAAGCCAGGGCCGGAAGCATGATGAAACTCACCGCCAAACACCAGCTATACGACAAAAGTAACAACTTGCTGATATGGAAACGGGGAGCGAGATAGATGAGCGTACTTCCGCCAGCGAATCCGCTTACGAGTACCAGCAAATAGATGCTCGAAAAATACAAGCTGATTTCACCTCGAATGCCAGCCCCCATGTACCGGGCTGTAAACCAAAGTAGCAGCAGGTTGAGGGCCGCACCGAGCAAACGCGATGAAAGCGTATGTACAATGGCTTTAAGAGCGCTCATAGGTGAGGAGTTGCTGCATTTGTTGGGCTACCCTTGATGGTGAAAAAAGCTGCGCCACGGCTGCGGCATCGATGTGAGGATGACTGACCTCTTCCGATTGCAGGCCACGTATCCAAAGATCGGTTTGTAGGGGCAAGCACACCAATCCCATCGAAAGCCAAGCAGCAAGGGCGGGAAGTTCGCTGGCCAAGACCGGTGTTCCGCAGGCCAAAGCTTCGGCTGTTACAATGGAAAAGGTTTCGAACGCGCTGGGTAACAACAAAGCATAGGCCTTTCGGTAAGTGTCGGCCAACGATTGGGGAGATAAAAAATCCATGAAAACCAAGCCTTCGAGCTGCTGGTAAGCAAGCAAACGGCTTTCGGGAATGGCACCAGCCACCCACAATTGCGCATCGGGATGGATGTTGCGCCAGGACTGCCATACCGATAGCACAAAGTCGAAATTCTTTTCGGGGGCCAGGTTTGACACATGCAGCAAATGATGGCTGCGTGGGTTTGGGTGGAGGGGATGAAATGCTTGGTTATCGATTACATTGGGGACCACCATCAATCTACTCGAAATGCCATGCCCGCGCATGCCGTCTACCAGGGCTTGCGATACCCCGGCTACTTTTTCGGCGGATCTTCCAACAATGCGGGTGAGGACTTTTTGTAATGAGCCTTCAAACCCCTGGCCGTTGGGGAGGTAGCCCGACCAATGCTCCAATATGCTGTATTTCCAACCCAATCGATATTTCCACCACCAGGCCACCAAACCAGCACGCCAAAGTACATTTACCAAAACGGCTGAAGGCTTGCCAAACGCATGCACATAGGTAGTACGCAACAGGCGCCATGCCCTGAAATAACGCCAAGCCTGCACCAGCGGAGAACCCCCCGTGGGGTAGCGAACCACCCAATGGGCAACGCCATTTTTAACGCTCTGTTCAAGGGTGAAAGTGGTGTGCTCTTCGCTCGCCGTGGCAGCTGCCAAAACCACTTGTGCATCGGGTAGGAGCGTAGCAGCCTGGGCATGTTGCCAGATAAACAGGCCATTGCGCGACTCCGCATGCTCGGGGTACCAAGAGGCTAGGAACAAAAGCTTCATGCGTTTTTAAAGAGACCGTTGCTTTGAAACGCTAAAACTAATGCAAATTGGGCAAGGATGGGTGGAAAAGCAACAAAGGCCCGGTGAACATGAGGCATACATTTTTGGGATTGGCTTCCTAAAAACGTAACTTTTCGCACCTCATTGCTGTTACTAACCCATGCGCGGATTTCGTTTTACCGACTATGTGCCCGAAGATGCTGTGGGCAAAACAACTTTTGAAAAGCTGCTCGATATCTTTTTGGAGCTGGTGCAATACACTTCGGGCGATGTGGCCGAAACGCTGGATTGGATGAACGAGCTCGACAAACAATACAAACTCACCACGCCCGATTATGGCATGGGCGATTTTATTGAAGACCTCAAACGCAAGGGCTATCTCAAAGAAGAGCAGCCCGGCATGCAGCAACTAACTGGTAAAACCGAGCAGCAAATCCGCAGCCGCAGTTTGGAGCAGATTTTTGGCAAGCTGAAGAAGTCGGGCCGCGGTAACCACCGCACACCATATGCAGGTGACAATTTAGAAGCTGGTGCCGATCGACGGGCCTACCGATTTGGTGATGGACTCGAACAAATTGATTTTACCGATAGCCTGCGCAATGCCTACCAAAACCACGGCATCGATAATTTTAGACTTACCCCCGAAGATTTGGAAGTGGTGGAAAGCACCCACGATGCCCAAGCCAGTACGGTGTTGATGATCGACATTTCGCACAGCATGATTTTGTACGGCGAAGACCGCATTACCCCTGCCAAAAAGGTGGCCATGGCGCTGAGCGAACTCATTCTCAAAAAATACCCCAAAGACACGCTCGACATCTTGGCTTTTGGCGATGATGCTTTTCCCATTGAAATCAAAGATTTGCCTTATTTGCAGGTAGGTCCGTTCCACACCAATACGGTGGCGGGATTGGAATTGGCGATGGATTTATTGCGCCGCCGCAAAAATCCGAACAAGCAAATTTTTATGATTACCGACGGCAAACCCAGTTGTTTGAAGGAGGCAGATGGTTATTACAAGAACAGCTTTGGTCTCGACCGTAAAATTGTGAACCGCTGTTTGGATTTGGCCCGACAGGCCCGGAAGGTCAAAATCCCCATCACTACCTTCATGATTGCCCAGGATCCGCAACTGCAGGCCTTTGTACAGCAATTCACTGAAGCCAACCAAGGCAAAGCATTTTACAGTGGTTTGCAAGGTTTGGGTGAATTTGTTTTTCACGACTACCAGCGCAACCGACGCAAAACCGTACGCTGAGTTGTAAATTGCAGCCCATGGCGGGCATTTACCTCCACATTCCGTTTTGCAAGCAGGCTTGTCACTACTGCGATTTTCATTTCAGCACCTTGCTGCAGCACCGCGCGCCCATGATCGGCGCTTTGGTGCGCGAGTTGGAGCTGCGTGCCGATTATCTGCCTGAAAAGAAAATCAGCAGCATTTACCTGGGAGGTGGCACGCCCAGCTTGCTCGATGAGGCGGAGCTCCATCGTTTGTTCGATGCCATTTACCGTTTCTTTGCGGTGGAGGAGGGGGCTGAGATAACGCTAGAGGCCAATCCCGATGACCTTAGCCTCTACTACCTCAATATGTTGGCCGAAAGTCCCGTAAACCGCCTCAGCATTGGCATTCAGAGTTTTCGGGAAGAGGATTTACGCCTCATGAACCGCGCCCATTCGGCCGAAGAAGCCCGGAAATGTTTGCGCATGGCCCGCGAGGCCGGCTTTGAATCGCTTACGGCCGATTTGATTTACGGTTTGCCCGGCCTCACCGATGCCGATTGGGTAGCCAACCTCGACCAGCTGCTGGCCATGGATTTACCGCACTTTTCGGCCTATGGACTCACAGTGGAGCCCAAAACGGCCCTACATAAAATGGTGCGCACCGGCAAAGTGCAGGTAGCTACCGATGCTGATCAGCAGCGACAATTCGATTTGCTCATGGACATGGCTTCCGCCCGCGGTTATCTCCATTACGAGATTTCGAATTTTGCCAAGCCCGGAAAGGAGGCCGTACACAACAGCAGCTATTGGCATGGGGCGCCCTATTTGGGCATTGGCCCTTCAGCGCACAGCTTCAACGGTCACAGCCGGCAGTGGAATGTGGCCAACAATGCCCGGTACCTGGCGGCCCTAGAAAAGGGCGAAATTCCTGCAGAAGTAGAACAGCTTACGCCTTACGACCGCTTCAACGAACGCATACTTACGGCCTTGCGCACATCGGCAGGATTGTCGCTGAGCCAGCTGGAAACCGATTTTGGTGCCGACTGGTTGCAACACCTGCATGCAGCGCTTGGCGATGTAGATGCCGAATGGTACCAGCTGCAAGCCGACCGCCTCGTATTAACCCGCGCCGGACGCCATTTTGCCGACCGCATTGCCTCTGAACTCTTTATTTTAGCCGATGATGACGAACCGAACGCTTGAATACCTGGGACGAGCCCATTGGCACAGTCCGCTTGAATTGGGTCTGCCATTGAAAGCCGGAGCCGAAAATCCCAATGCCTTTTACCTCGCCGACCCAGTGATGGAACCTTTCCGCATGGGCGATTTTGTGGGGCAGGTAGCGGCTGGTGGTCCGTGCAATGTAGAGAACATTCGATTTAATCCACATGGCAACGGCACGCATACCGAATGTGTGGGGCACATCAGTCCGCAGCGCATCAGTTTGCAGCATTGTTTGCAGCGCTACCATTTTGCAGCTCGTTTAGTATCCATTCTTCCTGAAAAGCATGGCAACGATTTGCTCATCACCCGCAAGTTGGTAGTGGAATGGGCTGGAGATTTAACGGGTATAGAAGCCATTGCTATCCGCACCTTGCCCAATGTGCCAGCCAAGAAATTACAGCGTTATTCAGGCAACAATCCTGCCTACTTCGAAGCCGGAGCTTTGGCCTGGCTGCGCGAGCAAGGGGTACTACATTTACTCACCGATTTGCCTTCGGTTGACCGCGAAGAAGATGGCGGTTTATTGCAAGCACACCATGCCTGGTGGAACTACCCTGAGCAGCCTCGCATGAACGCCACCATCACCGAGCTTATGTTTGCACCCGATGCTTTGCCCGATGGCGATTATTTGCTCAACCTCATGGTGGCAGGCTTCGACAGCGACGCAAGTCCTTCGAAGCCGGTATTGTATCCGGTGGTTTAAGGGAGCTTTTTGGCTCGAGTGTTAATTATACTTACTGCGTTATTCTCTACGCTACAGTCTTAGCTTTAAATCTTACCGCAGAGGCGCAGAGGAAGCAATTATGTTGGAATGGGCTGATTGCGATTTTTAATGGTTTAGTGGCATAGAATGACTTTATCGTTCAGTGCTGTGAATAGCTGAACGCAAGGCGCGAGGCAACGGAGGCGTTTGGTCCGCGCTGCTTTGCAGCTTGACCGGAGACCGCAGAGAACAAGCCTTCGGCTATACTCGCAATCAGGCGCATCCACAGATTATCCTTACTTTAGATAATTCATTGAGATTTTCCGTAGTTCATTCAATCACATTGGCATGAAAATCCAAATCATTCAAGACAGCAAGGGCAAGGCCACCGGCGTTTATATTCCTATGAATCAATGGAAAGCCCTCAAAAGGCAATACAAGTCATTGGAAGATTTAGAAGAAGTGAGCCCGAGTAAAAAGCAACTTTTGCTCGAAATCAAAGCTGCCCTAAAGGAGTTGGAGCTAATTGACAAAGGCCAACTGCAGGCGCGCCCAGCAAGAGAATTGCTAGATGAATTGTAGTGTAAAATCCATTCCTACTTGTGATAGGCAAGCAAAACGGTTGGCTAAAAAAATATCCTTCATTAAAGCTGGATTTGGCAAATCTCATTAACGAATTAGAGAATAACCCAACTTTAGGCAAGCCTCTGGGAAGAGGTTTTTTTAAAATCAGAATGGCGATTGCTGCCAAAAGGCAAAGGAAAGTCTGGGGGTGCAAGGGTAATTACATTTTATCGTGCTGCTCCAAACATCATTTTTCTAACCTCCATTTTCGATAAATCCAAAAAGGCTTCCATCAGTGATGCTGAATTGGAATGGCTTTTCAGCCAATTGCCTTAAGTGTCAAAAATAAAACTACGACTCTTTACAAGCATTTGAGCCATTAATTTGGGCATTCATTTCATTAAATGTGAATACCCATTGGCCTTGATCAACGCATCTAGCTTGGTGCGCAAGGCTTTGGTTTGGCCGGGTGTATAAAGACTCATGGGCACGGCTTTGCTTTTGAGAAAGCCTTGCGATGTTTTGCGGTAGAGGTACAATTGGCGGTTGAGTCCGCCGTATTTTTTTTCGATTTCGTAGCCGGCCACCTCGTTCACGGGCAAGGTGAGGAAAAAGGCGTTTTTGTCTTCCTTATCGGTTGAAATGAGCAGTTTGCCTTGCGAAACTTCCACGGCGAGGTAACCCGGGTCCATTATTATCCACAAACTGGCTACCGCTACCAAGGATGCAATAAACACCGGAATGCTAATGGCTTGCTCCACATCGGCAAAAAAGGGCCAGCAACCCAAGCCCACCAAGGCAAAGGCCAATCCCCTAAACAGCAATACTTGGCGGATGTTGTGGATGCTTTGGTTCATGCTTGGTAAGTTTGGATCATGTCATCAATAGCAGCATCCAGTGCCGGACTGTCGAAATCGCGGTGCCAGTCGCCTTGCTGCATGAGGCCGTCCATGAGGCGGTCTTGGTATTGGCCACGGCGCAGGGCTTCGGAGTAGCGGATTTCGGGACTGAAAGTGACCATGGTATACAACGGAATCCAGGTCTCAGGATAACGGCTGTAGATACGCGCTTCAATATTCTTACGCAGCAGGAATTCGGCATCGGCCACTTTATCACGCATTTCAATGAAGTTGGCTTTGGCCAGGTCGGCAATGGCATCGCCGTCGGCTTTGCGCAGCTGCTGGAATTCGCCGAACAGGGCTTCCCAGTTTTCGCCGTGCTTGCTGAATAGTTCATCAAACACGCGTACGTCTTCAAAGCCGCAGTTCATGCCCTGGCCGTAAAAAGGCACAATGGCGTGGGCAGCGTCGCCGAGCAGTAGGGCGTGGTTGTCGTATTTCCAGGGGAAACAACGCACGGTTACCAGGGAAGGAGTAGGGTTGGCGAAATAGTCTTCCACCAAAGTAGGCATCAGCGGAATGGCATCGGCGAAGTAGGTTTCGAAGAAGGCCATCAAATCGGCCGGCGTTTTGATTTTTGAGAAAGACGGATCGCCTTCGTAGGGGAAAAACAGGGTGCAGGTGAAGCTGCCGTCGGGATTGGGCAGGGCAATCATCATAAAATGCCCGCGCGGCCAAATGTGCAGGGCATTTTTCTCCATGGCAAAACCTCCATCGGCGGTGGCTGGAATGGTGAGTTCTTTGTAACCGTGCTCGAGGTAATCCTGGCTATAATCGAAGCGGTCGGTTTTCATCATGCTGTTGCGCAGGGGAGAAAAGGCGCCATCGGTACCAAACAAGCGCTCGTAAGGGGCCGACATGCGCTGGTGCGTATCGTTGTGCTCAAAATGCAACTGTTTTTGCTGCAGGTCTACATCGGTGCAACGCAGGTTGAAGTGCAGGCGAACCCCTTCTTCCTCGGCCAAATCCATGAGTTTGTAGTTGAGGCCCGAGCGCGATACCGAATAAATGCACTGACCTTCTTTGCCATAGGCTTGGTAGGTGAGCTTGCCGTCCACATCGTGCATCATGCGGCCATACATGGGAATGCCCACCGAACGAATGGCATCGGCAATGCCTACGGGATTGAGTCCGCCAAAACCACGGTCGCTGAGGGCCAGGTTGATGGAGCGGCCGCCGTAGTTGCCACCACGGCGCAAGTCGGGACGACGCTCGTAAATGTCAACTTCATAGCCTCTGCGGCGCAAATAAATCGATAATAGGGAACCAACCAGACCGGCTCCAAGGACGCTCAAACTTTGCTGCGTGGGGGTACTTGCCATGCTTCAAAGATAGCCAAATCAAAACGCCAATGTATCGCTCAACAGGGTGTATTGATAGGATGCACCGAAACAACCCAAGCCATTGTTTACATTGCTGAAAATTACCACCGGCTCGCTGAAACCATCAGCACCAACCTCTAATTGTTTGCTCACACTGGTGAAATAGCGGTAGCTGTTTTCGTCGAGCTCTTGGAGTACGCCTTTGATGCGGAGGCCATAGCCATCGGTGGTGGTAAACACCAATGAAATGCGTTCAAAAACCCTGAAACGTTTGTTTTCGCGTTCGGTATCGGCGTAAAATTGATTGGAGCCAAGGAAGGTGTTTTGCCAATATTCGCCGGCCCACGTTCCACTTTCCAAGATTTGCGCATAATTAAGGCGGTAAAAGCGGTTTTTGTCGGGCTGGCCCTGCCAGCGAAAATCGACATTCAGCGCCCGGCTGAACGGGTCGTTGTTAGTCGGTGGAACCAAGGAGCCTAGTACTTCGAACTGGAAATTGGCCGGTGTAGGCACCGTACATTGTGCATCGGCCCTTTTGCCGTCGGGTGTGGTAACTTCGAGGGTATAGGTCTGGCCTGCGACGATAGGCATGGCAGAGGCAGGCAAAAGGTACCTCTGTAGGTCCACATTGTAGCTGAATACGGCGCTGTTGCCATTAGCAGATCGGATGGTTACCGTGGCATTGGTTACTTTGGGGTGTTGCCAATCGTCAAAAATCGACTGTCCATACAGGGGACGCGACAAAGTAACTGTGGCGTACAGGGTGTCGTCTTGCGGACTAATAAAACAACCCACCACCAAACGTTCGGGTATGTTCAAATCGGTGGTGTCAATCAGCTTTTCGCGACATCCGGTAAAAACCAGCAAGCTGAACAGTAGGTAGGCCAATTTTTTCATATCAGAAACGAGCGATGTAGTTGAGGGAAGGAACGATGCCGAAAAGGCTGTATTGAACCAAAACGGTTCTTCCGTCGCGGAAACTCCTGTCTAGGAACCAGGGATTGGCGCGGTTGTAAGCATTATAAACGCTGAGTTCCAACACACGTTCTCCCCATGATTTGGGCTTGATCCATTGTACCGAAAAATCGAGTCGGTGATAAGCCGGCATCCGGTAAGAGTTCATGGGGCCATAGTCGGTCATGCTGTAATTAAAAAAGCCAAAGAACACATTCACAGGTTCGGGCGATACATATGGAGCGTCGAAGGTTGCCTGTGGCAAGGTAACTGCATTGCCGGTGCCATACACAAAGACAGTGCTGAGCTTGATGGCCGATTTTTTTTCGCTGGCTTTGCGGAGCTCGTAAAAAGTCACGACGCTGAGGTCATGGCGGCGATCGTAACGTGCCGGAAAGGGCCTGCCAGCATTGATTTCGGGGAATAACCAATCGATTTTGCTCAGGGTATAACCAATCCAGCCGTTGAACCGGCCTTTGTGTTTTTGGAGCAGCAATTCAAGACCATAAGATGTCGCTGTTCCGGTGGTGACTTGCTGTTCCCATTTGATGTCGATAACATCACCATTGAACAAGCCGTCGATGCCCGTGAGCAGGAAGTTAGCTCCCGGCCTGTAAGTGATTACATCGCGCGATTGTTTGTAGAAGCTCTCAGCTGTGAAGGTGAGCGACTTTTTGGGGAGGTCGTGCGCGTAACCAAGTGCTATTTGCATCGAACGTTGTGGGCCTATCACACTGTTGGCCGGTACCCACAAGTCGGTGGGCAATCCAATGCCCGTATTGCTCAGCAAGTGCATGTATTGGTTCATAAGACTGAAGGCAGCTTTGACAGAACTGACATCACTGAGCATGTAGCGCCCGCTGAAACGGGGTTCGAGACGCCAGTAATTTTCTCCTTCGGCATAAAACTGGCTCAAACGAAGGCCTGTATTGAGTTCGATGCGTTCGTTTACTTGCCACAAATCTTCGACATACAGGCCCGACTCTAGCGACAATTCTTGTGACACCCGGTCGATGTTGAATTCAGGGAAATCGGTGTTTTTGAGTACAAAGGCAGTGGGGATAAAAATGTGACGGGTGGTTTGCAGTCCAATTTTGAGCTGATGCCTTTGCGACAAGGCATAGTCGGCATCAAACTTTATCCCAATATCGCGGATGCTGCTGCTGTAACGCAGGTTGAACGTGTCGGGCGGGAAAACTTCGCCTGAAAATGTAGCAAATTCGTAATTACTGTAAATCAGCGAGGTGTTGAAAAAAAGTTTGTTGCTGTATTGGTGGTTCCAGCGCAGGGTTCCGGTGCGGTTTCCCCATTCCATACCGTTGCGACTGAAGTAATCGGGTTCCTGGTAATTGGCATAAAACCTGTCTTTTCCGAAGTAGCCACTTAAAAAGAGTCGGTTTTTGCGGTCGATGTCGTAATTGAGTTTGGCGTTGAAGTCGTAGAAATAGTAACCGGCTGTGGTATTGGGGTCTTGGAGCTGCACCACAGGAGCAACCAAGGCATCTACGTAGGTACGGCGGCCCGAAACCACAAAGCTGAGCTTGTCTTTGATGATAGGGCCTTCAAGCATCAATTTGGAACTGATCAGCCCGATGCCAGCTTCTCCTTTAAAATCCGATTTGTCGCCGTCTTTCATGCTGATATCGATCACACTCGATAGCCTACCACCGTAACGTGCCGGGAAACCCCCTTTGATGAGGCTCACATTTTTAATGGCATCGCCGTTGAATACCGAAAAGAAGCCGAATAAATGGCTGGCGTTGTACACGGTGGCTTCGTCGAGGAGGATGAGGTTTTGGTCGGGACCACCCCCACGCACGTACAAGCCCGACTGGCCTTCGTTGCCACTTTGCACCCCGGGCATGAGTTGCAGGGCTTTGAGCACGTCTTTTTCGCCAAAAATGGTGGGTACTTCCTTGATTTGTTGGGGGGTGAGTTCAATGCGGCTCATTTGTGCGCTTTCTGCTTGTCGTTGCAAGCGGTCGTCGGTTATCACCACCTCTTTGAGGTCGGCTGCCGCACTGAGTTGGATGTCGCGTTCCAAATTGTCGTTTAATTCAAGCAGTATTTCCTGACTACGATAACCGACGTACGAAAATCGGATGGTGTGTTTACCTGCCGGCAGGTGCAAAGCATAGAAACCATAGGCATTGCTGACGGTGCCTGTTTTTAAGCTGTCGACATAAACGTTTGCTCCAATCAGGGTTTCTCTGCTGCCTGTTTCGCGGATGAAGCCGCTGAGTGTAAAGGTTTTTGTTTGGCCAAGGCTAGTGAGGTGGAAACTGCAGGCCAACAGCATCCACAACAGGGTTTTAGGCATAACAATTGGGTTTCAGGTGAACACCTGCAAGGCTAAGATACGCTAGCTATTTTGAATTATTGCTGCGCGCAGCATTTCATAAAGCTGCTGCACATCCTCAAAGCTATTGTATAAAGGCACAGGGGCCACGCGAATTACATCGGGCTCGCGCCAATCGGCAATCACGCCGTTTGCGCTGAGGTATTCAAACACTTTCCGGCCAATTTTGGGTACCACAATCGATTGTTGACAACCGCGTTCATTGGGGTTTTTGGGTGTGATGACGTGTAATCCACTTTGCGGGAATTCGGCTTGCAATTCATCCAGCAGCCACGACAGATAGCCCGTGAGTTCTTCCGATTTGGCACGCAAGGCCGGCATGCCTACCTCGTCAAAAATATCAAGCGAGGCCAGGTGCGGTGCCATGGCCATTACCTGAGCATTGCTCAATTGCCAGCCGGCAGCACCAGGCATGGGTTTGAAGCCTTTTTTCATTTTGAAGCGTTCACCTTCATCGTGCCCCCACCAGCCGGCAAAGCGTGGTAATTCGGCATTTTGGGCATGGCGTTCGTGCACAAAAATGCCCGAGGGGCCGCCTGGACCGCTGTTCAGGTATTTGTACGAGCACCAGCAGGCAAAATCCACATTCCAATCGTGTAGTTGCAGGGGCACATTTCCGGCAGCATGGGCCAGGTCAAAGCCCACCACGGCACCGGCGGCATGACCTGCACGGGTAATATCAGCCATGTTAAACAACTGACCGGTGTAGTAATTCACCCCGCCCAGCAAAACCAGGGCCGTTTGGGGTCCTTCGGCAGCAATGGTGGCAATGATATCTTCGTGGCGCAAATGCGTTTCGCCAGTACGTGGTACGAGCTCTACAATGGCTTCTTCGGGACGAAAGCCATGAAAACGCACCTGACTTTCGATGGCGTATTGATCTGAAGGAAAAGCGCCGCCTTCCATGATGATTTTAAAGCGCCCCGAAGTGGGGCGGTAAAAACTCACCATCAAGAGGTGCAAATTGGTTGTAAGGGTATTCATCACCACTACTTCGAGGGGCAAGGCACCTACCAAACGAGCTGCTTTTTCGTTGAAAAGTTTGTGGTAGTGCATCCAAGGGTGCGGGCCTTCAAAATGTCCTTCTACCCCGTAGGTTTCCCAGCTTTTGAGCTCGGTTTCGAGGTAAGCACGCACGGCACGCGGCATGAGTCCCAACGAATTGCCGGTAAAATACCGCACAGGCGCATCGTTGTGCTTGGGGAAATGAAACTGCTGGCGGTAGTGGCTCAGGGCATCGGCGGCGTCGCGCTCGCGGGCGTAGGCAAGGGTGGTTGCGTGTGACATGGATACTGCAAAACTATTGCTTTTTGGGTGGCAATAAAATCGCAATATTGCGATAATTTTGAAGCATGGAAAAGTCGACCGCCGGATTAGGCGCCTTTGAAAAAAACTTGACTTGGTGGGTATTGATTGCCATGGTTCTGGGGACGGTGCTCGGACAGTTTTTTCCTTCCTTTTTTACCTGGCTGTCGGGATTAGAATGGGGCCGGGTGAATTTGCCCATCGCCATCCTCATTTGGGCCATGATTTTTCCGATGATGTTACAGATCGATTTTTCGAGTTTGGGAGAGGTGAGGAAACATCCGAAGGGCTTGTGGTTGACTTTGGTCGTAAATTGGCTGATCAAGCCTTTCAGCATGGCCTTTTTCGCCTGGTTGTTTTTTGAAAAATTGTATGGTGCCTACATGGAACCCGACAAATTGGGTGAATATTTGGCCGGGGCTATTTTATTGGGAGCCGCACCTTGTACGGCCATGGTATTTGTGTGGAGTTATCTTACCCGGGGAGATGCCAATTACACCTTGGTGCAGGTGGCAGTGAATGATTTGGTTTTATTGGTTGCCTTTGTACCCATTGTGGGTTTATTGCTGGGGGTTGCCAACATCAGCATTCCGTTCGATACGCTGTTGGCATCGGTGCTTTTATTCGTAGTGGTTCCCTTGGTAGCGGGATGGCTTACGCACCGTTGGGCGGTGAAGAAAAAGGGAGAGGCTTGGCTAAGAAACAGCTTGTTGCCAGCATTCAAACCGCTCACTACATGGGCGCTTTTGGCAACGCTCGTGCTACTATTTGCTTTTCAGGGGCAATTTCTGATTGAAAAGCCCATGTTGATTTTATTGATTGCCATTCCCCTAACGCTCCAAACCTATTTTATATTCTTTGCCGCTTGGTTTGCGGGCAGGTTTTTAAAGTTGCCACATGCCATTTGTGCACCGGCAGCGTTGATTGGTGCAAGCAACTTTTTTGAATTGGCGGTGGCTGTAGCCATTGCATTGTTTGGATTAGAATCGCCGGCTGCTTTGGTAACGGTGGTGGGGGTGCTAACCGAAGTGCCACTCATGCTTTCGCTGGTGGCATTTGCCAACAGACAGCGCTACTGAGCGCATTTTTGGCAAATGCCATTGGCTACAAAATTGAAATCATTGGCCTGAAAGCCGGCCGGAAGGGCAGGAGGGGCAATCATCACACTGTCGATGCATACCGTTTCTTGGCAGCGAATGCAATGGAAATGCAGGTGTTCGTGGTGATGTTCATGCTCGTTGCATTGCTCGTTGCAAAGGGCGTATTTCATACTGCCACTGTTGTCGGCTACCTGGTGCAAAAGGCCTTTTTCGGTAAAAGTATTGAGGGTACGGTAGAGGGTAACCCGGTCGTATTTGTGTACCAAGGCATGCTCTAGCTCGGGTTGTGAGATGGCCCGCGGGTGGTCGATGATAAAATCGAGCACGTCGATGCGGGCGTCGGTCAAACGCAATTCGTGCGATTTAAGCAGCGAAAGCGCCCTTTTACTCACTTCGCAGCTTTCCGCTCGTTGTCGATGTCTTCAAATGCACCCATGCTCACAAACCAGCTGACACCTGCCAATAAGCCGCAGAAAATCAACATTTCTGTATAACCCAAGGTATCGGGCATCATGATGCCAGCAAAAATGATGTAGCCTGCGAAAGCCAGGGTCAACAAAGAGAAAAGTACGCCGAGTTTGAAGTTCATGGTCAATGCTTTGATGGCACAAAAATAAGGATTGACGGCATAATTTTACTGATATGCTGCTGAAATGTATGTGCAAGTTTGTGCTTGGCAATGCACTGCTGTATATTACCATCAAATTTGAAACAACATGTTCACAAACGATACATTAGCTGGCAAGAATATTTTGGTAACAGGTGGCGGTAGCGGACTCGGATTGGCCATGGCCAAAACCTTTGCTACCCTGGGTGCAAGGGTGGCCATTTGTGGCCGCCGCGAGGAAAAATTGCAGCAGGCAGTTGCCGAAATCGGTCACGAGGCCATTTATGAAGTATGCGACGTGCGCGATTCTCAGGCGGTTGAAGCCATGTTTTCTTCGCTTGAAGCACGCATAGGCACTGTTAATGGTTTGGTGAATAATGCTGCCGGCAATTTTTTGGCAGCCAGTGAAGATTTGAGCGACAACGCTTTTAATGCTGTGATTGACATTGTGCTCAAGGGCAGTTTTCATTGTACCCGCGCTTTTGGTAAGCGCCTTATCGACAAAAAAGAACAGGGTGGGGTGGTGCTAAATATTGTAACCACCTACACCGAATCGGGTTCTGCTTTTGTATTGCCATCGGCCTGTGCCAAAGCAGGGGTGTATGCCATGACTACCTCCTTGGCCATGGAGTGGGCCACTTACGGCATCCGCTTGAATGCCATTGCACCCGGACCATTCCCTACCGAAGGCGCTTGGAGCCGCTTGTTGCCCGATAAAAGCATCGAAGAAAAATACCTCAAACGCATTCCCGCAGGTCGTTACGGCCAACACGAAGAGTTAGGTTGGTTAGCCACCTTCCTCATGAGCGATATGAGTGCCTACATCACCGGCGAATGTGTCACCATTGACGGTGGAGAGCGTTTGCAGGCAGGTCAGTTCAACCTCTTTGCCAATATGTACCCCCGCGAGCAGCTCAAAGCCTTTTTTGGGATGATCAAAGGCAAAGGCAAATAATCAAGCCAGCCCAATTTTGGAGTACAGTTGGCGGTGTTTGTTAAGCTCGGCGTGCAATACCTGCCATTGTGCCCATTCGAGCAGAATCAAAATGCTGGCCAGTGCCAAGCTCCACAGCTGTAATCCAACAATATCTTCCATTTTTGGCATCCATACCAGCAAGTAGAAAGAGGCAGGCAGGGTAAAATAAGTACACCACAAGCCGGTACGGAATGTCAAATGGTTTCTAAGCGATTTTTGCTTTTTGTAGAGCAAAAGGCGGCGGATCATAAAATAGGATGCCACCAAGATAGGTGCTGTCAGTACCAGGTAAGCGCCTGCCAATTGGTTCAAAGTAATTAATAGCACCACCAAACTAAGAAGAAAAAGCACCCCTGATGGTTTGAGGAGGTTCACTAATTGGTGCCACAATTGTACCCTGATGCGTTTTTCGATGGATTTTACAAATGTCTCTTCCATGGTTGCAAATCCAAATACACCAAAAGAAGCATGAACTTGGTTAAAAGCTTGCTGAAGCGACAAATGGGGCTGGTCTTCCCTAAGCGCTTCCATGGAGCATACTACATGGTCGAGTATTTCAAGACGTACATCTTCAAAGGTAAAACCTCTCTGCCTGATCCAGGTGTCAACTTGCGTTACTTCTGCGGTAGTAAGTTGCTTTTTCATGTCCATTGCATTTGAGGCGGATTAAAAATAAGCAGCACCGATTGCAGCTCCTGCATCAACTGGGCTTGGGTCGATTGTGCCAACGCTGCTCCAGCTTCATTCAACCGGTAGTACTTGCGTGCTCGGCCATCCACCCATTCAATTTCGGTAAGCAAAACCCCTTGACTTTCGAGCTTGTGTAAAACAGGATACAGTGCACCTTCAGTAAGTTGTACCTGTCCTGCGGTCCTTTCTTTTACTTCTTTGGTAATTTCATAGCCATACATGCGGCCTCTGTCGGCCAATAAATGCAGTACCAAGGTATGTAGATGCCCCTTGAGCAATTGATTGCCAGCTGATGTATTCATGCCGCAAATATAAGCAGCTTATATACCTAAGCAAATTAGGCGTCGTGCTTTTGCAAATATTTGCGAATCATTTCTTCCAATTGACTTACATGAATGGGTTTGCTGAGAAAATCGTCCATTCCGGCTGCCAAACAGCGGTCTTTTTCCTCCTGCAAGGCACCTGCTGTGAGGGCAACTATAGGTACATGTCTGCCTGAAGCCAAGTCGCTTTCTTTTTTGCGAATGCGCCTGGTGGTTTCTAATCCATCCATATCGGGCATTTGCACATCCATAAAAATCATATCTACTTTTACCCCCTCCTGGTAGAGGTACAGCGCTGCTTCTCCGCTACGTGCTTCGAGTATGCGTACTCCTGGCACCATCTTTTCAATCATCCAACGAGCCAGGGTTAAATTCATGGGCACATCGTCAACCAGCATGATTGCCGGCCGTACATTCGATGGTAAAACTTGCTTAACAGGCTGCTCGGCTTGGTTTTTGGCTGCTGCATCGCTATTGATGCGGTGGTTGAATACACTCAATAAGGCATCTTCGAGCTCACCGATCTTGAGTGGCTTGGCCAACTTAAATGCTACCCCAGCCGCTACAAAGTCTTTGTTGTTGCTCAGCTCGGCATTGGAAGGCTGCAGCAAAATAACGGGCAGCTTCTCCCAGGGCGTTCCTCCCCACCTACGTAGCTCTTTGATGATTTCAAGGCCCGAACGTGCACCCAGATCGTAGTCAATCACCAATACGTCGGGTTTTTGCGTAGATGCGGCTTGCTTGAGCTCATTATCTAGCCAATTTTCACCGTAAAAAAGCTGTGTTGCAAGGCCCAGTCTGTCGAGTTGATTGCTTGTAATTTGGGCTGCACCTATGTGACTTTGTATTAACCAGGCTGTTTTATGGTGAAGCACCTCATTGACCGAGCACGATGCCACATGTTCAACCGGGTTTTTAAAGCGTAATTCAAAACTAAATACCGAGCCATGTCCAACAGTACTACTGATGTTGATGTTTCCACCCATTTTTTGAACCAAGAAGCTCGAGATGGCCAAACCCAGCCCGGTGCCACCAAAACGTCTTGCAGTAGAACTGTCGGCTTGCGAAAATGCATGGAACATTTTGTTTTGTTGGTCGTGCGAAATGCCAATACCCGTATCGTGCACTTCAAAAAGCACACAACATGCATCGGGCTCACAGTGGCCGCTGATGCGCAGCAAAACTTCCCCTATTTGGGTAAATTTAAGGGCGTTGCTCAGCAGGTTTACCAGCACCTGCTTCAAACGCAGGGCATCAGTTTCAATGGTTTGGGGCAAATCGAAATCGAAATCAAGGAGTAGCTCCAATTCTTTTCGGGCACTCTCAAACTTTACAATGTCTATGGCTTGTTCGGCCAAGCTGAGTAAGGAAGTAGGTTGAACATCGAGCTCCAATTTGCCGGCCTCTATTTTCGAAAAGTCGAGGATATCGTTGATCAAATCGAGCAGGGTGCGCGCCGAAATGTGGGTGTTTTCTACAAACTCTATTTGGTTGGGTGAAAGCGGAGTCGAACGCAGCAAATCAACAAAGCCAATAACTCCGTTCAAAGGGGTACGTATTTCGTGGCTCATATTGGCCAAAAACTCCGATTTGGCTTTGCTGGCCGCACGGGCTTCTTCCATGGCCTCGCCCATGCGCGCTTCGGTTTCGGTTCTCATGCTGATGTTTACCAGCATGCCTGCATACACATCCAGTAAGCGGCGCTCTTTCTCTGAGTATATCTTCTTTTCACGCACTGAATCGAATCCCAAAAAGCCCAAAAGTCGCCCTCCCGGGGCCATCATCGGCACGGTTATCAAGCTGATAATGCCCTGAGGCTCCAGAATTTCACGCAGTCCTTGCAGCTCTTCGGGTAACCATTCCACTTCCTCTACCACAAAAGGTTCGCCCCTTTGGTGCTGGTCTACCCATTGTGGAATGAAATCGAGGGGTACTTCTTGTAAATTGGCTATCTCTGGACTGATGCCCTCGCCACACCATTCGTAGGTATTGCTGCAATCGCCCGACTCAAAGTCATAGTCGAAGATATACGCCCTATCTGCCCCAACAAACACTCCTAATTCCTGCAGAGAGGTTTGTATGTGTTCGGGCACCTTCTCGAGAGGCATATTGATATATTGGCTGGCAATATGGGTAAGGATTTCGAGCATGCTGGCATGACGCTCTAGCTCTTTCTGTGCTGCCAATCGCTCACTGATGTTGCGTGAAAGGGCTACCACGTACTCCCGGCCATGGATTTGTTCGATGCTTACATTTACCTCTACCGGTATGTTTTGCTGCAATGCGTGGTGGAAATTTTCGCTGGTAAGCTGCATGGGGCCCATGCGTAAATCGGCCAAATGCCGTTCCCACGCGCCTTGTTTTTTGAAAATGGGCTCAAAATCTGAAACTTTGAAACGTCCTACTTCTTTGGGTGAGATGCCCAAGCGCAAAGCCCCTTCTTTGTTCACATACACCATCTGACCGCTGATGTCGCTCACTTGAATGGAGTCGGTACTGCTGTCTACAAAACGCTCCAGCCGCTCGAGCTTATTGGCCAAAAGCTGCGGCAGCGTATCGGGTACTTTATCGGCATCGGTTTGGCTGTAATGGGGTTCGGCATGCCAAATACTTATGAACTCGTCGGCAGAGGTTTTGTAAAAATGCACACTGTACCAAGTCTGGTATAAAGCATCGTGCTGGTGAATTTTTCCACCCGACTTTCCGGCCGGAAGTGCTGCCAAATCTTGCCACCACTGCCCACTGAGCTGCTCACTTCGGTAAGGATGCAGCATCTCGTTGCCCATTTCTACCCAGTAAGAGGCCGAACAGCCCAAAACCTGAGCCAAAGCTTCGTTCACGGTTGTAAATCTAAATCCAACCACCTCGTTCATTTCATTGCGCACAAATTGATGGCTCGCTTGTCCAAACGGCGCATTTACAAATGGTTCGAGGGCTGAGGAGGCGTGGGTCATGATTTCAGGTACTCCAAAAATCTACACTAATTGTTGAGTTGTATTCAGAGATGGACGAATGCCCTGTTTTTTTCGATAAATGACACTCATGGCCGCTTTATCCAACTTAAAAAACGCACTTCTCCCTGGTGGCTGAGTTTGAGTTGGTAAACACCCGCCGGAAGTATCGAAACATCAAAGGTGTAGTTTCCATCGCTGCTTTGCAAAGCGTTCAAATTGATTTTTTGGCCTTGAACATTGTAAAGTTCAACGCCTACTTGCTGTAAATGGGAAGGAAATGCTACCATGATCCTATCGCTGCCTGGATTCGGATAGAGCTTGATTTGTGCAAGTTGTAAGGCCGATGCCGACACTGTAGCCACCGTAAAGCAAGCAGAGGTGTCGGTACAGCCGTTTTCTATAATTTCAACCGCATAGCTACCGTTGGCAGTAGCCGTAAAGCTGCGCGAAGTAGCTCCCGTAATAGGTGAATAACCCATATTGCAATGGAGCCAACGGTAGGAGCTGGCCGCCGCATTGTTGGCAGTGAGTATTTCCCGGTTTTGGCTCACACTGGTGTTGATGGTATCGCCAATCAGGGTCAAAAACAAGCTCGAATCGCAGCCATCGCCTCCACTGCGCTTCAACCGGTAAGTGCCCGGCTGGGTAAAGGTTTGTCCGAAAAGGGTGTAACTGCTGCCTTTGCACAAAGTATCGGTGAATTGTCCCATTTGCTGGGTGCCTACCAGGTAATTGCTGGTGGTGCCGTTCAAAGCTGTGCCGTAAAACAGGCCGTGGAGTCCGCCTTTGGTATCGGTTAAATGGGGCTGTGAGAAATTGTTTCCGCCGGCAATGCCCTCGTCCATAGGGAAATAGTGCATCAAGCCGGTCATGCTGGTATCCATCTTTTGGCGGTAAATGCAATTCACCTCGCTGTCCGACAAAGCGCGACCCCAAATGCCCACTTCATCCACTTGTCCGAGTAGCCAAAAAGGCGTGGCTTGAAATGGAATCCGACCTATGTTGAATGGCACAGTAGCATTGTTGATGCTGCCGCTGGCGGCAATGCTTTGCGACAAAGTGCCATTGTGGTAAAACCGAAGTTGCGAACCAGTATATACCAAAGCAATGTGTTGCCATTGGTTGAGCTGGCAAGTGGCTGAATTGATGGTAAAGGCTGCTCCTGCACTGTTTCTCAAGCGTGCTTCAAAATTGGTAGCACTGAGTTGCAAAATGAAAAAGTCGGCATTGCTTTCGTTTCTATAGCCAATAATCCCATCGAAATTCGGGAAAGCCGGATTGGCATTGCTCGGATAAACCCAACACGCCATGGCAAAGGCACTTTTGCCAACCAAAGAGGCCGAACCTGCCGCTTGCTGCACATAATCGTCAACACCATCGAAATGAAATGCATTTTGAGGTTGAGCCGATGCTCCAAAAGAGAGCAAAATGAGTGTAAATAGGTATAGCTTTTTCATACAGGGCTTTTACCCCCGCAAACTAATCAATAGCTGTGAAAAAACAAATCAAAGCACAAAAGCCAGCAGTGCACCGGCAAAGGCCAGTAGAATAGCTTTGGCCGAAAATTGGTGATTTACCGTGCTTTCAAACAAAATGGTGGTGGCAATTTGTAAGAAAGAACCAGTGGCCAAAGCAAGCAAAATATGGAAGGTTTCGTTATTCACTTCCGATTGTGCTCCCAAAATAAAGTGCCCCAATAACACACCCAGGGGGGTCATGGCTGCAAAAAAGAAAAGCATGCCCAAACGCTTTCCCTTGCTGATGGCCGATTGTTGTAAAACGGTCATCAATGCGAATGCCGATGGGAATTTGTGAATAATTACCCCCAACAACAAGGGGTTTTGCCAAAAGGGCTGATCGATACTGAAACTGCCATTCAGCGGTATGCCCTCCACCAAAGAATGGATCGATAAACTGAGCAACAAACCGAATGAAAGTCCATGCTTGTGAAAGTGAGAATGGTCATGCGCCCCGTGATCGTGTCCAGCTTGTCCTTCCAAATGTAAATGCCCGTGCTCCACACCTTCCGAAAATTTTTCAAGTAGCATTTGCAAGAAAAAGCCTACCAAAATAAGCAAGCCCTCGTAATGGTGTTGGGTCGCAAATACTTCAGGCAACAAATGCAATACAGCCGTAGCAAACAAAAATCCACCACAAAAGGTGAGCAGCATCTTGAGCGAGCGCGCAAATGGCGGTTTTACGGCCATTACCAACAAGCCGCCAATAACCGGACTCGCAATGAGCAAACCCATGCCCAGCCAACTTAACTGTGTACTTCCCATTTTTTACGATAAAATTGCCACATGCCCACAGCCATGGTGCTGCCAAGCAAGGCACCAGCCACAATGTCGAGTGGATAATGTACTCCAACATACACTTGCGCCAAAGAGATGGTTCCAGCCCACAGCACAAACAAAGGCAAAGCCCAACGAAAATAGGGTTTCAAGGCCAAGCCCACAAATACACCAACTCCAAAATGATTGGCGGCATGGGAGCTGGTGAAACTTTTGCCTCCGCCACACGATACCAAAAGCCTTACCCATTGCCGCACTTCTTCGTCGTTGCAGGGGCGCAATCGGCCTACCCATGGCTTGATGATAGAACTGCTGATAAAATCGGTACAGGCAAAGGTGAGTACCACTCCCAAAACAATCAGCCAACCTTGCTTGCCAAAATTCAGGGGAAAAAAGACAATCAAAAACAAGTACAAGGGCGCCCAAAAAAACATATTGCGGGCCAGCGGTAAAAAAACATCCAAAAGGGGATGTGCCAAGCCCCGGTTCACCCAAAAGAACAATTCCTTGTCGATGGCAACGAGCTGCTCCATTACTTTTGGCAAATGAATAAACAACGTGGACTGTCGGGACCCGGCGCTTCGAGCTGATAATTCCCAAATCGACGCAAAACCACAAAGCCCGCTTTGGCGAGCAAGGCTTCTAGTTGGGTTGGGCTGTAATGCCGCACTTTTTCGAAAAACCGATAAGCATGTTCACCGTCTTGAACCTGGATTTGCTTTACAATCCAGTCTTCGGTCAAATGGCGTGAAATTGAAAACTGTACGCCATCCACTTCGAGTTCTTCCCGGGGCACATGGGTTTCTTGCACGAAAGGGGCGTGCAAATAATCAAAAACAAAAATGCCACCTGGCTTTAAGGCCGCAAATATGGCGCTAAGCACCCGGTCGTCGTCGGCAACATCGTCGAAGTAACCAAAACTGGTAAATAGGTTGAATACCACATCATAATTGCTTTGGGCATACAAATCGCGCATGTCGTGCCGGGCAAAACCAATAGACAAAGCAGGATGGGTAGCTGCCAATTTCCGTGCATCTTGCAAACTGCTTTCCGACAAATCGAGACCAGTAACCGACAAGCCTTGCCGCGCCATCACCAGCGCATGCCTTCCCCGGCCACAAGCTAAATCGAGGGCTTTGCTGCCTGGTTCAAGCTGCAGGTATTGGCAAATGCGACCAATGAAGTCTTCGGCCTCGGTATAATCGCGGTGCCTGTACAGCAGCGGGTAATACGGACTATCGAACCACGAGGCATACCAGGCTTGCTGGCGGTCGTTTACATTTACTTCCGCCATTCAAGTTCAATTTTTACTGGCAAGTGATCGCTGTAACCACCCAAATAGCGGTTGCCAGCATAGGTGCGAAACGGATTGCCCTTGAAACGACCTTCCTGTTCGAGTTGGTAGGCTTGACGCACCGCTCCAGCCGATTGGGCCACATAACGCACTTTAGCATCGGGTTTCAAAAGCGCTGGACTGATGCTGATGTGGTCGATGAATTGCCAGTTGTTGCGATATCGATAGGATCCTTGGGTACTATCGCCGTGCAGGGCCAAAAACGGATTAGCCAATGGGGCAGAGACAGCGGTTGGCCAAACTGCTCCAAGTACTTCCAATGGGGCTTTGTCGACGGGTGTATCGTTAAAATCGCCCATCACCAAAACGGCACTGCCAGCAAATCGTTGGTGCAGGCTATCTACGGCCTTGCGTGCCGCCGCTGCTGCCGACATCCTGGCTATTTCCGATGCATCTTGTCCGGCCCTGCGCGATGGCCAATGGTTTACCAAAACATGCACCATGCTTTTGTTAGGCAGTTCACCGCTCACTACCAATACATCGCGGGTAGGTCGGCTGCTATCGCCGGGCATAGGCACATACAAAGAACGGCTGCTTTTTACTTTGTAGGCCTTGCGGTTATAGAGCATAGCAACATCAATGCCCCGGCCGTCGGGAGAGTTGTAGTGCACATAGCCGTATTTTTTTTTGGTGATTTTGCTGAGGTGTTTTGCCAGCGCAGCTACCACCATTTCGTTTTCTACCTCACACAAGCCTAAAATATCAGGACCACGACCTTCATTCATATCGGCAATCACTTTACCCAGCTGCTTCAATTTCTGCTCATAGCGTTCTTGGGTCCATTCATAACTGCCTTTGGGAAGGAAATCTTCATCGGCTGTTTTGGGGTCGTCGATGGTATCGAAGAGGTTTTCTACATTGTAGTGGGCTATGTACAGTTTCTGGTATTGCGCTTTTGCGTTGGGAACGGCTAGGAGCAACTGGCTGATCAGCAAGGAGATGTAAAAAATGGAGAAACGCATAACAAATAGATAATCGGGCCGATTTTGAGAAGCGAAATTAAGAGATTAAAATTGTATTGTTGTGGTATTGCTGCAGCCAATCACACCCATGAAGCGATTATATCTTTTGCGCCATGCCAAAGCGGGTTTTGATCTTACCGGGCAATCGGATGCCGAACGGGTACTCACCCACAGCGGTAAGCAAGATGCCGTAAAGCTGGCTTACAAAATCAAAGGCCGAAACGAACGCATTGATTTGGTTTGCGTGAGTCCGGCCATACGCACCCGCCAAACCCTCGATGTTTTGCTCGAAATCAGCGGCGACTGTATTTTGTCGACCGAGGTAGTCCCCGCGCTCTACCAAGCCAGTGAAAACACGGCCCTGAAGGTAATTTCCGATTTAGGCACCCCGGCCAAAACCGTGATGCTGGTTGGTCACAATCCTTCTATGACACAGCTGTCGAACTTACTCGCAGCCGATTTGCGCCTCGATCACCTGCCTACATGCGGATTGGTAGTTATTGATTTTGCAGTGAATCACTGGCACGACATTACCCTGGGCACCGGCACGGTGTCTTGGTTCGATTTCCCCAAAAACGATTATTCAATACTCTAAAGCATGAGCCTTAAAAACCCGGCAATACTCTATCGCAAGCACATCAATGGCCAGAAATTTCAGTTGCTCAACCGAGAAATCAGCTGGCTTGCTTTTAATGCCCGGGTATTGCAGGAGGCCGAAAATACCGAGGTGCCTTTACTCGAACGCATCAAGTTTTTGGCCATTTTTTCTTCCAATCTCGATGAGTTTTTTAGGGTAAAAGTGGCGAATTTGAGGCGATTGCTCACATTGCGGGCCAGTCAGCTTCAGAAATTGCCATTTCATCCTGAGCACGTTTTGAACCAAATCCAACAAACGGTAATCAGGCAGCAGGCCCGCTTCGAATCTATTTTTCACGATGAAATCATGCCTGAACTGGAGCGTGAAGGCATTGAAATCATCAACGAGCGACAGGCCGATCCTGGAGAGGAAGAATTCTTGCGTTCGATGTTCAAAACGCAGATTTTTCCTTACCTCACGCCCATCATGATCAGCGATACGCGCCGGCAGCCGCATGTAAAGGATGCTTACATTTATTTGGCTGTGAAAATGTTTAAGAGTAGCGATTTGAGTGAGTTTAAGTATGCCCTCATTGAGCTGCCCACCAAAGTTTGTTCGCGCTTTTACATTTTGCCGCAAAGAGGCGAGCACCGGCGGGTGATGCTGCTCGACGATGTGGTGCGTTTCAACCTGCGGGGCATTTTTGCCATGTTCGATTTCAATAAATTTGAAGCATACACCATCAAAATTACCCGCGATCACGAGCTCGATTTGGAAAATGAAATCAGCGATACGCTGCTTGAAAAAATGAAAAGTTCGCTGCGTGACCGTAAAAAAGGTGATCCAGTACGATTCATATACGATACGTCGATGCCACTCGATTTATTGCAGTTTCTCATCCGCAGACTCGATCTCGATAAATCGAACCTCATTCCGGGAGGCCGGTACCATAATTTCAGCGACTTCATGGATTTCCCCGATTTGGGGAGGGTACATTTGAAGTACCCGGCATTGCCGCCACAACCTGTACCTTACCTCGACAAACATTTGCCCATTTTCGATGCCATTCGCAAAAAGGACGTGATGGTGCATCATCCTTACCAATCGTTCGATTACGTGATTCGCTTTTTGCGGGAAGCAGCCATCGATCCCGAGGTACAAAGCATCAAAATCACCTTGTATCGGGTGGCCAAAATCAGCAGCGTGGTTAATTCGCTCATTACAGCGGTAATGAATGGCAAGCAAGTGACGGCTTTGGTGGAGATCCAGGCGCGTTTCGATGAAGAGACCAATATTTACTGGGCCGGTAAATTGGAAGAAGCGGGAGCTACCGTGATTTATGGTTTAGAAGGGTTAAAGGTGCATGCCAAAATGTGTTTGGTTACCCGCCGCGAGAAAAATAAGCTTCGCGATTACGTGCATTTGGGCACCGGCAATTACAACGGATTTACAGCCCGTATTTATTGTGATGATGGTTTGTTCACGGCCGATAAAAGACTCACCACCGAGGTAAGTCGCTTGTTTAAGTCGCTCGAAAAGGGCAATCGCCAATTTGCTTACCGCCATCTGTTGGTAGCACCGCACTATATGCGTGATCGCTTTTTGCAGTACCTCGACAGGGAAATAGTGCATGCCAAACAAGGTCAAATGGCCTATATCATTCTCAAAATGAATAGTTTGGTTGATCTTGATATGATTCAAAAGCTCTACGAAGCCAGCAATGCTGGTGTTAAAGTGAAGCTGATTATCAGGGGAATGTGCAGTTTGGTGCCAGGAATAAAAGGCATGAGCGAAAATATTGAGGTAATAAGCATCGTCGACCGTTTTCTGGAGCATTCGCGTGTGTATGTTTTTGCGAACAAAGGCAATGAAAAGATGTATCTCAGCTCGGCCGACTGGATGACGCGAAACCTTAGCAGGCGGATAGAGGTTGCTTTTCCGGTTTGGAGTGCCGACCTTCGGCGCGAGATCCGCGATATGATTGACTTGCAATTGCACGATAACCAAAAAGCCAGAAACATGACCAATCCCTTGGCCAATGAGATGAAAGAGGTGCGTGCCGGCGAAGATGTTATTCGTGCTCAGTATGCCATTCATCAGTATTTTGAGCGTTTAGCCGAAACAGAAGCACAAAAGATTTTAAACTAAAACAGATTGAACGTAGCCGCGATTGATATAGGCTCTAATGCAGCCCGACTCTATATATGTAGTTTTTTTAACGATGGAGACGACCGGGCCCGCATCAAAATTTTAGAATTCGTGAGGGTACCCATTCGCTTGGGTGAAGCGGTTTTTCAAGAAGGAAGTATCAGTGAAGCAAAACAGCTCGATTTGGCCAAAATGCTGGAGGCTTTCAAAATTTTGATGGAGCTATTTCAGGTGGAAGACTTTAGAGCTTGTGCCACATCGGCTTTCAGAGAGGCACGCAATGGACAAGCTGTTTCCGACCTTCTGGCTGAAAAAACAGGTATTTCAATTGAAATTATCAGTGGCCAGGAAGAAGCAGAGCTCATTTACAAAGCCCACCAAGGCGCCTTGGAAGAAGGCAAAAAAGTGCTTTTTGTAGATGTGGGAGGGGGGTCGACCGAAATTTCTTTATTGCACGGCGAAAAGCAACTGGCTTCGCGCTCTTTCGATATAGGAGGAGTTCGCATGCTTGATGGCAAGGTGTCGGAAGAACAGTGGCGTCAAATGAAGTCGTGGCTCAAGGCTGTTGTTAAGCCCATGGCGCCCGATTATGCTTTGGGCACGGGTGGCAATATCAATAAGCTTTTCGACTTGATGGACCTCAAGCAAGGCAAGTTTGCCACGCTCAAACAGCTTTCAACCACACACGATTATGTGAGTAGCTTTCCGTTGGAACACCGCATTAAAAATCTGGGCCTTAACCCCGACAGAGCCGATGTAATTCTGCCAGCCTGCGAAATTTACATGCAAGTAATGAAGGCGGCCGATGTGAACAGAGTCACAGTTTCGGGTTTGGGATTGAAAGAGGGAATTGTATCGGGATTGCTTGAAAAGCATTACCATACCGTCATCAAGCGTTTTCAAGGGAACGAGCGCTTTTCTATTCATTGAGAATCGCTTCAACGTATTTGTAGCTGACACTGTAGGCTGATTTGAGACCTGACGTTGCCATCGGAAGCATCGAGTGCCGAACCAACTGTTTGCCTATCGGCAAAGGTAGTGCGTGCATATCGCAGCCAAAATCGCGCATACTTTGATTTATATTGAACCAGAGCCACCAAGCGCTGACCTTGTCCCATCAGGCTGCTCATGCCCATGCCATAGAGCAAGTCGGGTTCGGTGAGGTAAAACCTATTGTGGTAGTGTTCGGCGTCAAACAGGCTGAACTGAGAGGCGAACCCCCATTTTTCGCTTCTGTACCTGAGTTGCACAGCCATTAAGCCTGCATTTTGTGTTGCATTTGCGTTGTGAATCAAATTTCTTCCCCACCACCACTGCATTTCCCAATGTTCGCTGAGCTGCTGTCGATAGCGCAATTGGCTCCGGCTTGCTGTTGCCCACTGCAGCAATCTGATGCCTGATTCGGCGCTGCTTCCTTCTTCGTGCTCTGTGCGTAGCTGGAAAAGCAAGGAGCTGGTTTTGCTGAAGTCGTAACGAATGGACAAACGTTCTTCCCGTAGCCTAGAAGGTGCCGATACCTGGTAACGCATCCAAGGAAAGTATACCCAGTCGGAGAAAAACGCAAGCTGGATAGCCCGGTTGTATTGGTATTGCATCTGAAATAGCAAGCCTTGTTCGTTGTTTACGCGACTGCCTCTGTGTAGGCTGTTGGCGTAATAGCTCAAATAGGAGGGAGCGTACCACCTTCCTGCTAAGCGCAGCTGCACTTTGCTGTGCGGAATGGCATACAACTGTTGTAAAATGGCCCAGTGGTGGTTCGACTGCCAGGCTACTTCGCCCTGGCTGTGCCATTTTCTCTGCTTGAATCGGTGGGAAAAGCCAAGATGACTCAAGGCGGGATCCTGTGGCCAATGTTTTTGGTGTAAAAATCGACTCCGGTTGATGGTCCCGGGCAATTGCATATGCTGCCCATGAACCGATACCTGCCATTGTCGATGACTGTACAACAGCTGCGAACCCATGCCCCAAACAGCTACATTTTTTCGTTGTCCCCATTCGGTTGCAGTACGATGAAGTCCATTTTCACGAATGCTGCTTATCATGGGGCTGTTTTCCTCAGTCGTTGATTCCTCAAGCCATTGACCACTCCACCGCATGGCAAATATCCAGGGCATCCATTGCCAGTGTTTATTGATTTGCATTTGGCCTGCCACGCCCCTGTAAGCCCCAAAGTTTTGCAGGCCGCTAGCTCCTCTCAGCTGACTTCCATTGAACACAAATTGATCGAGCCACACCCCTCTGCCATTGCCAAAGGTGGTATTGGCAATCAATCCTTCACCCAATCGCAAATGATAATCTCCAACCACCACACGTTTCCAACGGCCGTTCGACTGAAGTAATAGGTGCCCTCCAAGCTGGTCGATTCCGCGCTCACCAGCATCTCTACTGATCGAAACCACCGCTTGATGCATCTCTCCCTGTTGTCGGTATTGCGATCTGAAGGCGTGTTGAGGGCCTAAATAGTGACTTCTACCAGCCAATTTCCGTTCTTCAGCAAAGCCGGCTTGGGGTTCTAACACCTGTTGGGTTCTAAAAAGCCATCGGTGTTGGACTTTGGAGAAGCTTTGGCGCCAGCTGCCACGTTGGTGACCCGGTATAACCACAAACCAAGCCGATAGTTCTTTCAGTCGTTCAGCATCAAATATCCGGATGGCTTGCAATTCGTACCAGTCGATGAATGCGCCAAATTGGTATCGGTGGGTCAAAAGGGCGTCTATTTCATGAGGGCGTAATTTGCCGCTTTCCAACAAGGTGGTTTTGTCGGCCCGGTTGAGGTCAATTTTGCGATGAATCGTGTTTTCTGCCAATTGCTGCCATTCCTCAATGAGTTCCTGAGGAAGTTCAGTGTTTTCAACGCCTTGTTGTAATAACCAATCTTCGGTAGCGTCGTCGTTGGGTACTTGGGCCCAGCCGACTGGTTGGTACGAACAAAAAAACAAGCAAAGAACAACCAGCAGCTTGGTGTGGCTGGGTACTTTATGGCACATTTTCTTTCCTCCAAAGCAGGGTGTTGTCGAACCAAATACCCGGTACTTGCAGCCAACGGAACTGCAAATGCCAACGCAAACCATTGTAAAGCCATTGAGCACCTAAACTGAAACGCTGTTCCGAGGGGGCTACTCCCAGGTCGAGTTGAAGGTGCTTGTGCGCTTTCCAAACCACGGCTATGCCATAATCGGCCGAGGAACCATTGCGCTGCATATAGGTTGCCCAAAGTTGCACCGGGCCGATGGCATGCGAAAGGGCCAAAAAGGCAGTTGGTACTGGCGCGCCCATCAACATCGATTCTTGCGTGGGTGTTGGAAATGCCGTTTGATAGGCCATATGCCATTGCCAAGCCCCTTTGAAAGTGCCCGAAAATCCAAAGTTGGCTTGCCACTGTTGCTGGTTTTGGTCGCTTACCCACCAACGATACAAGCCCAACCCACTACCAAAACGCACCTTTCCCAAAGGAAGACCGCCTGCTAAGCGGAAATGCTGCCAGCCAAACAAATGATCTCCAAAAAAATCGGCATAGGCCGCTGCATGGTATACCTTCCAGCTGTATAGTCCGCCCAATTGCCGCAAATGCAGACCCGTCAATTCGGGAAATGCCAAAATCCGTGCGCCCATCATACTGCCTGATGACATGTGCGGCTCCCCTTGCGGAAAATGACGTGCCATGCCCAAATTGCTCGAAAGAGGCAGGTCTATGCCCACTGCACCTGCCAAGCCTGCGCCTGTGGCGGGTTGGGCGCTGGTTAGGCCTGCATGGCACCATAGTATCACAGCAATTACCATCCATTTCATCCTTCAAAACTCGGCATCAGAAATGGGCTAGTCGGTATTTGTCGGATAAAAATCAGCCATAATGACATTTATTTTTTCAAAAATCAGACAAAATAACGCTTTTATTTTTTTGCAATGCCAAATGGCAGCAAAAATTGCTGGTTTGTGCCCTTGGTATGTGCTTTGAGTAGTGCCATTCAAATCAAAATAAAAAGGAGCATTAACCATGACACTTGTAAAATTCAACCAACGCAACAGTCTTCCCAGCTTTGTTGATCGATTCTTCCACACCGATCCATTTGGCTTTCCCGATGACTATCTCAATCGTGAACAGCGCTTCATTCCAGCAGTAAACATCCGGGAAACCGAACAGGCTTGGGTGGTTGAATTGGCTGCACCTGGCCGCAAGCGGGAAGACTTCAAAGTAGAAGTGCACCATCAAATGCTGAGCATTTCAAGCGAAAGCAAACATCAAAAGGAGGAAAAAGAGGCGCCAGGAAAGTACAGCCGGCGTGAGTTCAGATTAGAGCAATTCAAACGTTTTTTCACCTTGCCCGATGGCGTAGCTGAAGAAGCCATCAAAGCCCAATATGAGGCCGGTGTATTGCAAATTGAATTGCCTAAAAAAGAGGAGGCCCGTCCCAAATCGCCACGGCAGATTGATATTTTTTAGAACAAGATTCAGATTGTACAAGCCGGATGACAATCATCCGGCTTTTTAATGGGCTTTTCAATAAGTTAAGTGCTTTTTAATAGCTTTGTTGTAAAATCTAGCTGCCTCTATGAAGCCCTTTTATCGGAAATATTTTCGTTTTCAGCCATTGTATCACCTGCTTATTTTCCCACTGGCCATGGGCTTTTTTGCGGTTTGTGTGTATATGTTGGCAGCCTATTCCTTTGAAAGTCAAGGCTGGAGCATTGAAGTGCTCTATTTTGCCCTATTAAGCGTGCTCATTTTGTTGATTGGATTGCAAAGTAGGCGATTGCCTTACCTCAATCAGCGCCGTATCATGATGCTCGAAATGCGTTTGCGTTACTTGGAGCTTTCGGGCAAGCATTTCCGGCAATTAGAAATGCAGCTGAATATCCATCAAATTGCAGCTTTGCGATTGGCTTCCGATGCCGAACTGCTTCCACTTATCGATCAAACACTGAAAGAGAAACTAACTGCCAAACAAATTCACCAGCGCATCAAGCACTGGCGACACGATAAGCACATCATTTGATGGCCAAATCCCATAAAAAAAGGGCAGCTCTACACGAATTGCCCTTTTTTTATGGAGTGAATACAAGCTTTACCAGCGCATGAGTGCCGAAGCCCAGGTGAATCCACTGCCAAAGGCAGCAAACAATACCAAATCGCCCTTTTCGATGCGCCCTTCGGCATATGCTTCGCTTAAGGCAATGGGAATAGAGGCGGCCGTGGTGTTTCCGTAGCGCATGATGTTGTTGTAAACCTGGTCGTCGCGCAGTTTCATAGATTGCTGAATGAACTGACTGATACGCAAATTGGCTTGGTGTGGAATGAGCAATTTGATTTCTTCGCTACTCACACCATTGGTCTTCAACGCCGCTTGGATGGCTTCAGCAAAGCGAACCACCGCATGTTTGAAAACAAAATTCCCATTCATATAGGGATAATAGTCGGTTTCCTCCGGGTCATTGCGTTGGAGGATGTTGGGTATCCAATCGCGTGTAGAGGGAGCCGTGAGCGCCAGTTCTTTGGCATGTTTACCCTCACTGAAAAGGTGGGTAGATAAAATGCCCCGGTTTGCATCGTCCGTAGCCGATAGCACAACTGCACCAGCTCCATCACCAAAAATAACGCTCACATTGCGGCCACGGTCGGTAAAATCGAGGCCGCCGCTATGCAATTCTGAGCCAATTATCAGGATATTTTTATACATGCCTGTTTTGATGAATTGGTCGGCTACCGACAAGCTGTACACAAAACCCGAACACTGGTTGCGCACATCCAGCGCGCCGATTTCTCTTTTGAGTTCAAGCTGTTCTTGCACTTGCACGCCCGGGCCGGGGAAGTAGTAATCGGGACTCAGTGTCGCGAAAACGATGAAATCGATATCGTCGGGGGTGAGGCCGGCATTCGCTATGGCAATACGTGCGGCTTTGGTACCCATGGTGGCCGTGGTATCATCGCTGCCAGGCAACACATGCCGGCGCTCTTGAATGCCTGTCCGCTCAATGATCCACTCATTGCTGGTGCTCATGCGGGCCGACAAATCGTTATTGGTCACCACATTTTGAGGCACATAGTGCCCCACACCGGTGATGATTGATTTTTTAAGCATAATTCAGTTTTTAGGCGGGTTGCAAGATACAAGTTTTCGTTGTTCAGCAGATTTTTTCAAAAGGTATCTGAAGTTCATGGATACCCGTATATTTGAGTCAATAAACCAAAAGCTTAGCCGTGTCAACATTGGTATCGTACAGCTACATCGAAGAAATTTCGGGTGGAGATAAAGATTTTCAGCGCGAAATTGTGAACACCTTTCTCGAAGAAATTGTGGGCGAGATGGAAAAAATACGCATTGCCGTTCAGGAAGAAAACTGGTCTGCTTTAGGGTCTTTGGCTCATAAAATCAAAGCACCCATCGGCATGTTGTGCACTGAACCGATGAAGGAATTGATTTTGCGTATTGAAAAAGATGCCAAATATGGCGAACGTTTGAGCGAACTACCTGAACAGGTGAATGCGCTGCTTGCCAATTTAGATTTGGTAAATGCACAACTAAGAGCTGATTTACAAGCATAAAAAAAGGGCCTCGAAAGGCCCTTTTTTGTTGATTGCGATTATTTTTTGACCACCTTAAAGCTGTTGCTTGCTTGGCCGGCACTTACTTGTAGCAGGTAAATACCAGGGGCCATTTGCTGCAGTGGCACATCTACTTCCTGCTGGATTTCACTTCCAGTGCGCGTTTGATACACCAATCTGCCTTGTAAGTCGGTTAATCGGATGACCGCACCTTTTGCTGCAGCCGCGTCACTTACCCGAATACTTATTTGTTCTTGTGCAGGGTTGGGCCATACCTCCAAGCTCAACACTTTTTCTGGACGTGTGGAAGCAGCCGTATTGTAGCTGAAGGTGGCCAATTGGCCCGAAACATAAGCATTGGTGCTGGGGTCGTAAACCAAAGTTTCGAGACTGTCGGGGCGACTTTGTAACATCCTCAACCGGTAGCTAAATGCTTCATCAATAACCCAAGCGGTAATGGCGGCGTCCCAAAGCTCGGTGCGCTGTTCTTGCAGGTATTGAGCGCCATAGGCATATACCCAGCGGCTGGTGAAAGCCAGCTGATTTCCGTTGTGCTCCTCCGAAGTCAAGCTGGCTAGTTGTCCCGAAACGTAGGTGTACGAATCACGGGCAATTGCTACCCAGGTATTTCCTTGTTTTTCTTCAAACAGAACTTGGTTGATGAAACCATTTTGTGAGCTTTGGTTTGCCCTACTGTAATCAACCAAGCTGCCTGAAACTTGCTTTTGAACGACGAAAGCAGTGGGTTGTTTTAAAAAGTGTCGCTGTTGGGGCAAGATGCTGTATCGTTCTTCAATGCTGTTGGTCATGCCACAGGCTTGCGACCAATCGCCAAATCCGAAGCCCCAGCTCATATTGGTATACAATTCCATGGGTGCATATCCAATGCCGGTATGTCCTTCCAGTCCCATGGCTATGGGAACACCTTGCGCATTATACGTGATTTGACTGATGCGAAACATAGGCATCCAACCAGACCCAAAGGGCTCACGGGCATGTAAGGTAAAGCTGGCGGGACGTCCATTCTGCCAAGTATGTATTTCCAATGAATCGCCTAAAACAGTTTCCCAGCCATTGTTAGCGGCATTGGGGCCTCCAGTAACCATGTAGTGCCTTCCGGTAATGATTCCGCCTTGACCATAGTTTATTTCCATGCGGAACTCTGGACTACCTGCTACCCCTGTTTCCATGGCAGTGAGTTTGTTGGTGGTATTGTAATAGAATGTGTCGGATTGACTGATTTCCCAGCCAAAGTTGCCTACTTCGTAATAATCGATGCGGCGCAAACTGGCACCGTGACCATAGGTGAAATGTGCTTTGGTGTGTAAGAAGTAAGATTGATTGGGATCGTCCCAGCCATGATAAAAGGCAGTATCGGGAATGTATTGATTGCTAAATGCCTGCCGCAATAAGGGGCTATGTTGGCGCATAACGGGCGATTCAGATTCAATGGCGCGTAAATAACGGGGGCCGTTGAAGGGACTGGTGATGGGTTTGGGTTTTTGGGCGTTGGCCAGTAGGCTGATGCCTAAGCAGGCGGCAAGTAAGATGCTTTTTTTCATGATTTGGGGTTTTTTATGATTATTGGCTGCATGGCAAAGCCTGTGCCATAGGCAATACACATCCCCGACTTGGCGCAGAGAGCCGTTCACTTGACGCATTGGGTTGATTTTGTATTTAATTTGGGCCCAAAAAAAAGCCCCTGCGCAGGCAGAGGCTTCATTTTAAGGATGGTTGTACTACAAAAAACCCAATTCCAACTTGGCTTCTTCGCTCATTAATTCCTGGCTCCAGGGCGGGTCGAAGGTGAGTTCTACCTTCACATCACTCACGCCGTTGATGCCTTTGAGTTTGCCTTCTACTTCGCCAGGGAGAGTGCCGGCTACCGGACAAGCAGGAGAGGTGAGGGTCATCAACACATCTACTTTGCCACCCGGACTCACCTTGATTTCGTAAATCAGTCCCAATTCATAAATATCGACCGGAATTTCAGGGTCGAAAATGGTCTTGAGAATGCTGATGACGTCGTTTTGAATTTCTACAAAGCTGCGATCCGACATGGTTCAGGCGTTTTGCGTTTTGGTGAGATAGGCAAGGGCATAGGCGCGCATTTGTTTGAGCATGCTGCCCAGACCATTGGCTCGGTTGGGCGAAAGGTGGGCCGCTAGTCCAATTTGATCGATTACGAACAAATTGCCGTGCAGCACCTCTTCTGGTTTTTGGCCGTCTAAAACCTTCACCAGCAAGGCCACAATACCTTTAGAAATGAATGCATCAGAATCGGCAAAATAGCGGATGCGGTCGCCTTCCAATTCAGCGTGCAACCATACCTTGCTTTGACAGCCTTTGATGAGGTAATTTTCATTTTTATAAGCTGCATCTAGTGGTTGCAGGCTTTTGCCCAGGTCGATAAGGTAGGCGTATTTGTCTTCCCAATCTTCTAGAAAACCAAAGTCTTCTACCAGTTGCTGTTGTATGTTTTCGAAGCTGCTCATTACGATAGCATTTTTTGCGCTTTTTGGAGGGCAGTTACAAAACGGTCGATCTCTTCAAAGCTGTTGTAGAACGCAAAGGAGGCACGGCAGGTTCCGGGAATTTCAAATCGGTCCATGATGGGCTGTGCGCAATGGTGACCAGTACGGATGGCAATACCCATTTGATCGAGCAGTACGCCCACATCGTAAGGATGAGCGCCTTCTATGAGGAAGCTGAGTACGCAGCGTTTATCGGCAGCAGTACCCACCAGTTGAATACCCGAAAGCTGTTTCAATTGTGCCGTGGCATAGGCCAGTAGCTCTTGTTCGCGCAATTCTATGTTTTCCATGCCCAATTGCTGCAGGTATTCCAAGGCTTTGCCAAAGGCAATCACATCGGCAATATTGGGAGTACCTGCCTCGAGGCGAAGCGGCAATTCGTTGTAGGTGGTTTTTTCGAAACGCACCTCTTTGATCATATCCCCACCGCCTTGTACTGGGGGCATTTGCTCAAGTATTTCTAATCGACCGTACAAGATGCCCACGCCAGTAGGACCAAGCATTTTGTGCGCTGAAAAGACAAGGAAATCGCATCCCAAGGCTTGCACGTCGATGATGCTGTGTGGAGCAGCCTGGGCGGCATCTACCAAAGTGCGGGTTCCTTGCGCTTGGGCCAGGGCTACCATTTCAAACACCGGATTCACTGTGCCGAGGGCATTGCTGATCCAGCTGAAAGCAGCCATTCGGGTGCGCGGATTGAGCTTTTCTGCAAAGTCCTGCAGCGATACTTCGCCGGCATCGTTGATGGGCACGACCACCAATTTCGCACCAGTGCGTTCACACAGCATCTGCCAAGGTACAATGTTGGCATGGTGCTCGAGGCCAGTAATGAGGATTTCATCGCCTTCCATTACTTCGAGTGAACCCCAACTTTGGGCCACCAAATTGATGGCTTCGGTGGTGCCACGGGTGTAGATGATTTCGGCTTCGTGGCGGGCGCTAATAAAACCTTGCACCTGTTTGCGCACCGCTTCAAAAGCCGAAGTGGCTTGCTGACTCAGGCTGTGCACCCCGCGGTGTACGTTGCTGTTGTAGCGACTGTAGTAATCAACCAGCGCATCGATTACCACCTGCGGTTTTTGCGAGGTGGCGGCATTGTCGAAATACACCAAAGGGCGCCCGTTTACGCTTTCACGCAAAATAGGGAAGTCGTTGCGGACCGCGGCCCAATCGGTATGTATGTCGGTATGCATCATTTAAAATGTGATTTGCATGCGGTGTAATTCATCCATCAATTGCGCCAGCAAATCTTCGCGCAGGGCATCAATGCGGATGGCTTCGATGACTTCACCGGCAAAGGCCGTGAGCAGGATGGTGCGTGCTTTTTCTTCGCCAATACCACGGGTCTTGAGGTAGAAAAGTTCGTTGAGATCGAGCTGGCCGATGGTTGCGCCATGCGAACACTTCACGTCGTCGGCAAAAATTTCGAGCTCGGGTTTGGTGTTGATGGTGCCCGTATCGGCCAGTAAAATGTTGGCGTTGCTTTGGTAAGCATCGGTTTTTTGCGCATCAGGACGCACCATTACCTTGCCGTTGAAAACAGCTTTGCCAGCCGGACCCACGATGCCTTTGTACAGTTCGTGGCTGTTGCAATGCGGCTGGGCGTGGTCAACCAGGGTGTGGTTGTCGATGAGGTTATCGTGGTCGAGCAGGTACAAACCAAAGTAATGCGTTTCGCAACCTGTACCGTTGTGGCGGGTTTGGAGGTTGTTTCGTACCAATTCGCCACTCCAGCTGATGGTAGCATTGTAGTAACGACTGTCGCGTGCTTGTTCTACGCGGGTGGTACCTACGTGCCATGCATCGCCGTAGCGGGTTTGGAGTTTGTAATGCGCTACATCGGCGTTACTGCCTACCACCACTTCGGTGACTACATTGTCGAAGATGGGACTGTCACTGATGTATTTTTCGATGACGGTCAATTGGCTTCCTGCTTCGGCTATCACCAGGTTCCGTTGGTTTACCCAACCGCGTTCTTTGGTTCCGGTGCTGATGTGGTAAATAACCACAGGGCGTTCACATACTTCGTTTTTGGCCAGGTGAATTACAAAACCATCGGGTGCGAGGGCGGTATTAAGGGCCGTAAGACCTTCGTTTTGCTGTTGGGCGTACATACCCAAATGTTCGAGGAGCAGTCCGGTCCGCAAGTTGCGCGCCAAAGCCAATGAGCTGATAAAGCGCTGCTCGCTTTCAAAGCGGCTGCTCAAAGTGCCCGCAAAGCGGCCATTAATGAACACCAATTCGTAGGCGTCGATGCCTGCAATGCGGTATTTGTTGAGGTCGATGGCGGCTTCGTCGAGAATGGGCAGGGGTGCCAGGGCATCCAACTGCTGCAAGCCTTTGAAATTGGTATATTTCCAATCTTCCAAATCGGTATGAGGAAGTCCCAAACGGGCGAAGTCGGCAGCAGCTGCACGGCGCATGCCTTCCAACGGATCGCCAGCCAATTGGTTGGCAAAAACCGTCAGCCTGTCGGTTAAGGTATTGGCAGGGGCAATGGTGCTCATACAGTCGCCTTGAGTTCAGTTTTCAACCAGTCGTAGCCCTTTTCTTCGAGTTCGTAGGCCAGTTCTTTGGTACCCGATTTTACAATCTGTCCATTCATGAGTACGTGTACAAAATCAGGCACAATGTAGTCGAGCAAGCGCTGGTAGTGGGTAATTACCACAAAGGCATTGTCCTTATTACGCAGCTTGTTCACCCCATTCGACACAATACGCAAAGCGTCGATGTCGAGGCCCGAATCGGTTTCGTCGAGGATGGCCAACTTGGGCTCCAGCATGGCCAATTGGAAAATTTCGTTGCGCTTTTTCTCACCGCCCGAAAAGCCTTGGTTTACCGAACGCTTCATGAGGTTGGGGTCGAGTTCTACCAATTCAGCTTTCTCACGCATGGTACGCAAAAAGGTGCTGGCATCCATTTCGGGCAGGCCTTTGTATTTGCGCTGCTCGTTGATGCAAGTACGCATGAAGTTGGTGTTGCTTACACCTGGAATTTCAACGGGGTATTGGAAAGCGAGAAAAATGCCTTCCCAAGCGCGTACTTCCGGTGCCATTTCAAGCAGGTCATTGCCATTGAACAAAACTTCACCACTTACTTCATATCCTTCTCTGCCAGCAATTACGCTCGATAGCGTACTCTTGCCCGAACCATTCGGACCCATGATGGCGTGCACCTCACCGGGTTTTACTTCCAGGTTGATGCCTTTGAGGATTTGTTTGTCGTCGATAGACGCGCGGAGGTTGTTTATCTGTAACATTTCGTTTGCTTTCTTTTAAACACGGAGGACACGGAGTTCACGGAGAGTTGCGATGCAATCAGGTCCTTCCTTCATAATTTTCGTTAGCTTCGAGGTTGGGAATTCACTTCTCAGTGTCCTCCGTGACCTCTGTGTTTTATCCTACGGATCCTTCGAGTGAAACGGCCAACAACTTCTTTGCTTCTACCGCAAATTCCATAGGCAGCATGTCGAGCACTTCTTTGGCGTAGCCGTTTACGATGAGGGCCACCGCATCTTCTTCGCTGATGCCGCGCTGGTTGCAATAGAACATGATGTCTTCACCAATTTTGGAGGTGGTGGCTTCGTGTTCTACGGTAGCTCCATTGTTGTTGATTTCGAAGTAAGGGAAGGTATGCGCACCGCACTTATCGCCCATCAAGAGCGAGTCGCATTGACTGAAGTTGCGGGCGTTTTCGGCCGATTTACGCACTTTCACCAATCCGCGGTAAGAGTTTTGACTCTTGCCGGCACTGATGCCCTTGCTCACAATCCGACTTTTGGTGTTTTTGCCAATGTGAATCATTTTGGTGCCCGTATCGGCTTGTTGCATGTTGTTGGTTACTGCCACGCTGTAAAACTCACCGATGCTGTGGTCGCCTTTGAGTACTACACTGGGGTATTTCCAGGTGATGGCTGAGCCGGTTTCTACCTGGGTCCAGCTGATTTTGCTGTGGTTGCCCATGCATACCCCGCGCTTGGTAACGAAGTTGTAGATGCCGCCTTTGCCTTCTTTGTCGCCCGGATACCAGTTTTGTACCGTGCTGTATTTGATTTCGGCCTTTTCCATGGCCACGAGTTCTACCACGGCTGCGTGCAGCTGGTTTTCGTCGCGCTTAGGAGCGGTGCACCCTTCGAGGTAGCTGACATAACTTTCATCTTCGGCTACAATGAGGGTGCGCTCAAATTGACCGGTGCCCTTGGCGTTGATGCGGAAATAAGTGCTCAGTTCCATGGGACAACGAACGCCTTTGGGAATGAACACAAATGAACCGTCACTGAAAACAGCGCTGTTCAGAGCTGCGAAATAGTTGTCGGTGTAAGGCACCACGCTACCAAGGTACTTCTTCACCAACTCGGGGTGGGTGTGCACGGCCTCACTGATGGCGCAAAAAATCACGCCTTTTTCAGCCAGTTTTTCTTTGAAGGTGGTGATTACCGAAACGGAGTCCAATACCGCGTCTACAGCTACACCCGCCAAAACCAGTTGTTCTTCCAAAGGAATGCCCAGTTTGTCGTAGGTGGCTTTGATTTCGGGGTCGAGCTCATCGAGGCTGTTGAGCTTCGATTCGGCCTTGGGTGCTGCGTAATAGCTGATGTCTTGGTAATCGATGGGCGGATAGCTCACATTCTGCCACGCGGG
>PNNG01000025.1 GCA_013824115.1 Sphingobacteriaceae bacterium | reverse complement strand
TAACTTAATGACATTGCCCTAACGGGCTACCATTGTTTACCATGGCGCCTGCTAACGAATAAATCTTTATGGGCTGGTTTAGAGCTTTCCTTCTACAATTTCGTCTACCACCAAAGGATCGAGCAGGGTGCTGGTATCGCCTAAATTGCTGATATCGCCTTCAGCCACTTTGCGTAAAATGCGGCGCATGATTTTGCCCGAACGCGTTTTAGGCAAACCACTTACAATTTGGATTTTGTCGGGCTTGGCAATTTTACCAATTTGCGCGACCACCGTTTCGGTGATTTCGCCTTTGAGATTAACGGGGTCAAACTCCTTTTCACGGCACACCACGAAGGCGTAAATGCCTTGTCCTTTGATGTCGTGGGGATAACCTACCACCGCCGATTCGGCCACATGCTCGTTTTGGTTGATGGCATTCTCAATTTCGGCAGTGCCAAAACGGTGGCCCGAAACGTTGATCACATCGTCGACCCGGCCAATAATGCGGTACATGCCCTGTTCATCGCGACGGGCACCATCACCGGTAAAATAGTAGCCTTTGTAGGTGTCGAAATAGTTAAGTCGGCAGCGTTCATGATCTCCATAAGTGGTGCGGATCATCGAAGGCCAAGGGAATTTGATGGCCAGGTATCCCTCGCGGTCATTCCCTTCAATCTCCTTACCTTCTTGATCGAGCAAAACGGGCTGAACGCCGGGGAGCGGATAACCAGCATGTCCGGGCTTCAACGGCGATACGCCTGCCAAAGCCGCAATCATGATGCCGCCTGTTTCGGTTTGCCACCAGGTGTCGGTAAGCGGACAGCGCTCTTTGCCCACGTGGATGTGGTACCAGTGCCAGGCTTCTTCGTTGATGGGTTCGCCTACCGAGCCTAATACGCGCAATTTATCGAGGCTGTAAGAAAGTACATGGTCCTCACCTGCTGCCATCAGCGAGCGGATGGCTGTGGGAGCCGTATAAAAGATGGTTACGGCATGTTTGTCGCACACCTGCCAAAAGCGGCCCGGATCAGGATAGGTTGGCACCCCTTCGAACATGAGGGTAGTGGCGCCGTTTAGCAGTGGTCCGTACACCAGGTAGCTGTGACCGGTAATCCAGCCCACATCGGCCGTACACCAATACACATCATTGGGTTTTACCTGAAATACATTGGCAAAAGTATAGGCTGTATACACCATATATCCGCCACAAGTATGTACTACGCCCTTGGGCTTGCCAGTAGAACCCGAGGTATAGAGAATAAAGAGCATGTCTTCGGCTTCCATCACGGCGGGTTCACAGTGGGCCGAAACACCTTTTAGTTCATCGTGCCACCAAAAATCGCGACCCGGCTCCATGTGTACAGGCCAGCCAACGCGCTCAAAAACAATCACTTTTTCTACCGTTTGGCATTCAGCCAAAGCTTCATCCACCACAGCTTTGCAGGGAATTTGCTTGGCCCCGCGGTTAAGCGCATCGGCTGTAATTACCATTTTGCAACCCGAATCGTTGATGCGGTCGGCCACGCTGTGGGCTGCAAAACCTGCGAAAACCACCGAGTGTACAGCACCTATGCGGGCACAGGCCAGTACGGCTACCATCAGTTCAGGAATCATAGGCATATAAATGCAAACCCTATCGCCTTTTTCAATGCCGTTTTTGCGCAGCACATTGCCAAAACGACTTACATGCTCATGCAATTCGCGGTAAGTGTATCGTACAAATCGTTCTTTCGGATCGTTGGGCTCCCAAATGAGCGCCAGTTTATTGCCATGTTCGGCCAAATGCCGGTCGAGACAGTTTTCAGTAATATTCAATTGCGCTCCTTCGAACCAACTGATTTTGGGTTCATCGAAATTCCAATCGAGCACCTTGTCCCAAGGCTTGCGCCATTGGAAATGGCTTGCCACATCGGCCCAAAAAGCCTCTGGTTGGTCTACACTCTTTTGGTAAGCCTCTAAATAGGCTTCATAGTTGGCTATGGGTTTGATCATACACTTAATTTTCAGCCAGTTTAGGAGTATATTTTGGAGCAACCAAAAAAAGCATCGCTAAATAGCTATAGCTAAGTTAAAGCAGCTTGTGCGTAATGCCCCTTTTGGGTCTCTGGAAAGCTGAAACAGCCTTTTTAAGGAAGCATTTCTCACATACACAAAAGCGCCTATGCATACCGGAGGGTAATACACCGGGACAACATCCTTGAATTTTGGAATTTATTTGTTCAAAAATGTACCGTGCATCTAAAAAAAGGACCACTTAGTCCAAATACATTTTTATGCACCGCATTATTGTTTTATTTTCGTCCCAATGGCGGAACGGATTTTAGTAGTGGAAGATGAGCGCATGATGCTCAAAGTGATTGAATTCCGATTGAAAAAAGATGGGTTCGATGTGCTTATTGCGGAAGATGGAAAGGCCGGAATTGAAGCTATCAAAAATTGGCATCCTGATGTAATCATAACCGACATCATGATGCCCTACATATCGGGATTAGAACTGATTGCCTATACCCGCAATGACCTCCAATTGAAGGTACCCATCATAGTGTTGTCGGCCGTTGGGCTAGAAAAAACGGTGGTAGAGGCATTTGGCCTGGGTGCCGATGATTTTATCACCAAGCCTTTCAGTGCCGAAGAATTGAGCATCAGGGTGAAAAAAAATCTGCTGCGACGATGAAAAAGTGTACGTGCTTGTTTTGGTTTTTATTTGTGACGTTACTAAAAACGGCGACCGCCCAAAACGCCGACAGCCTCTTTTTACAAGCCCGAGAACAAGCCATAGGGAAGCAATTTGAAACCAGCAGGCAAAATCTGCTTCAGGTGCTTCAATGGGCACCCGAATACCACGATGCCGCCCTATTATATGGCACTACCTTTTTATGGGAAGGCCAATACAGCCTTGGCATTCACTATCTCGATTCCTTGCAAAAAGTACATCCTCAATGGCAAGCACTTTTTTTTGTACGGGCCGATGGTAGGCTTTGGGGCAAGGATTACAATGGTTTACTGCAAATACTAGAACCTGGTCCCGACTTCGTAACTGATACCTTGTTGATTCGTTGGTACCAAGCCCAAGCGCATCATTTGCTAGGTAATTATGAAATCAGCCGGCAACTAACACAGCAGCTCTTAAACGCACAAGTCAATTACCCCAATTTAAGGGCTCTTCATCAAGAAAATTTACAACAAACACGCAGCGAGCACATCCAATTCGATTATCAGTTCAGCACTTTTGATGCCCCCATTGCCAATTGGCAGTGGTTTTCGGTAGAATACGGCAAGCGCGTGGGCAGTGGTCCGCTTTTGATCAGAGGAACGTGGATAGACCGATTCAACTTGCCCTCCTTACAAGGCGAAGTAGAATGGTACCCTCGCCTCAACAAGCATACCTATTTGTATACAGGTGTAGGATTGGGTGTGGGACCGCTTTTTCCCAATTTCCGTACGGGTGCTGAGGTATTCAGGGCTATGGAGCGGAACATAGAACTGTCGGGAGGTTGGCGCTACATTCGCTTTGCCGACAGTCGGGTTCATAGTTTTACCTTCAGCGCCAGCAAATACCATGGCCAGTATTGGTTCAGCGTACGTCCATTCATCATTCCAACCGCCGGAAACGTTTACCTCACCAATACATTTCAAGTACGCCGTTACTTCAAAGGCAGCAACCGGTGGATTAATTTTACCTACGGCATTGGCAATTCGCCCGATATGGATTTCAGATTGAATAGTCCCGATGCAGCCCCCTCCAATCAGCTTTTCTTACTGTCGGCCAATTTATTCCGGCTCGATGTACAATGGCAATTCAAAGGTCCCTGGCTCATCAAGCCCTTTTTGGAGTATAAAAACGAAGAATTTATTCCCGGCAACTTCCGGACCCGCTACACAACAGGCTCTACCCTCTTATTCCAGTTCTAAATGAATCCTGTTGACAATATTGCAGCCTTGGTGAATGAGCTGGAAGTGCGCTATGGCATGGGCATGGTATTTATTTTTTGGCTGATATTTAGCTTTTTGTTCTTGGCCTTGATTTTTTTACTGATGACCTTGTTAAGCAGGTTTGCCAAAGATGCCGATGCCCGTTTCACCCAAGATTTAAATCAATATTACGAAGAAAGGTTGTTGGGATTGCTTTATGGGATGAGTGATCATTCGGATGAGCAACATATTGAGGAAATCAAATTAAAACTCAAAACCCGCTTTCAGCAGCAATTATTGGCCGACATCATGGTGAGGTTGGGTAAGGGATTGAGCGGCAATTTATCGGACAAGGTGAAGCAGTTGTATCGCACATTGCAATTGCACAGCTACAGTTTAGGGAAATTAAAGGCCGTGAATTGGTCGATTCAAGCCTCGGGCATCAGCGAATTGCGCGAAATGCACATCCAGGAAGGCATTCCGGCCATACGCGAACTGCTGAATCACCGGGTTGCTTTGGTACGTTCACACGCCCAATTGGCATTACTCGAATTGGAGGCTGAGGGAGATCGATTATCGGTTTTTGAGCAAATCACCTATCCCCTTACCGATTGGGACCAGCTGCGCTTGCACGAATCGCTGAAAAGCAGAAATGGCTTCCATATCGAGAGTTTCGGGAGGTTGTTCTCCCTTTCGAATCACTCTATCGTATTGTTTGCCATACGTATGTCGGCATTTTTTGGTTGTTCGCGAGATATTTTACCGCTGCAAGCCATGAGCTCCCATCCGAACGTTGAAATAAGAACCGAAGCCATATTGGCACTCACCCGTTTGGGCGATTACCAATTGCAGGAGGTATTGGTCGACCAATTTGAAGGTGAAGAAACGGCTGTTCAGCATGCCATTTTGCAATACCTCATGTATACCGGTTACGATCGGCTGTCGTTTTTTGAACAGGCGCTTACACATCCCAGTCATTACATTTCGTTGCAAGCGGCCCGCGCACTTGCTGCCCTTCAGCCAGCTGGTTTCCCTGAAATTTATATTGAACGTTTTGCGCCACAATCACTCGTGATAGAACGCATCATGCACGCAGCAGACCGGAGGCTGCAAAATGCATGAAACAAGCCCTTGAAACCTTTACCTATTATTTCGACATCGTATTGCTGGTGTACACCATCAGCATTTGCAGTTCGTATTTGCTGTTGGCCATAGTAAGTGCACAGGCGCTTATTCGTTATAAGCGAGAAAACAGTTACACCGACTACCGCGAAGTTTTATCCTCCCCGCTTACCCCCGGCATCAGCCTCATTGCTCCGGCCTACAACGAATCGCTTACCATTGTTGAAAATGTAAAGTCGTTATTGTCGCTGCAATACCCTCAATTGGAAATTGTGGTGGTAAACGACGGCTCCAAAGACGATACCCTGGCCAAACTCATAGAAAACTACCAGCTTGAGGAAGTGCCCTATGCCTACCCCAAAACATTGTCGCACAAACCCATCCACGGCATTTACAAATCGACCCAAGCCATTTACGACAAACTGATAGTGATCGACAAAGTAAATGGTGGCAAAGCCGATGCCTTAAATACGGGATTGAACGTATCGAGCGGTAAATATGCGGCTTGTATTGATGTTGATTGTGTGTTGTCGCAAGATGCCTTGTTGAAAATGATAAAACCTTTTTTGCAGAGTGAAGAACGTACCATTGCCGTAGGCGGAGTTATTCGCATTGCCAATTCGTGCGTCATTGAAGATGGCTTTTTGAAATCGGTTCAGGTGCCCGATAATATGTTGGCCCGCTTCCAAGTGATGGAATACACCAGGGCCTTTTTGATGGGCCGCATGGGCTGGAGCAAGGCCGACGGCTTATTGCTTATTTCAGGGGCATTTGGACTGTTTGACAAAGAAATTGCCGTGGCTTGTGGTGGATACAACCACGAAACGGTAGGCGAAGACATGGAGTTGATTGTTCGGATGCGGCGTTATATGATTGAACGTGGAGAGCGATACGTGGTAAGTTTCATTCCCGATCCGTTGTGTTGGACCGAAGCACCCTCCACCAACCAGGTTTTGGGCAGGCAGCGCAACCGTTGGATGCGAGGAACCATTGAAACACTGCTGATGCATAAGCGCATGTTTTTCAATCCGAAATACCGGGTTTTAGGCTTGTTAAGTTATCCCTATTGGTTCTTTTTTGAGTGGATGGCACCTTTGGTAGAAATATTTGGCATTGTGTATTTTGTACTGCTGGCGTTGCTCGACCTTCCGAATTGGCCCTACTTTTTTGCCCTGATGGGCAGCGTTTACGCCTTTGCTTTGATGATGAGTATGGCTGCCATTTTATTCGATGAGATGTCGTATTTCCAGTACACCCGCTGGCGCGATGTGCGCAAACTGTTGATAGCGGCCCTGCTCGAACCTTTCTTACATCACCCCAAGGTAGTGTGGTGGAGCATCAGGGGAAACCTCGATTTTGTACAGGGTAAAAAAAGCTGGGGTGAAATGACGCGTACCGGATTTAACACCAAACCTGCCAAATGAGGTATTTCGCTATCTTTTTGCGCTTCCTGCAAATATTGGTGATTTTACTATTTACCAGTCCACTCCTCATGTTGGCTTGGTGGTTTTTCACCCCCAAAACAGAACTGGCCCTTACCGTGGTCGACAAAACGGTGCTTAACCGGGAATATGAAGAGCATGCTTCCTTGTTTTGGTTGCTCAACCATAAAAAGTATGCGCATCCACTCACTGGAAAGCGCTTCGATCCGGCGCAAGACTACTATGGTTTCTTCCCCAAAAAATTGCAACAATTTGACATCAAAGGATTAAGTCAGCTCAGTGAGGCGCAGCTTGATAGCATTGTTGCAAACAGCAGTCATTTGTACTTTACCGATACTTATGGGATTTATTCGCTCGAATGGTATAAAAAAGACCAGGCCACCGAACGCTCAGAGCTGATTTACGGAGGTCTGACAAAAAACGACCTTTACACCCTGCGCCAAGCAAAAGCCGCTGGTAAAACCATCATCACAGAATTTAATTGTATTGGCTCGCCTACCGCTCAAAAAGAACGAAAGGACTTTGAAGAGCTCTTTGGCTTGACATGGAGCGGCTGGATTGGGCGATTTGTCGACAACCTCGATACCCTTGAAAACCTGGAAATTCCGTACTGGATGAAACGGGGATATGTGCAACAGCATGGTCATTGGCCATTTAAAAAGGCTGGAATTGTATTGGTGAGCCAAAACGATCGCATCGAAATATTGGAACAAGACGAAGAATTGTACTTTCCTGTTCCAGTGATTCACACCCGCAAAGCCTTTCAAGAGCGCATTGAACTGCCCGATACCATGCCCTATCCCTTTTGGTTCGACATCATGAAGGCCAAAACGGTGCAGGTAGAAGCCGATTATAAGCTCTACACTTCTGCCAAAGGCGATTCGCTGTTGCATCAACTCGGACTATCGGCTACATTTCCGGCCATTCTTTCGCACGATAGCAGCGATTACCGGTTTTACTATTTCGCAGGCGATTATGCCGACAATCCCATTCAATTCAAACGCAGCTATTTCAGGGGCATTCGCTTTTTCAGGGAGTTCTTTTATGACCCTACCGAGCCCACCGATAGGCATTATTTCTTTTGGGAATACTATCTTCCCATGATTGATTACTTACTTGCCCGTTGATGTGCACAAGCTGTTGAAAATCAACCCTATCAATGAAACACTAAGTTCATACAAACAGCCTATATTCGAAAAAAAGCTGTTATGTGGAAATCGTTAAGTGGAGCACCCATTGAACATTCGTTGGCAGACGCAGTTACACAATGGGTATTGGCCGACCGAGGTGCGGGCTATCGGGTGCGGGTTTGCATCGGCACCGACTCGCAATACAAGGGAGGGTATACCGAATACGCCTCTGTGGTAGTAGTCCTGCGTGAAGGACATGGAGGCAAAATGCTGGTGAATAAAGTCCGTGAAAAGTTTCGCATGGGGGTGCGCGAACGCATGTTACGCGAGGTAAGCATGTCTATTGAAGTGGCCTATGGCTTGTTGGAAACCCTCAACAAGCTCAATGTACCTTTGGAAGTACATGCCGACATCAATACCGATCCGCAATTCAAATCGAATAGCAGCTTGGCCGAAGCCAAGGGCTATATATTAGGGATGGGATTTGAGTTCAGGGCCAAACCTTTTGCTTTTGCAAGCAGCTGCTGTGCAAATAAGGTGGTGAATTAGCCTATGAAATACTCAACTGGTTTCACTGGCGAATAGGTGCGCATAAACTCCTCTACCTTTTCAACCATGTTTTTGCTTCCCAACACAATGGGGGTTCGTTGATGCAACGATTTGGGTTGGAGGTCGAGAATGCGGTTAAACCCGTCAGTAGCTTTTCCACCTGCTTGTTCTACAATGAACGAAAGTGGATTACATTCATAACCCAAACGCAGCTTTCCTTCGGGTGATTTGCCAGTACCGGGGTAAATAAAAACCCCCCCTTTGATTAAGTTTCGGTGGAAGTCGGCCACCATAGAACCAATGTATCGCGAGCTGTAAGGGCGTTTCGATTTTTTGTCGACCTCCTGGCAATATTTGATGTATTTTTTGATGCCCTCTGGAAAATCGGCATAATTGCCTTCATTGATAGAATAAATAATGCCATTTTCGGGGATGCGCATATTGGGGTGCGACAAACAAAATTCACCAATCGACGGATCGAGGGTAAATCCATTGACGCCATGCCCTGTCGTATACACCAACATGGTGCTGCTTCCATACACTATATAGCCCGCTCCTACTTGCTCGCTGCCTGGCTGCAGGCAGTCGTCGAGCGTACCCGGACCACTGAACGAAGTCCGTCGGTAAATAGAGAAGATGGTACCAATGCTCACATTCACATCGATGTTAGAGCTGCCATCCAAAGGATCCATCAGCACCACATACTTGGCATCTTTCGACACTTCAGATGAAATGGGGATGATATCTTCTTCTTCTTCGCTGGCTACTGCGCAACATTCGCCCCCGGCATTCAGGGCAGCAATAAATTGTTCATTCGCAAAAACGTCCAACTTTTTAACCTCTTCACCTTGGATGTTGGTTATGCCTGCTTCCCCCAAGATATTTACCAATCCAGCCTTGTTTACTTCGCGGTTCACAATTTTGGCTGCAATGCCTATGTCACGCAGCAAACGCGAAAGTTGGCCTTTGGAATAGGGAAATTCTTTTTGGCGTTCGATGATGAACTGGCCCAGGGTAACGACACGTGTAGGTGATTGCATAATGAGCGTTTGGTGAAACGAAATTAAAGATTCCTTATCAGATAAGGTAGAAAAAAAGCCAGCGGGCAATGCGCATCCCCTAAATTTGCAGGATGCAATGGCTCAATTACCAAGGCGAACTTCTTCCCGCCCAAAACGTACCGCTTGCTTCCAACAACCGGGCAATGCGTTATGGCGATGGGGTTTTTGAGTCCATAAGAGTCATGTACGGACAAGCGCTTTGGGCGGGTTGGCATTTCGACAGGCTGCAATACGGCATGCGTATGTTGGGCATCCGTCCGGCTTTTCACTTCGAAAGCTTTCAAGCTCAACTGGAGCAATTGATTGAAGCCAACAAAATCCGCCATGGAGCTCGGTTACGCGTGCAGGTTTGGCGCCAATCGGGTGGATTTTATACCCCGCTAAACGATGAAGCCTGCTGGTTAATGGAAATAGAAACTTTGCCACATAATGCCTTTATTCTCAATTACAAAGGCTTGATTGTGGGTGATGCCAGCAGGGCCAAACAATCGCTTTTTGTACCCGAGATCAAAAGTTCCAGTGCACTTCAGTATGTGCTTGCGGGCAGAGAGGCCCGCGAAGCGGGTTGGGACGATGCTTTGATGTATCATGCCGAAGGCGCCCTGCTCGAAAGCAGCAACAGCAATGTTTTTGTGCTTCGCGATGGCATACTGCGCACGCCCGCTTTAGATGGCGGCTGTTTGCCGGGTGTGATGCGAAGGGTGTTTTTGGAAATGCTACCCACCCTTGGTTACCAGCTCAAGGAGCAATTGCTGTCGCATGCCGATTTGCAAGCAGCCGAAGAAGTATACCTCACCAATGCCATAGCAGGCGTACGTTGGGTGGGTGGATGGCGCAACAAACGCTATTTCCGAAAGCAGGCGGTTGCTTTAACAGAAAGCCTCAACCAACTGGCCATCAACAGCATTACCCTTTGAATTTACTCCAGTAGTAAAGCTGCCAAGGCTGCATTTCCGCGCAGCAAATCGGCGGAGGCCATCCGCTTTTTGCCTTCAAGCTGCACTTCCAACAAGGTAATCCAGCCATCGGAAACGGCTACTTGCCATTCATCAGCTTGTAAGCGCGACTGTCCCACCGGTACAAAATGCCTTTCGTGCCTGAATTGGGCTTTGTAAATTTTCAAAACCAATCCGTTGGCCAAAGCGAAGGCACCGGGATAAGGCGACAATCCCCTGATGAGTTGCACCACCCGGTCTCCTTCCTGCTGCCATTGGATGCGGCAGTGTTCCTTAAAAATTTTGGGTGCTGCCTTTAGTATTTCAGTTGATTCGCTTTGGGGGATGTAAACGACGCTTCCATCAAAAACTTCCTGCACTGTACGTAGCATGAGTTGGGCCCCGCGTTCCATCAACACATCGTGCAATTGGCCTGCATCCATATTGGGTGCAATAGCTACCTTCTCTTGGTGCACCAAATCACCGGTATCGATTTCGTGCTTCAGTTTGAAGGTAGTGATGCCCGTTTCGTGTTCACCATTGATGAGGGCCCAATTGATGGGTGCTGCCCCGCGGTACTGAGGAAGCAGCGAAGCATGTAGATTATAGGTGCCCAAAGGCGGCATATTCCAAACGACTTCAGGAAGCATCCTAAAGGCGACTACCACCTGCAAATCGGCTTGGTAAGAGGCTAATTCGGTCAAAAAATCGGGGTTTTTCAGCTTTTCGGGCTGCAAAACCGGAATGCCTTGGGCCACCGCATACTGCTTCACTGCCGACTCCTGCAGCTTTTGTCCCCTACCCGCCGGCTTGTCGGGCATGGTAACCACAGCCACCACATTCAATTTGGCTTCTACCAAGGCTTGCAAACAGGCCACTGCAAAGGCGGGTGTTCCTAAAAAAATGATGCGTTTCTGTTCCATTAAAATTTGCCCATCAAGGGTACAACAAATATTTTTTACGCATGTTGGCAAAAGCTTTCAATCCCGGCTCCCAACTTTTTCGGATGTCCGATTCAGTCAAACCAGCGGCAATCTGTTTGCGCAACTGATCGCTACCTGCCAATTTGTCGAAAAAGGGCGTGAAGAACTTCGCTTTATCGGGTGCCTGGGCGTAAAAACTGAGCAAAGGCATTAAATCGATGCGGGCCTGCTGCCGCAAGCTAGCAACCGGCTGTTTGCCATAATCGAAACCATGGCAAAGCACACCCATTTGAGGCGGCTTTTCTGCTTTACCCGGAATGGAACGTGGCACAAAGCTCGTATCACCTCCTTTGAACCAAGGGGCTCCGACGAGCTGAAAGGGACGGTCGGTACCCCTGCCCAAACTGATGTCGGTGCCTTCAAAAAAGCAAGTCGATGGATACAAATACACCGAATGCATATCGGGCAAATTGGGCGAAGGTGGAATAGGCAAAGTATAGGGAGTTTGGCGGGTGTAGTTTTTCAACTTCACTATTTGCAGCTTGCATTTCACCCCTCCGGCCAGCCATCCTTCACCATTGATCATTTGCGCATATTCACCCAAAGTCATTCCATGCACAATGGGAATGGGGTGCATGCCCACAAACGAACGAAAAGCGGTATCCAGTATGGGTCCATCCATGTAATGGCCGTTTGGATTGGGTCTGTCGAAAAGCAACAAAGGAATATTTTGCTCGGCACAGGCTTCCATGACGTAATGCAAGGTGCTGATGTAAGTATAAAAGCGAGCACCCACATCTTGCATATCGAAAATGAGCAGGTCAATGTCCTTCAAATCGGCTGGCTGCGGCTTTTTCTTGCTGCCATACAACGAAATCACCGAAACGCCTGTGCGGGCATCTTTGCCATTTTCGATTTTCGCACCGGCTTCGGCTTCTCCCCTAAAACCATGTTCGGGGGCAAATACGGCTTTTACTGCTTGTTTTTCGCGCAGCAGTAGGTCGAGCAGATGTCCCTCGGGAGTATAAGCGGTGTGATTCACCACCAAACCGAGCGTTTTGTTCTGCAAAAGGGGTTTCCAAACCTGTGTTTGTTCGGCGCCCGTAAGCAATTGGGCTTGTCCCTTACAAGCAATACCCACAAATAGCCACATAAATAGCGCAGCTTTTCTAATTTTGAGGCAAATAGCAGTTTTTGTCACTGATTCGTTTTTTGTTTAAGCGGCTGGCCATCGACCAAGGCAACCACCTCTCTCGTTTGGTGGTACGCATTGCCATTGCCGGGGTAGCCACGGGTATTGTGGTGATACTCGCAGCCAGCGCCATTGTGAACGGCTTCCAGCAAAGTATTCCCGTCAAATTTACCGGCTTTTGGGGCCACATTCAAGTAAGTAAGCTCGAAATGAGCCAATCTTTTGAACAAAGGCCATTTTCACTGCGCCTCGATGAGTTAGAAAGCCTTCAACAAAATGAGGGTGTGGAATGGATGGCCCCTACTGCCACCAAAGCCGGCATTGCGCGTACCGATGAAGCCTTCGAAGGATTTGTGCTCAAAGGGGTGGACAGCAGCTACCGGCTCGACTTCCTGGCCAGCTGTCTCACCCAAGGAAAAATGCCTGCTTTTAGTACCGAAGAAGCCAGCAACGAAATGCTGTTGCCCCAATCGGTAGCCCGCAAATTGGAATTAAAAGTTGGCGACAAGCTCCAGTGCTTTTTTATCCAAGAACCTCCTCGAGCACGCGTTTTTACCATAAGTGGCATTTATAAACTAGGTATAGAAGGTGAATTTTCGAAGCCCTATGCCATCATCGATTTGCGACACATTGTGAAGCTCAATGGCTGGTCGGATGATGAAATGGGCAGCTTGGAAGTGCATTTGAGTAAGTTTGAGCAAATGCAGCCCACCGCTTATGCCATGAGTGAGCAGTTAGACGCGCGATTGGAGGCATACACCGTGCAGGACCTCTATCCTAACCTCTTCGGCTGGCTGCAGCTATTCGATTTAAACAAACAGGTGCTCATGATCATCATGTTGCTGGTGGCAGGCATCAATATGGTTTCAGCCTTGTTCATCCTCATCCTCGAACGCACCCAAACCATCGGGCTTTTCAAAGCCATGGGCATGCAAACACGCAGCATCAGTGCGCTATTTGTGCTTACGGGTGCCTACATTTCAGGTTTAGGCATGCTCATTGGCAATGTGCTGGCCTTAACGTTCTACTGGCTCCAAACCCAATTCAGCATCATCAAGCTCGATGAGGCCAGCTACTACGTTTCTGCCGTTCCTCTTTCCATTGGCTTAGAAGAATGGCTGCTGCTGAACGTAGCCACCTTTGCTTCGTGTGTGGTGCTGCTTTTACTGCCTGCTTTGGCCATTGCGCGCATTCGCCCGGTGGAAGCCATTCGGTTTCAGTAAGCGCTAGGCCTCGTTTTCGTAGTAGATTTTGTAGAATTTACGCCCGTCGGGATCGGTACCCTGTTCAATCAAACTCCGGTTGCCGTGGATGTAAATGTGGAAATTCTTGTCGAGCTTCAACACACTCTTAAAAATGCGCTGCTGCTTTTTCACCGCCTGCTGCGATATTTCAAAATGATCGGCCAGCTCCCAATTTACTTCTTCGCTGTATTGTTTGTTGTATTCATGAAAGCTCCGAATCACTTCGGCATCTTGCAATACCTCCTGCTCAAAGCTGCGCTTATCGAAGGTTTCGTTCTTTTTGAAAAAATCTACCGATCGGTTGAGCAGGTCAATTTGATCGGCTTTGTTGATTTCAAATTGCTCGGGATACTGCTGCGTAACGAAGTTCTTGGTGAGGGTTAATACCGCATTGGTATGGTTGATATGGTCGTTTTTCGACTGCGCCCCCACAAAATCGCGTGTCCAGTATTCGGTTTCGCCTCCTGCTTTTTCCAATGGCAACAAAGTATAGCCTGTGTCTTCGCTGAAAAGCACCAATAAAGCCTTTTCAAATTTTTTGGAGCCAATGCCTTTTCTAAACCGCAAGCCCGTTTCGCCGGTGATTACTTCAGAGGTTTCGATGAAAAAGTCTTTGTTCTCAATTTTGTAAATACCTAAGGCATCGAAAACAGCATTGCCGAAGGTCACATCCTGAAACTGAATCACAAACAAATCACCACCCGGTATGGCCGGATGCCGCGATACGTCGTGCAAGTGCTTGGCCATGCCTTTGCTGCAGAAAACGAAATCCTGTCCGAGCTCCATGCTTTTACACAAACTAAAAAGCGGATTCAGCTCCAAAGCAACCGGATGGGTAAATTCCTGTGTTTGGGCGACCTGATTAAAGGGCTTGAGGAAAATACGGCGCAGGGCTTCGTCTTCGGATTCATCAGCCCTGAAGTACGCCGATTCATTTAATTCAGGCGCCAAGTCACTTTCCACATCGTGTAAACGGTGGTAAATGAGCTTGTTGATACGCGCCAATTCGTATTCAATCATCGGCTTAGCTGTCCCACTTTTCGAGCTGCTTCAACAGCACATCCATGTCTTTGGGGTAAGGTGCGGTCACTTCCACCTCCTGCCCTTCGTCCCAACGAAATTTCACAGCGCGTGCATGCAAAGCAAATCGCTGAATCATGGGCTTCTCTTCCTCGAATTTACCGATGTTGAATTTGCGCTTGATGGCCGATAAATGAGGGACCTTAGCACCATAGGCGGTATCGTTGGCGATAACTGCCTTGCGGGCTGCCAAATGCACCCTGATTTGGTGGGTGCGGCCGGTGATAGGCGTACATTCTACCAAAGTATAGTGTCGGAAGAATTGTACCGACTGAAAATAGGTCAGAGCATCTTTGCCGCTGCCAAAATCAACACGCATGAGTCCGTTTCTGCCCGTTCCAATAGGCAAATCCACTTCTTCCATTTCAAATTGTTGGATGCCTTCCACCACAGCGTGGTACTTTTTTACAATGCGGCGGTGCTCAAATTCCATCGAAATGAAACGATACGATTCGTCGTCTTTGGCTAAAATGAGGGCACCCGAAGTCTCTTTATCGAGCCGGTGACACAAGCGCAATTCGGGATCATGTGCCTTGGCCATGCGCAAAAGCGAAGGCGCTTCAGCAAAACGTTCATCAAGCGAACTGAGCATCGGAGGTTTGTTTACCACCATTACCCGATCGTTTTCAAACAAAATCAGGTCGGTAAACTGCGTTTTCTTCATGCCGCAAAAATACGGCCTTTACTTACTTATCAAGTGCTTTTTCGAGGGTAACCCCAAAGGTGCTTCCATCGCCGGGATTCGACCGCACATTTACGTTCTGACTATGGGCCTCCACAATGTGTTTTACGATGGCCAAACCCAGCCCTGTGCCGCCTTCATCACGCGAACGGGCTTTATCAACCCGGTAAAAACGCTCAAACAAACGCGACAAATGCTCCTCCTCAATGCCAATGCCGTTATCAGACACTTCAATGAGGTAGTTTTTGTCCATATCGTACAGGCCAATGAGCGTTTGACCTCCTTCCTTACCGTACTTAATGGAATTGGTAATGAGGTTCACAAATACCTGGCGTACCTTTTTCTTATCGGCTCGTACAAAAAAAGGCGGCGTACATCCTTGTTTGAAGCCCAAATTGACGCGTTTTTCACGGGCTTTGAACTCCAACTGCTCCATGATGTCTTTGATGAGCTCATACACATCAAAGGTCTCCATATCGAGTTTCTGGCTGCCGCTTTCCAATTCCGATATGGTGAGCAGGTCTTTTACCAGCATTTCCATGCGGTCGGCACTCTTGGCGGCTTTTTTCAGGAAATGTCGGGTGAGCTCTGGGTCTTCCATGGCTCCATCCAACAAACTGTGAATGTAGCCTTGAATGTTGAATATGGGTGTTTTGAGCTCGTGTGATACGTTTCCGAGAAATTCTTTGCGGTAGTTTTCCATCCGCATTTCACTTTCAAGCTCCAGGCCCCGGTCTTTGGCCCAATCGTCCACCTCGCTCATCACTTCACCGAGTGGGTCGTGACTGAGTTTATCTTGCAACTGCTGGTTGAATTTGCTCGATTTAACGGTATAAATGGTTTTATAAATGAGCTTCACTTTGCGGTACACAAAATAATTCACCGCAAAAAGTACCACCGCATAGCTGATGGTACCGCTCAATACAATCCCTAAAAAGACTTTCCAACCCTGCCAACCCAATAACCATCCCACCGGCCAAAGCAACAATGCAATCATTACAGCTGCCAAAGCAGCAATGGCCGAAGGGGTTGGGTTTTTCACTCAGCTCCAAACTTGTAACCTACACCCTTTACCGTTTGGATGTAGTCTTCTCCTATTTTTTCACGCAATTTGCGGATGTGTACGTCGATGGTACGGTTAATTACCACCACGTCGTTGCCCCAAATTTGCTCCAATATCAAGTCACGCGAGAACACTTTTCCGGGCTTACTGGCTAGCAAAAACAAGAGTTCAAACTCCTTTTTGGCCAATACAATCTGCTCATTGCCCTTGGTTACCATATAGGTTTCGCGGTCGATAGACAGATCGTTGATTTGGATTTTGGGTTGAACGGCATCCTCTTTTCCGCCAGAGCGACGTAAAATGGCGTTGATGCGACTCAACAGAGCGCGGGGCTTGATGGGCTTGGCAATATAATCGTCGGCACCCGCACTAAAACCCATGATTTCTACAAACTCCTCCTCGCGGGCAGTTAAAAACACCACGAAGGTATTTTTGAGCTTGTCGATTTCTTTGATTTGGCGACAGGTTTCAATGCCATCCATCTTGGGCATCATGATATCGAGGATGATCAGATCGGGTCGCTGCTCTTTGGCAATGCGAATGGCATCGGCACCATTGCTGGCAGTGAGCACTTCATACCCTTCTTTCGAAAGGTTGTATCCAATGATTTCGAGGATATCGGGCTCATCGTCTACTGCAAGAATTTTGTACCTGGCGTTATTCATAACCATAATTTAACGGCAAAGAAAACCCAATTTTACACCAACCTCATTGCCGCCGCTGTTAAGTTATCATTAATTCGCGGAAGGCAAAAAAACCTTCCGCGAACTGATGATTATTGCAACAACGATTCGAGCTTGCTTTCCAACTCCGGACCACGCAGATTGCGGGCAACAATATTGCCTTGAGGATCAACAATCAAGGTGGCTGGAATAGATTGAATGGCATACAAGCCAGTTACCACCGAATCCCAATACTTCAGATCGCTCACATGCTTCCAGCCCAATTCATCATCAGCAATGGCTTTTACCCATTCTGCTTTGCCACGATCGAGTGAAACCCCCAATATTTCGAAGTTTTTGCCTTTGAAGCGTTCGTACATCTTTACCACATTGGGATTTTCCTGGCGACATGGTGCACACCAAGATGCCCAAAAATCGACCAATACGTATTTTCCGCGCAGATCGCTCAATGAAAGGCTGTCGCCTTCGGGCGTTGCCAACTTAAAATCGGGTGCGGGTTTGCCCGGCTGCAACTCTGCCAAATTGCGGTAAGGCTCCACAAATTGCTTGAACCAGGCTGTGTACTTGCTTTTGGCATGCTCGGTTTCAAAACGGTTCAGCAAGCCAAAAAACCACTCAAATTCGGTTTCGGGAGAAATAAAATTGGCCGCATATAAAGCAGCAAACACAGGCACAATGCCGTTATCGTTGTTGTCAATAAAGTCTTTTACAAAGGCCTTTTGTTCTTGTTGGTAGGTTTTGTATTTCTCTTGGGCTTCGGCACGCTTGCTTTCAAATTCAGGTAGATTGGCGTAAGGAATGAGCTCTTCATTTAAGCCCGAAACCTTTTCCTGGAAGGTATTGAAAGCTTTAAAATACACCATCAAATCTTCACTTCCTTTAGAGCCTTTGGCTTTGGCAGAGGCTACAAATTGGTCGGCTTTGGCTGTAATTTCAATGGCCTCACCATTTTCAATCAAAATGGGAACGATACCCGAAGTGCCCAATGAAAGCATATATACGGTGGGTTCGGCAGTGGCTCCGGTCATGGTGAAGTTGCCTTTTTCGTCAATCACTGCCGAGTCGGTAGTCACCGCGTCTTCTAGGGTGAATTCAATGAGCTTCACGCTCTCACCAGCCGCACCTTCAATGGTACCACTGATTTCGAAACGGTCGTTTCCAACCTTGTTACAGGCCGTGCTGGCCAAAGCTGCCAACAGCAGCACATACATCAAACGCATATTAGTTTTTTGAGAGGATTTCGGTTAATAATTGATTGGTCATGCGTGGATCGGCCTTGCCTTGGGTGCGCTTCATGACTTCCCCCATAAACAAGCCCAAAACACCTTTTTTGCCGCCTTGGAATTCGGCTACTTTGTCGGGCCAAGCTGCTAATACAGCCTCTACATGGCCTCTTAATTCGTCTTCGTTCCGCTCTTGCACCAAGTTCAAACTCTTGGCCAGTGCTAGTGGTTCAGCCGTCGGTTGCTCGAGCATGGCGGGAAACAATTTCTGTGAAGCCGCCGAATGGCTCAGCACGCCTTCGTCTACCAATTGAATGATAGCTGCAATGTTCTTGGGTTGTAGAGGAAAATCATCGATGTGCGAAGCCTCAGCATTGATCCAACTTTTCACAGGCCCCATCACCCAGTTTGCGGCCTGTTTGTAATTGGCAGTGAGCGACGTAAGTTCATTGAAATACAGTGCTACTTCACGTGCGTCGGTAATTACCCCGGCATCGTATTCATTCAGTCCGTATTCTTTAGTGAATTTGGCTACCAGTTCAGCAGGCAGGGGAGGCATTGCGGCGCGCACTTCCTGCACATAGCTTTCTTCTACAATCACCGGTTGCAAATCGGGCTCGGGGAAATAGCGGTAATCGTTGGCCTGCTCTTTCGAACGGAGCGAAAAGGTTGTGCCCGCCACTGCATCAAAACTGCGGGTTTCGCTGTCGAGCGAGCCGCCGGCTTCCAAAACATCAATCTGGCGCTTGAACTCGTACTCAATGGCGCGTTGCACATTGCGGATGGAGTTCATGTTCTTCACTTCCACCTTGGTACCCAACTTTTCACTGCCTTTCAAACGCACGCTGATGTTGGCATCGCAACGCAAGCTGCCTTCTTCCATGTTTCCGTCGCAGATGTCGAGGTAGCGAACCAGCTTACGCACTTCGGTAAGGTAATTATAGGCCTCACGCGGTGTACGCATATCTGGTTCACTTACAATCTCCAGTAGCGGCACACCACAGCGGTTAAGGTCAATCAGCGAATCGTAGGCATCCTGGTCGTGCATGCTTTTGCCTGCATCTTCTTCCATATGGATGCGGGTAATGCCAATGCGGCGCGTTTCATTGTTGTCGTTCTGCACATCCAAATAACCCTCATAACAAATGGGCGTGGTGTGCTGGGTGATTTGATAACCCTTGGGCAAGTCGGCATAAAAGTAGTTTTTACGCGCAAACTCGTTCCAACGCCTGATTTGGCAGTTCATGGCCAATCCCAATTTCACGGCAAACTCCAGTACGCGCTCGTTGAGTTTGGGCAAAGTACCGGGGTGACCCAGCGAAATGGGACTCACCTGGCTGTTGGGTGCTGCACCGTAGCTGGCCGAATCGGCACAGTAGGCTTTCGATTGGGTGTTAAGCTGGGCATGCACCTCCAACCCAACTACCAATTCGTATTTATCGTAGATCGTATTTTCCATCGTTTACAAATAGCTTAACGCCGCTTCCATGGCATCGTTCAATCCGGCTGCATAAGAACCGCCTGCAGTGGCCAAAAACGGCTGTCCGCCTCCCCCGCCCTGCATTTTCTTGGCAGCTTCACGCACTATGTTGCCGGCGTTGAGTGATTTCGACTGCACCAAAGCATCGCCTATGGCCACCACCAATTGAGGTTTGTCGCCCACCACTGCACCCAAAACAACAAGACTGTTGTTGGCATGGCGGCGCAAGTCGTTGGCCAGCTTCTTGAGTGCATCGGCAGAACGTACTTCTACCCGTGCTTTCAGCACTTGAGCTCCCTTTTCAGAAGTGAATTGGGTGCTGAGTTCTTGCTGTAATACATGCAACTGCTGGTTTTCGAGCTGCTCTAATTCTTTGCGCAGTGAAGCAGTTTCTTCCAGTAACTTTTCGGCTTGAGCTACCAAATCCTTGGGATTTTTGAGCAATTCGCGTAATTGCTGCAACTGCTCCAATTGTGTATTTACCCAAGCCATTGCTCGCTCTCCGGTGATGGCTTCAATGCGGCGCACTCCGGTGGCTATGCTCGATTCACTAGTAATTTTGAACAAACCTATGTGCGCCGTATTGGGCACGTGGGTTCCGCCACACAGCTCAACGCTATAACCTGGATCGAAAGTGATTACACGCACAAAATCGCCGTATTTTTCACCAAACAAGGCCATGGCGCCCAATTCCTTGGCTTGCGTAATGGGTACGCCACGGCGTTCGTCTAAACGAATGGCCTGCAACACCCGCTCATTCACCATTTTCTCCACTTGCTGCAGCTCTTCATCGGTCATTTTGGCAAAATGCGAGAAGTCGAAACGCAAATAATCAGCATTCACCAAGCTGCCCTTTTGCTCTACGTGGGTGCCGAGCACCTGGCGCAAGGCGGCATGCAGCAAATGTGTGGCACTGTGATTGGCAGCCGTTGCTTCGCGCTTGTGGTGGTTCACCAAGGCCACAAAGGTATCGTCGAGCTGGGCCGGCAAACGATCCACCTCGTGCACGTGGAGGTTGTTTTCTTTGTAGGTGTTCAGCACGGCGATTTTCTGTCCATCGCTGCCTTGTAAATAGCCCGTATCGCCCACCTGTCCACCACTTTCAGCGTAGAAAGGTGTTTCGGCAAGCACCAACTGGAATACTTCTTTGTTTTTGGCTTTTACCGAACGATAGCGCTGAATGCGGGTTTCGGCCTCCAATTGGTCGTAGCCCACAAATTGAACCGGCTCTTGCTCTTCGCTCACCAACATCCAGTCGCCGGCATCCACCTTGGCGGCTTCGCGCGAGCGGTTTTTCTGCTGCTCCATCTCGGCTTTAAAGCCTTCCTCATCGATGCTGAAGCCGTTTTCGCGGGCAATCAAGGCGGTGAGGTCGATGGGGAAACCATAGGTGTCGAACAGTTCGAAGGCGGTTGCTCCGTCGATTTGCTTGTTACCGCTAGCCTGCAATTCTTGCTGCACTTGGGCCAACCGCCGCAAGCCGTTGGTGAGCGTGCGCAAAAAAGCTACTTCTTCTTCGCGGATGATGCGCTGAACGAAATCGAGCTGGGCTGGCAATTGGGTGAATACCGAACCCATTTGCTCCGACAAAACCGGCAGCAAACGGTATAAGAAGGGTTCTTCAAAGCCTAGGAAGGTATAACCGTAACGAATAGCTCGGCGTAAAATACGTCTACAAACGTAGCCTGCCTTGTTGTTCGAGGGCAATTGGCCGTCGGCAATCACAAAGCTGATGGCGCGGATGTGGTCGGCAATTACCCGAAAAGCCACATCGGCATCGTGGTGTTGACCGTAGGTATGGCCGCTCATGCGCTCCAACTGCTGTATCAGCGGCTGGAAGACGTCGGTATCGTAATTGCTGCTTTTGGCGGCAATGGCCCTGCACAAACGTTCGAAGCCCATGCCAGTATCCACATGCTGGGCCGGGAGCTTTTCCAATGAACCATCGGCTTTACGGTTGAATTCCATGAACACGAGGTTCCAGATTTCAATCACCTGCGGGTGGTCGTTGTTCACCAAAGTGGCGCCCGAAACAGCCGCACGCTCCTCGGCAGTACGCAAATCGACGTGTATTTCGGAGCAAGGACCGCAAGGACCCTGGTCGCCCATCTCCCAAAAATTGTCTTTTTTATTGCCATTGAGGATGCGCTCAGCGGGCACCCACTTGAGCCATTCGCGTTTGGCATCTTCGTCGAAGCCCAAACCTTCCTTGGCATCACCTTCAAAAACGGTGACGTAGAGTCGGTCTTTGTCAAGCCCAAAAGTTTCGGTCAACAGTTCCCAAGCCCAGTCGATGGCTTCTTTTTTGAAATAATCACCAAAGCTCCAGTTGCCCAGCATTTCAAACATGGTGTGGTGATAGGTGTCGTGCCCTACATCTTCCAAGTCGTTGTGCTTGCCCGAAACCCGCAAACAGTGCTGCGTATCGGCCACACGCGGGTGTTTCACGGGCTGATTGCCGAGAAAAAGTTCTTTGAACTGATTCATGCCCGCATTGGTGAACATGAGGGTTGGGTCGCCCTTCACCACAATGGGTGCAGGGTTTTCGATGTGATGTCCGCGCTCCTTGAAGAAGTCAAGGAATTGTTGCCGGATCTCCGTAGCTGTCATAAATGGCTGAACTTCCGATTAATAGCTTTTTGTACTGAAACTAAATTTGCAAAGGCCCTGAAGCTGTTGTAATTTCAGCGGCGCTAAATTACATAGAAATCTCACAGCATGGCGAGAGTAAAGTACTACTACAACGCGGCAAAACTCAAATACGAGAAAATTGAACTCAGCTGGAAGCAGTGGTTCATGCGCATATTTGGCTTTTTATCGGCCACAGCGGTATTCGCCACCATCATCATTGCTTTTGCCTATACCTACCTCGATTCGCCCAAAGAAAAACAGCTGAAACGCGAGATTGCGGGCATGGAGCTGCAATACGATCTGTTGAATGAAAAGGTAGCCTTGTTGGAAAAGGCGCTGGGAGATTTGCAGAACCGAGACGATAATATCTACCGTGTCATTTTTGAAGCCGAACCCATTCCCGAAAACAGCAGAAGCGCTGGCGTGGGCAATAAAGATTACCGCGAATTGCAAACGTATTCAAACAGCGATTTACTCATGCAGAGCAGCAGTCGGGTCGATAAACTGGCAAAGCAGCTCTACATACAAAGCAAAAGTTACGACGATGTGGTTGGCATGGTGAAGGCCAAATCGGCACTCATGGCGGCTATACCGGCCATTCAGCCCATGAAAAACAAAGACCTCAACCGTATTGGTTCGGGCTTTGGCTACCGCATTGACCCTATTTACAAAACCATTAAATTCCACGAGGGCATTGACTTTACGGCACCCATGCGGACCGAAATTTACGCCACGGGTGATGGTCGCGTTTCGGAAATCATGCGCATGGACCGCGGTTATGGCAATTGCGTGGTCATTGACCATGGATATGGCTACAAAACACTCTATGCCCATATGTCGCGCTTCGCCGTGCGCGAGGGCCAAAAAGTAAAGCGCGGTGAAGTAATTGGCTATGTGGGCAATACCGGCAAATCAACGGCTCCGCACCTGCATTACGAGGTGATAAAAGACGGTGCCAAGGTGAATCCGGTGAACTTCTTTTACAACGACATTACTCCCGAGCAATACGACCGCATGATTCAAAATGCATCGCAACTCAATCAAGCTTTCGACTGATATGCCCTACAAGTCTAAACCTATAGAAAAATCGTACTACAGCATCGGCGAAGTGGCCGAACTGCTGGGCGTTAGCCAATCGCTTATTCGCTTTTGGGAAACAGAGTTTGAGCAACTGCAGCCCAAAAAGAACCGCAAGGGCAACCGCATCTACACACCGGCCAATATTGAGCAGCTGCGCACCATTTACCACTTGGTGAAGGAGCGCGGTTATACCTTGAAGGGTGCCCGCGAGATGTTGAAATCGAAAGCACCGGTGGTCGACAAGCAGCTGGCCGTGCGCGAAAGTCTGTTGAAAATCAGGTCTTTCCTTACCGAATTGAAATCGGATTTAGACGCCGGCGATTCCGAAAATCCCAACCCTCAGGCCTGAAGAACTTTCAATTACAGCTTAAAATCCGCATTTTCGTAGCTTCAAATTTCCCTTATGCTCGACAAACATGGCATCGCCAAACGCATCGCGCGTGAATTGCAAGATGGATATTACGTAAATCTAGGCATCGGCATACCTACCCTGGTGGCCAATTACATTCCCGAAGGTGTAGAAGTGGTATTGCAATCAGAGAATGGCTTGTTGGGCATGGGCCCCTTCCCCATCGAAGGAGACGAAGATCCCGATTTGATCAATGCCGGCAAGCAAACCATTACTACGGTGGCCGGTTCATCGTTTTTCGATTCGGCCATGAGTTTTGGCATGATTCGCGCGGGTAAGGTCGATTTAACCGTTTTGGGTGCCATGGAAGTGAGCGACACAGGCGACATAGCCAACTGGAAAATTCCGGGCAAAATGGTGAAGGGCATGGGCGGCGCCATGGATTTGGTGGCCAGTGCACGCAACATCATTGTGGCCATGCAGCATGTAAACAAAGCTGGAGAATCGAAGCTGTTGCCCGAATGCAGCCTGCCCATCACCGGATTGAAGTGTGTGAAGAAAGTGGTAACTGAGCTCGGCTATTTCGAAATCGACGAGCGTGGATTTGTGCTCAAAGAGCGCGCCCCAGGCGTTTCGGTGGAGGAAATTGTGGCCAAAACCGCAGGCCGCTTGGTGGTGGAAGGCGATGTTCCCGAAATGGTGCTGTGATGTCACAACCCGCATTTAGCATCCGTTGGTCTACTCCGGCCGACATGCCAGCGGTGCATGCCCTCATCCACGAACTGGCCACTTATGAAAAAGCGCCCGAAGAACACACCTGCACCTTGGAACAATTGACGGAAGACGGCTTTGGTCCCAACCCCGTTTTCGAATGCCTCGTGGCCGAAATGCCCGACAAGAGCGTGGTGGGCATGGCACTGTTTTACACCAAATATTCTACCTGGAAGGGCAAGTGCATCTTCCTCGACGATTTGATGGTGCACGAACCTTACCGCAGCCTTGGTATCGGCAAAGCACTGCTGCATGAGCTCATGCGCCTGGCCCGCGATCGAAAGGCGCAGCGCCTCGAATGGCAAGTGCTCGACTGGAACGAACCCGCCATTGGCTTTTACCGTGCCTTGGGTGCCGAACTCGATCCTACCTGGATCAACTGCAAGTTAACTTTTAAGCAGCTTCAGGATTTTCGGGGCTAAATGCGTTTACTACTTAACAGCAAGCAACTTCTGCTCTCAAGGTAACCCCCGGATGGCCGGGGCCCATGGCGCTGAGGCGTGGAGACCTTATTGGCGGTTGAATGGCTGCAGCACTATTTTATGGCTTTAGGATCATCGCTCAGCTTTTCTTTCAGTGCAGGCCCAAGCTTCTAGCAGGCCGCGCGTTTCGACTTCGCTCAACGACCAGCGGAGGCATCTGGTCTTCGCTGCTTTGCAGCTTGACCGGTACCGACGATGCTGTCGGCATCTAAAGAAGATCGCAGAGCCAAGTCTTCGGCTTACATTCTAACATGTGGATAATTAGAAAACCTTATTTTTGCGGCCAAAATATAGGCAGTGAAAGTATTCAAGTTTGGTGGCGCCTCAGTGAAAGATGCAGCCGGGGTAATGAACCTGAGCCGCATTTTGGGATTATTCCCCAATGAATCGATTTTGGTAGTGGTTTCGGCCATGGGCAAAACCACCAATAAACTCGAGCTGGTAATTCAAAGCTGGTTCACCCAGCAGTTGCCCGAGTGTATTGAGCACATAGAAGAACTGCGTTTTTACCATCAAGAACTCATTCGTGGACTGGAAATCACCCGGCAGCAACAATTTGAGCTTATCAAAAGTACCGATGGCTTTTTCGACCAATTGCGGGAGTTGGTAAAAAAGCCCTCCAATACCAATTACAACCTGCAGTACGATCAGATTGTAGCTTACGGCGAATTGGTATCTACCCATATCATCAGCGGCTATCTCAATGCCACCGGCGCCTCGAATCGCTGGCTCGATGCCCGCGAATTTGTAGTAACCAACGATACCTACCGCGATGCGCGCATCCAGTGGCAACAAACGCAAGCCAACATCAGCCAATTGGCGGCCGATGGCAAGCTCAAAGACGGCATCAACCTGGTGCAAGGCTTCATTGGAAGAGATGCATTGAGCGGCAACACCACCACCCTGGGCCGCGAGGGCAGCGATTTTACCGCCTCTATTTTTGCCTATTGCCTGGGCGCTGCCGATGTTACCATTTGGAAAGACGTGCCCGGCGTATTGAATGCTGACCCCAAACTCTTCCCCTTCGCCGAAAAAATCGACGAGCTTTCGTATGAAGAAGCTGTAGAAATGACCTATTACGGTGCCTCGGTGATTCACCCCAAAACAATCAAGCCGCTGCAGAACAAAGGTATTCGCTTGTATGTGCGCTCGTTTTTGCAGCCCGAGCAGCCCGGTACCGTCATCCGTCAGATGGACGAAATCCGCAAGTTTCCGGCTTGTATCATCGTCAAGAAAAACCAAATGATCATCAGCTTTGCCTCGCGCGATTTCAGCTTTGTAGCCGAAGAAAGCCTGAGTTTGATTTTTGGAGAGTTGTACAAATTGGGCATCAAGGCGCATTTGAGTCAAAATTCGGCCATCAGTTTCCGCATTTGCGTGGATGATGATCCGTTCAAAATCAATCCGTTTCTCGAGGCCATTCAACCACATCTGGATGTACAAACAGAAGGCGGACTTACCCTTTGGACCTTGCGTCACCAGAGCGATAAGCTCGAAAAAGGCCTCATTTCGGGCAAAACCGTGCTGCTCGAACAGCGCGTGAAGCACACAGTACAGTACGTTTTGCGTTAATTTGCAACTATGGCATCTATCAAAGCACAGTTTGGCCGCATCGAAGCGGTAGTACTCGACGTGGACGGGGTTCTTACCGACGGCTCCATTGTAGTTACCGCCCAAGGCGAAGAAAACCGCATCATGAACACCAAGGACGGTTTTGCCCTCAGCCATGCTTCTAAACTGGGTTTTCCCGTATGGGTCATTTCAGGTGGCAAATCGCCTGGGGTAGCCACACGCTTACATCGGCTCGGACTTAAAGAAGTACATTTAGGTATAGATAATAAACTGGAAACACTTGAGCAACTTTTGGCTCATCACAGCATCAGCAAAGAAAATGTGCTGTATATGGGCGACGATTTGCCCGACTTCCACTGCATGCAAGCGGTGGGCATAGCCGCTTGTCCGGCCGACAGCGCCCCCGAAATCCTGGCCATTTCCGATTATGTAGTACCCGTTGATGGTGGCAAGGGCTGCGTACGTCACTTACTCCGCGAAGTATTGCTCGCCAAAGGACTTTGGTTTGTTTCTGATGCTGCAAGTAGTTGATCATGGACTTGTTTAGACGTCTTCGCTGGCCCAACCTCACGCTCATGGCCTTTCTACTCTTGAGCGTGCGCTACTTCATGATGGTGCCCATTTTTGACTCCTACGAGCTCAATTTATTGCTAAATCACGTCGACATGGCCTTGTTGGTCGGCTCCTGCTTACTCGTAGCCGCCGGTGGCTACCTCATCAACGATTATTACGACCAGGAAGCCGATCGATACAACGGCAGAGCAACCATGCCCCAACCAGCACAAGTGTTGCGTTGGTATGGCATTTTGAGCGTGGCCGGTATTGCCTTGGGTGCTTGGGTGGGCTACCGCGCTGGACTGCTTAACCTGGCTATTATCCACATCATCGCCACCTTTCTGCTTTGGAAATACGCCGAAAGCTGGAAAGGTGTTCCGCTATTGGGGAATTTGTTGGTATCTGGCTTGTTGGGATTGATGCTGTTTGTACCCATGGTTTATGAATACATCGCTGTGAGTGTGTTATACCGCGAGGCGGCTGCTTCGGCACGTTTTCTCTTGTATGCCGGTTTGGTATATGCAGCTTTTTCTTACCTCACCAACCTGGTGCGCGAATTGGCCAAAACTGCCCAAGACATGGAAGGTGATGCGCAAGCAGGCTACCGCACCTTTGCCGTAGCCTATGGTGCAGCTACAACTCGTAGATTAAGTGTGATTTTGATGTTGGTGGTCTTACTAGGCCTGATGCTTATCAACTACCAGCAATTCGTACAACAAGCCTGGTACAATTTAGGCTACTTACTGCTTGCCACGATTGTTCCCGCCATATTTGCCTTGGTACAATTGATCCAAAGCAAAGAATCGGCGCAGTTTGCACGGGCCAGTCGCACCCTCAAATGGCTGCTTTTAGGCGGCATCGGTTCCATGGCCTGGTTTTACCTCCAACTCCTTTATTTTTAAGATGATACAACTGCCCTACCGCTTGATTTTAGCTTCGGGTTCACCCCGCCGACAAGAGCTACTCAAACAAATGCAGTTGGAATTTGAAATCCGGCTGCAGCAGGTCAACGAAACCTATCCCCCCGACCTGGCCACCGAGCGCATTGCCGAATACCTGGCCTGCAAAAAAGCGGCTGCCTACAAGCTGGCCGACGACGAATTATTGCTCACCGCCGATACCGTGGTGGTGCTAGACGGAGAAGTATTGGGCAAACCTGCCGATGCCGACGAAGCTTTCCGCATGCTGCGCCAGCAATCGGGTAAAACCCAGGAAGTTTATACCGGTGTTTGTTTGCGTACCGCTGACCAAACCCACAGCTTCAGTGTATTAACCAAGGTGCATTTCAACCACCTCACCGACGAAGAAATCCAATTTTACATTACCCACTACAAGCCTTTCGACAAGGCGGGCGCCTATGGCATCCAGGAATGGCTGGGTTTTGTGGGCATCGAAGGCATTGAAGGCAGCTACACCAATGTGATGGGCTTGCCAACCGAAATGCTGTATGCCGAGTTGCGGGCGTTTCAGTTGTGAAATGTCAAGAATGCCTGCTCTATTTGTTTTGCGTTTAGGCGGGATTCAGTATTTTTATAATTCAATTTACAGTCATATACACCTATAAACTTCACCTCAGCAAAGAAGTAGAAGGGGGATATACCGTCTTGGTTCCTGCCCTTCCTGGTTGTGTGTCTTTCGGTGAAGATATTGACGAAGCCATCGCCATGGCAAAAGAAGCCATTTAACTTTACATTGAGGAGCTTAAGTCGCGTGGAGAGTTCACTACTCTCCAGTAGATTAAACTAAACGATGTTCTCTATCTGCTGCATAGGCCAAACAGGCCCGGATGTCTGCATGAGTCAATTCCGGAAAATCTCGTAAAATTTCTTCGATGGACATACCCGATGCCAACCAAGATAGCACATCGTAAACTGCAATACGGGTATCTCGCACAATGGCTTTCCCGAAGCGCTTATTCGAATCTCTCGTTATGACTGTTTTATAGTCCACTAGCAAATAAAGATGTTACTTACTCTACATGTACACTAGAAAATTAAATTCATTAGCTAAAGTTAAGCGACATCATTAATCAATTTTCAAAATTACTTAGGCCCAAGAGGTGGCAATCTTGAAATTGTTGTATTACCAAGCTTGATTTTATCGCTACTTTCTTTCTGACATAATGTCAATTTTAGATTGCTAAGTTCAGCGAATTCAATGTCTATTTTTTAATATTAACGCAATCTGCTTTCCATAAATCAACTTCTGTAAAAATCACTGCATCTGCATTAACCCCTTTTTTTTCAAACACTTGTAATATCTTTTCAATCAATGTAGAGGCTCTCCAATTTTCTATCACATTACCCGCATCAATAGTATTAACGTATTCATAGTCAAAAGTTGTTTTTTGCTGTGGATAGATAATGTAAATGCCTTGTCTTTTTTCTGGCTCTACTGTAACTTTAGAAGGCTTCTCGCCCTTGAATCTAATCACTTCTGCTTTCCAAAGATCATCTTCTGTAAAAAGAATTGCATCCCCAACAATCCCTTCCTTCTTGTAAGTGCTAATCATTTTGTCGATAAGAGTAGATGCCTTCCAATTTTTAACAACACCACTTACCTCAATTGTCTTCACATATTCATATTCAAAAGTTGGAATTTGCCTTGGAAAGACTAAATAAATGCCTTCTCGTCGCTGAACTTCGACAGTCACATCAGTTTTAAAATCTATCGGATTGGGCATGAATCCTGCTGTTACTGAAAGGATAATTATAACTATTCCAGTCCAAACTAATTGATTCGGTTTCATCTACTTCTCTATTTAGTTACAAATTTGATTCTACTGCTGTCAAACTTCATTTAGGCGTGTCACCCCTTGATACTTCTTGCGATTCCCGAAAACTCTTAATTAGGTGTACAACCTTTTCTATTTAATTGGCACTCACAAGCTTTACCATAAAAGTGGTGGTGAAGCTATCTGTCTTTGTTACTGCTATTTCCCCACCAACGAAAAACCAAAAGGCAAGAAGCTACTTACGCTTTCGGCTTCAATCACAGGGGCGCTGTTGCCTTGCAGGTAAATGCGTATGGGACTTCCCTGCCGCTTTTCTACATCGCTCATTACTTGCAAACAGCCACCACAGGGAGCAGCAGGCTGCGCATCGGCCTTGCTGGCTGAGCGAATGGTAATGGCCAAGGCATCGATGCGCTTGCCTTTGTGCTGTACGCCGGCTGCAAAAAAAGCCACCCGCTCGGCGCACAATCCACTAGGAAAAGCAGCATTCTCCTGGTTGCAACCCAGCAAAACCGTGCCGTCTTCCAAACGAATGGCCGCTCCCACATGAAAATCGGAATAGGGCGCGTACGAAAGTTGGGTAGCATCTATGGCCGATGCCAGCAAGGCACGTACTTCAGGAGCTAGTTGGCTGTCGTTATCGTGTTCGATGAGCCTTATGTATCGGTTGATTTCTTTCACTTTTTTGTGTTTGTAGCCATGCCTGATGCCGGCTTATCTCACTAATATTGTCCCAATTTTCATAAAACGCATCATAAATCCATCGGTTTTGAAAAAAATTCTGGTTTTGGGCGCCGGCCGCTCGAGTGTTTACCTCATCGATTATTTGCTGCAACATGCTGAGGTTCAGCAGTGGGAAGTAACCATAGCCGACCTTTCGGCCGAGGCTGCGGCTCAAAAAGCAAAGGGGCATCCCAACGCGCGGCCCATTGCTTTCGACCTCAAAAACAACGACTTGCTACAAGCCGAAGTGCAACGCGCCGATGTAGTGGTATCGCTCCTTCCTGCCGATATGCACTTGCCTGTGGCCGAAGCCTGCGTGCAGCATGGTCGTTCCATGTTCACCGCCAGTTATGTGTCGCCAGGCATGCAGGCCCTCGATGCCGAAGTGCGCGCCAAAGGTTTGTTGTTCCTCAACGAAATAGGATGCGATCCGGGCATCGACCACATGAGCGCCATGCAACTCATCGACGAAATCAAAGCCGAGGGCGGCAAAATCACCGCTTTTTACAGCTATACCGGCGGTTTGGTAGCCCCAGCATGCGATACCAATCCATGGCACTACAAATTTTCATGGAATCCGCGGAATGTGGTGCTGGCCGGACAACCCGGTCCCGCCCGCTATCTGGCCAACGGCACTATCCGTTACGTGCCCTACGCCCGACTTTTCAACGAAGCAGCGCGGGTAGAAGTCCCCGGCTTTGGCTTTCTAGATGCCTACGCCAACCGCGATTCGCTGCCTTATCAAGCATTGTACGGACTGCAAGACGCCCACACCTTGCTGCGCGCCACCTTCCGTTACCCCGAATACTGCGATGCCTGGTCGGTGATGGTGTACCTTGGTCTCACCAACGAGCAGCTCTTTTTCAATGATTGCCGAAACATGCGTTACCGAGATTTGCTGAACGCCTGCCTCCCACCCGACCATACGCCCACCGTGCGCGAAGGATTTGAAAAAACCTTGCGAGAGCGTTTGCATTTCGATGCTGCTACGGTTGCACGAATCAGCGCACAATTTGATTACCTCGACTTTTTCAGCGACCGCACCTTCGAACGCGACGCAGCATCTGCCGCTCAATTGCTGCTCGATATTTTACAAGAAAAATGGCTTTTAGCCCCCGGTGACCGCGATTTGGTGGTGATGCAGCACCACTTTGTGTATGAGCTACACGGCGTCAAAAAAGAGAAAATCAGCACCTTGGTACTCGAAGGCAACGATGACTACCACACCGCTATGGCCAAAACCGTGGGCCTACCTTTGGCGATGGCTTTGCGCCGCTATTTGCTGGGCGAACTTGCCTTAATCGGGGTGCAAATCCCCATCCAAGCCGAGATTTACGAGCCCGTTTTAGCCGAACTGGAAGACTGGGGCGTGAAATTCCACCACAAATGATGTGTAAGCACTTGTTTAAAAGCGACTTTCCACTATCTTTGCAGCTCGTTAAAAATTAACGTTCAATGTCAGTTAAAATTAGATTACAGCGTCATGGTAGAAAGGCTAAGCCAATCTATCATATTGTGGTGGCGGATGCACGTGCTCCAAGAGACGGGAGATTCATTGAGCGTTTGGGTCAGTATAATCCAAACACCAACCCTGCAACCATCGACATCAACGTAGACAAGGCCGTAGAGTGGCTGCACAATGGTGCCCAGCCTACCGATACTTGTCGTGCCATTCTCTCTTACAAGGGTGTGCTTATGAAGAAGCACCTTTGGGAAGGTGTTCAAAAAGGAGCTTTCAGCGCAGAAGAAGCTGAAACGCGTTTTGCAGCGTGGGTAGATGCCAAAGAAGGCAAAGTAAGCGGTAAGGTGAATAACCTATCTGCTGCTGAGCAAAAGCGCAAGAACGATGCATTGGCTCACGAAGCCAAGGTAAAAGAAGCTCGTGCTGCTGCCATTTTGGCTAAAAACACACCAGTTGCCGAAGCCGTAGCTGAAGAAGCCGCCGAAGAGGCAGCCGAAGAAGTTGCTGCAGAAGAAGCTGGCGAAGCACCTGCTGAAGAAACCAACGAAAGCGCTGAGTAATCAGTGACCTTCGATCAGGTTTTTGAGCTGGGTTACCTCGAACGTTTGCACGGTGTGCAAGGCGAAGTAGTTTTGGTAATCGACGCTGATCAACCTGAGCATTACAAACAATTGGGATCAATTTTCCTGGACATCCGGGGTAAATTGATCCCTTTTTTCGTTGAAAAGCACAAGCAGTTACGCAAAAATGAAAGACTGCTCAAGATTGAAGACATCAAAAACGAGGATGAAGCCTCCGATCTGGTAGGTTCTACGGTCTACCTGCCCATTGCCCAACTTCCTCCCCTGGCCGAACACCAATACTACTACCACGAGTTGATTGGCATGGAGGTCATCGACCAAAACCAACAAACCGTCGGCACCGTTACCGGCGTGCTCGAAACTCCCCAGCAAATGTTGCTGCAGTTCGACCACGAAGGACACGAAGTACTTTGCCCCATGCACGATGATATTGTAAAGCAAGTTGACAAAACGCTTCGTCGCATTCATTTGGATTTGCCTGACGGCTTGCTCGACGTTTATAAGTCTTGACCATGCGCATCGACATCCTCAGTGCCGTACCCCGACTGCTCGACAGTTTTTTGCAGCACAGCATTCTTAAGCGAGCCCAGGACAAAGGCTTGGCCGAATTGGTGGTGCACGACCTGCGCGATTACAGCAGCAACAAATACCGACAAATAGACGATCAGCCCTATGGTGGCGGCGCGGGCATGGTGATGATGATTGAGCCCATCCACAAATGCATTGAGCAACTCAAATCTGAGCGCGATTATGCCGAGGTGATTTATATGTCGCCTGATGGCAAAATGCTCGACCAACCGCTCTGCAACCGCTTGGCAGTTGAGGGCAACCTCATTTTGTTGTGTGGTCATTACAAGGGTGTAGATGAAAGGGTGCGCGAACACCTTTGCACCATGGAAATTTCGGTAGGTAATTATGTGCTTACCGGAGGCGAACTGGCAGCTGCCATTGTAGCCGACTCGGTGGTGCGTCTGCTCCCTGGCGTATTGAATGACGAAACCTCTGCACTCTCCGACTCTTTTCAGGACGGCTTGGTAGCACCGCCGGTGTACACCCGTCCGGCCAACTACCAGGGATGGGAAGTACCCGCCATCCTGCGCTCAGGACACGAAGCCAATATTGAACGCTGGCGCCACGAACAAGCTGTGGAAAGAACGCGCCAGCGCAGGCCCGAAATGCTTGGTGATTAATGGATAATATTTTTGCTTTATCCAAATTAGCGCTATATTTGCAACTCGTTTCGAAAAAAGCTTAACACAGATATCATGAACCTGGTAAAATTTGTTGAAGAAAATGCGGCCGTAGGAGCTCAATTGCCTACTTTCAAAGCTGGTGACACTTTGGCCGTACACTATAAAATCAAAGAAGGAAATAAAGAGCGTACCCAGGTTTTCCAGGGCATCGTATTGCAGCGTCGTGGTTCGGGTGCTACCGAAACTTTCACCGTTCGCAAGATTTCTAACGGCATTGGTGTAGAGCGTATCTTCCCTATTAGCTCACCTTTCATCGAGAAAATTGATGTTGTAAGCCGCGGTGTTGTACGTCGCGCTCGTTTGTTCTACCTCCGCGCTGCCAAAGGCAAAGCGGCCAAGGTGAAGACCAAGCGTTAATTGCTTCTCAACCAACAAAAAAGCCACAGTTTAGCTGTGGCTTTTTTGTTGGTATACATTTTAGATTGATTGCAAGCAGCCGTCATTCTCCTTGAATAAAGTTGGATTGCGAATCAGCCAAGCTTGTCGCTTTCGAGTTCTTTGGTTTGGTGATTCACTTGATGGATCATTTCATCCAACTCACGCGCCGAGCCTATCAAACTATTGAGAATTGATTTCTCTTTTTGAATACTAGTCTGCTCTTCTTCCAGCAAGGCCACCAATCCCATGATGCGTGCAACGGGTGCCCTCATTACATGCGATTGCGTCCACGCAATTTCTTTTAAAACAGCATTCTGGCGCTCTATTTCTTTGAAGTATTTATTGCGGTCGCTGATATCATGCACAATTTCATGGATGGTAGCCACACCATTCACCATCAACAAAGAGCTAAAAAGCTCTACATCCACTTGGGTGCCATCGGCACGGAAGTGGGTAAATTCAAACCTTCCCTGTCCGTGCTCTTCTAAAAAAGCCAACTTTCGTTTGAAATACTGTTTGTCGCCATTGATTTGCCACGTTGGCTTACCCACAAAATCTTTCAGCTGGTAGCCATAGAACGATAAAGCAGCCTCGTTAGCATCGCTAAAACAGCCGTTAGATGCATCTATCAGATACATGGCGGAAGCGTTATCGTAGAACAAGGTCTTAAATCGAGCTTCATTTTCTTCCAGCTCTTTTTGCATCTTTTCGCGTAAAACCTCCGCTTTTTTTCGCTCTTGTATATCGCGACTCACCCCAATGGCCTCTACTTCTCCAGCATTGTTTTTGTAGAATTTCATATTTACTTCTACCCAAACCCAATGACCTGCTTTGTGCGGTTGCGTAATTTCAACCACCATCGGCTGAATTTCGTTGATGATGCCTTGCTTGTACTCTTCAATGCGTGCCACCAATCCCTCCTGATACTTCCTGCGTGCTTCTTCCCCCATGGTGCTTTCAATGGTATGCGACAAGGCCTCATCTACAGTGAATCCTCTGAGTTGAAAAACAGACGGACTTACATAGGTAAACTGCTGTTTGTTAAAGTTAAAAACCCAAATCACGTCGGAGGTGTGCTCGGCAATAAGTCGGTATTTCTGCTCACTTGCTTCAAGCGTTTCGTTTAACAGCTTGCGTTCAGTTATGTCTTCTTTAATGGCGAGGTAGCTTTCAACCACACCTTGTTCGTTTTTAATGGGCGAGATGGTTGCAGATTCCCAGTACAAATCGCCATTTCGCTTTCTGTTTAAAAATTCTCCTTGCCAGGTTTCTCCCTTTCCCAATTTGTCAAACATTTGTTTGTAACCCGACTTTTTGGTATGCCCGGTACTCAATATTCTGGGGTTTTTTCCAATAGCATCCTCCGCACTGTAACCTGTTAACTCACTGAAGTAGGGATTTACATATTCAATATCACCATTCAAATTGGTAACAACTATGCTCGCTTTGCTTTGCTCTACAGCTTTCCACAGTTTGCGAAGTTGCTGCTCGGCTTCCTTCTTTTCGGTAACATCGATGTTGGTGCCTCTCACCCCCATGTAAATGCCTTTGTGATCGAAAACCGGCTGGCAGATGTGTTCGATGTGCCTAATACATCCATTGCGATTGACTATTCGAAATCCAATGCGGCCATCGGTGCGCTTGCAACCTACATCAGTATGATGCTCCCGATAAGCTTTCCTGTCGTCGGGGTGGATGAGTTCAATCAATTTATCGGAAAAATCAAGCAGTTCTTCGGCCTTGTAACCGGTAATCAACTCACTGCTGGGTGAGTGATAGGCGAATTGCCCTGTAGGCAATTGCCAAAACTCCCAGTTCGAGTTGTTCTCGGCAATGATGCGGTACTTTTGCTCTGCCTTTTCGAGGGCATGCAGCAAATTTTCTCTTACACTCACGTCCGATGAAAATCCAGCATGACCAACCAAAATGCCCTTCTCATCGTAAACAGCCCTGCTTGAACTCTGAATCCAAGCTATCTGCCCGTTTGGACGCTGTACACGATACAGCAACTCCCATGAACCACCTGGTTTTTGTGCTCTGAGAACTTTTTTTACTTCGGGAAAATCTTCGGGATGCACCAATTCGAGCCATTTTTCGGGCCTTTCAATAAGTACTTCGACCGGAATACCATACATGCTTTCAGCACTCGGACTCAAATACAACAATTTTTTATTTTCCGCATCGCGAAGCCAAAACACCTCATTCAGGTTTTCAGTGATAAGTCTTAACCGCTGATCTTTTTCTTTGAGCTGTTGATTGAGTTCTAAAGACTGGGTAATGTCCTCATGGGTTCCATACATGGCCAAAGGCTTGCCATCGGCCGTCCATTCAACTACCGAACCTACATCGCGTACCCAAACCCAATGACCTTCCTTGTGTTTGAGCCGGAATTCTGTTTCATAGGTATCGCTGTTGCCTGCAAAGTAGGCTTCTAGCCTTTCGGTGGCCAGTGCCAAATCCTCGGGGTGGCAAAGCATTTCCCAAGTTTTGATGCTTATGGGTTCCAGTTCTTTCAGGGTGTACCCCCCCATCTCGGCCCAGCGGTCATCAAAAATGGTTTCACCGGATTGTACATTCCAAAACCAGGTTGCTACTTTGGTGGCACCTATCACATTTTTAAGACGAGCACGCTCTTGCTCCAATGCAATGGTCTTTTGTTTGTACTCATCAATATTTAATATCACCCCCCAAAGCCGCAGACATGTTTCACCTTTAAACTCCGCCTGACCCATGGTTCGTACCCAGCGTTCATGGCCCTTGGCTGTCCGTATCTTCAGCTCAATGTCGTAGATGCCGCCATTGCTTTGGATGCCCAATACCAAAGCCGAAAGCTTATCTCGATCTTCGGGCAAATAAAATTGCAAGGCATTGTTGAGCGAAGGCTCAAAGGAATCATCTACTTCATGAATTTCACGGGTAACTTTGCCCCATTGGAGGCGGTTTGAAGATAATTCCAATTCCCAAGTTCCCATTTGGGCCATCCTACCTCCTTCCTCCAAAACCTTATTCAGCCGGGTGAGCATTTCCTCTCTCTCAATGAGTGACGAAATATCGGTTACCACTCCCAAATAACCCGAAGGCTGTTGCAGGTGATCTTGCAAAACGGTAGTGGTAATTTGCACCCATTTGAAACTCCCATCGGCGCATTTTATTTGGACCTCCAAACGGATTTCGGACCCATTTTTCCATTCGCCCGATTTTAATGCATCTCTTTGAAGTTGAATGTAAGTTTCTACTTTTTCGAGGTCTACGGACACATATCGCTCTTGGCGTGGCTGGCTCAAAAAGGTTTCCTGACTGTAACCTGTGAGCGTAGTAATGCCTTTGCTCACATAACTCATCTTGAAATCAAGATCACTTATCCATACTGCACCGGGCAAGGTTTCGGCAATGCTCCTGAAACGTGCTTCACTTTCTTGCAATTGCTCTTCCGCCAATTTGCGCTCGGTTACTTCTGAGGCACTACCCGAATATCCTACAAAATTTCCTTGGGCATCCATTCGCCTTTGGGCCCGAATAACGAACCAAACAACCTGATTCTCGGCATCACGAAAAGGCAAATAGGCATCTTCAACATATTCGAGTCGGCCATTTAAAAAATCGTCGTACAAAGCCGGGTCGGCGAGCTCATTTAAAGCCACAAAATCGGATATGAATTGACCATCAAGCTGTTTATTGGAGTAGCCCAACAAGGCAGCAGCACTTTCGCTGAGCGACAGAATATGGCCTTTTGGATCGCTTTCCCAATAAAACGATCGGCTGTTCGAAAGAATCTGTTGAAGTTGTTCCAGATTATTAATGGCATCCAAACGGGCCTGCTCAAGTTCGGTAACATCTACAACGGTCCCAAAAGAATAGATGGGATTGCCCAAAGGGTCGAAACTTGTTTTACACCTTTCGCGCAAGTACTTTACTTCGGCCTTGGCATCAATGATGCGGTGGATCAAATCATAAGGGATACGCTCTTGAAGGTGTTTGGCGAAGTTCGTTTCCACCAAGTGCCGATCGTCGGGATACACAATCGTAAGCAACTGACTTAAACTCGGCTGAAAACTTTGTGGCTGAAATCCAAAAATGCGGAAAGTGTGATCCGACCATTCAAGCTTTCCGCTGGCATGAAATAAGGTCCAAAAACCCATTTTACCTACTTCTTGAGCGGCATTCAAACGTTGTTTTAGAACATGCTCTTCGTCACTTCTTTTTAAGGGTTTGGTGTTTAAATCGGCTTCTATAAAAAAACCACAAATAAAAGTATGGCCATCTGATTCGAGCAATTGAGCACGAATGTCACAAACTACAATGGCCCCATGCTTGGTTAAAAACCGAATGTTATTCACCAATTGCATCTCGCCTGTAAGCATGGCTTGAAAAGACATCATCACCCTATCGAGCTCTTCGGCAGGATGAATAAATTCAGGCGTTTTGCCCATCAGTTCATCAGCGGAATAGCCTAAAAGACTTTGTATGTGTTTATTGCTGTAAACGAAAGAACTGCTCTTCTTGTCGGCAACCATGACCCCATATGGGAGATGCTCCAACAATTCAAAACCTTGTGTTTTCGAAAAGCCTTGTGTTGTGGATTTAGGTTTGGTTTCCATATCAGTCAATTAACGACCTGAATATCCAAATCTAAGCTTTTATCTCAGCATACCAAGCGAATTCCAAAGAAAATGTTGATTACATGCCTATTTATAAGTGGCCGACACCTAAAACAAAAAGCAACAAATACTGCAACTATAGGCTACCAAAGGAGAGATCACAACTCACCGATGTCTTCGTTCCACAACTCAGGCCGACTGGAAATAAACTGTTCCATCATTGTTACGCATTCCTGCAAGTCCAGATCCACTACCTCCACCCCATGCTGCTCCATGAAAGTTCGGGCTCCTGAGAAAGTACGCGATTCACCCACAATCACTTTCGGTATTTTGAACTGCACAATGGTACCCGCACACATAAAGCAAGGCATGAGGGTAGAATAGATGACGGTGTCTTTGTAGGAGCCTACCCTTCCGGCATTGAACAAGCAGTCCATTTCGCCATGCAAAATGGGGTTGTTTTCTTGTACCCTTTTGTTGCGTCCGGCCGCTATGAGCTTGCCGTCTTTCACCAACACCGAACCAATAGGAATACCTCCTTCGGCCATGCCAGCACGCGCTTCGGCCAAGGCGGCCTGCATAAATTCATCCATTGGGGTGGTATTAGGGGTTTAACAGCGCATCGGCTCTGCGGCGTGCCTCTGCCAGCAATTGATCGGCACGTTGGTTGGCCTCCTGCTCAGTCCTTTGGGCTTTTTGCTCTCCTTCTTTCCTGATTTGTTGGGCAGCTTTTTCAGCCGCCAATTTTTTCACTGGATTGCTTCCTGCATCGCGAATCAATTTGTCGGCCGTTTCGTTCGACTGCTTTCGAATCACATCTGCAGCAGATTTGCCTTCGGCACGCAAGCGTGTGGCCTGCTGCTCGGCTTGGCTGATCAGACGGTCGGCCTCGGCTTGCGCTTGCTGGCGCTTCTTTGCCAATTCGTCCTTGGCTTTTTGCTCTGTTTGACGCTTTTTGGCATCCAATTCCTGCTTGAGCCGCTCTGCCTCAGCTTTTGCCTTGTCTTCTAACTCCTTTTTCTTGCGATCTAATTCATCTAAGGCTTGTTGCTTCAGGTTTCCTGCAGCGCCAGATGTCATTTCGGCTAAATCGGCACTCACCTTAGGGTCGGTAACTGTTCCCGTCATCTTCACTTTGATGTTCACATTGGGCGAAAGCTCGAGATTAACGCCCCTGGCAGCTGCTTGCTTGCTGAGCGATTGCATGAGCGTATTGGCAGCACCTAACTTAGCGCGTGGCACCTCCATATTGATGGTGTAATCGATGCTTTGATCAAATCCGTTTGAACCAAAAATGGTCAACTTCATGTCTTGGTACAGCACTTCAAATGGCTGAATAAATACCCGACCCTCTTCAAATTCAAAACTCAAATCTACATTTTTGACTTCCATGCGATTGAGATTTTGCATTTTGGTGACCTCGGCCAGCTTTTCCAAAGGCTTAAACCCACTGATAGTAGCATTTGGAATTTTCATCAATCCGCCACCATTGAGGCTGTTCAAATCGGGGGTCATGTCTTGCTGTAGATCGCCTTTAATCCCAAATCCAGTACTAAAAGTACCGCTGGTATACTGACCAATGGGGGCTACTTTCTGCATGGTGACAAACGTTTTGAAAGTTTCTTGCACGCTGAATTGCTGCATGCCCAAATTGAAGTCGAATACTGGTTTTCCAGGTTTGCGGGTATCATAGGTGCCCGACATTTGAATGGTGCCACCCAAAACCCCCATATTCACATCTCGGAAACCCAAAGTTTGGTCACGCAATATCAAATTGCCTTGCATCTGACTGATTTCCATATTGTCGTACAAAACGCGCTTGAAGTCGGCCATTACAGCAAAATCAATGTTTCCGGGAATTTCAACTACTTCGAGCGCGGCACTTTCTGTGGCTGGTTCATCAGGCGTACTGCTTTCTGAAGACCCCATGAGCTCGTTCAAATGCAGTAGGTTCGACTTCATCAAAAAGCTACCCTTCAATACATCGCGGTTAAAATAGTACGTAACCATATTGTCGATTCTGCCTTTGGCTACCAAATCGGAGCTGCCCATCTGTAAATCGAAATTCACCAATTCTACAAAACGCGGCGAAAACTTCATGCTGGCTTCCTTTACTTGGATGCCCTGCTCAATGCCTTCGTACACGGTGTAGAAATCACGCAGCGTCATGGAGCCGTCGAGCGTGAAGTCGGTGTAGCGCTGCTGATCGATAGCACTCATGTTACCACGGGCCGTTAAATCGCCCGAAAATTGGCCCTTCAACGATTTCACCGCATCTACCGGATACCAATTTTTTACTTCAGCCAAATCAAGCGCTCCTTTGAAAGATGCTTCTACAAAAGGATCGCTCATGGGTGTGGACGAAAAGAGCTTGAGCTGCATGGGATTGCCGCCTAAATCCATACTCAAGTCTTTGAGGTTTACGGTAGTGGCATCCAAATCACCATTCGGATTCACAATGGCCAAATCCATGTTGATGTTTTTCACCGCTGCTGGCAAGGCAGGATATTGAAAATAGCCCTTATCAACCAACAATTTAAAATCAAAAGCCGGCATGCTGGTATCGTTGTAAACGCCTTTCATTTTACCGTCGAACACAAATTTGCCAGAGGTCTTAATGTCTTTGAAATACTCATTGAACATGCCGGGCACCACGCTTAAAAGCGCACGAAAATCGCTTTGCGGCGTGTTGAAGGTCAAATCCATACTGATGTCGTCGGCAGGCATGGCCACCACCCCAGCAAATTTGAGGTTCAACTCATTGAGATACAGATCGTTTTCGGTGAAGGTGAAGCTGAACGCAGGCATATTGATGGCAATGGGCACATCGAACTTGCCTTTGGCTTTGCTGATGTACCTTACCCCTTCGAAGGCATAACTGAAAGAGGCTACTTCGGTGAAGGTTTTCAGCACAAAATCGTCTTGTGTAAAATCGCCCGAGCCCTTGTGGTTTACACCCAAAAGTTGGGCAGATTGTTTGAAATAGTCGTCTTCATAAATGATGTCCACATTTTCGAGGGCGTATTTCTGAATGGCAAAAGCAAATTGGGAAGGCTCTTCGGGCAGCTGCTCCACCGCCGTGGTATCGGGAATGGTAATGTCCCAGTTCACCGATTCATCGGCCAACATGCGCAAATGCAGGCGCGCATCGGCCATAGAAATAGACTTGATTTCGAGATCGCCACCACCCAAAACCGACAACAAATCGATTTCAAAGCGGAATTTGCCAATATTGGCCAAAGTGTCGCCCTCAAAGGGAGCGTGATTGGCTACTACAAAATTATCGACCGTGAGACTGAAATTGGGGAAGCTGCGAAACAGATTCAAGCCCACATCGCCCAAACTAACGGTTGCACGTAAGTTTGTATTGACTTCTTCTACCAGCAGTGCTTTGATTTTGTCTTTGTAAACAATCGGCAAAACGATGGCTGCCGCCAGAAGGATGAATATCAATCCGCCAATAACGAGGAGAATTTTCTTGAGCATGTTCAGTGGTTTGGTACAAAGTTAATCAGTTGAACGGCTTTTTGGCTGTGCTAGCATGTCCAGTGCTAAACTGATGTACTTGGCAAGCTCGAAGCCACATCCCACCGCAAGGCACAGCCAAAAATCTGCGCAAATGCAGGTAAAAACTGTTCTTTTACTTCATTCATGGCCACCGTTTGTTGGAGTTCCTGCTGCATGCTGGCCACTGCCTTATCGTCGATGCCACAAGGCACTATGTGTTTGAAGTATTTTAAATCGGCATTTACATTGAGCGCAATGCCGTGCATGGTTACCCAGCGACTGGTACGCACCCCCATAGCACATATCTTCCGCGCTTTACTATCGTCGGCGGCATCCAACCAAACCCCAGTATATCCCTGATACCTTTGACCTTGAATGCCCCAGTGGGCCAGCGTTTGGATGACTACCTCTTCCAAGCTGCGCATATACCAGTGAATGTCGGTGCGGAGTTGTTCCAAATCGAGCATGGGGTAAACCACCAATTGGCCCGGACCGTGATACGTAATATCACCGCCTCTGTTGATGCGATAATAGGTCGCCTCTACTTCTTGAAGTTGCTCCTCGTTGAGCAATAAATTTTCGGGTTTGCCGCTTTTTCCCAAGGTATACACATGGGGGTGCTCCACAAGCAATAGCTGATGGGCAATGGTATGCTGATTTTCGGGGGGCAGATTCCGGTTTTCGGTTTTTAATTGCAGTTTGGCCGCGAATAGGCGCTCTTGCAAGTCCCAACACGACTGATAATCCATCCGCCCCAAATCATAAACCGCAACCTCAGGCATGGTATTGGGGGACATAAGTTTCGAGCAGGACGCATTCGCCTTCAGGTTGTAGTTTCACATCGGCAATGCAAGCCGGAATGAGGCAAGTTTGTCCCTTTTCGAGCTGTATGCTGCCTTCGCCAGCTTGTATACGACAACTGCCTTTCACGCAGAGGTATATGACCAAGCTATCAAGAGCCAGCAAATTGCGCTGCATGGGCTGGTTAAGCCACCATTTATGGGTGTGGAAATACTCGCCTCCTGACAAAAACACGGGAGCATTGAGCTGGTCGGTATAGGCCGCTTTATAAGCAGGATAGGCTTTAAAATCAAGCACTCCCAAAGCTTGTTCGGTATGCAATTCACGTTTGTGACCGGCATTATCGGTGCGATTGAAGTCGTAAATGCGGTAAGTGATGTCGCTACTTTGCTGAATTTCGGCCAACACAATGCCTTTTCCAATGGTATGGATGCGGCCTGCGGGTATGTACAATGCATCGCCCGGCTGCACTTTTTCGCGGTGAAGCAAATCCATTAACTCGCCCGATTCCACCGCGGCTACATATTCTTCGGGCCGTGTGTCCTTTTCAAATCCAACCACCAGTTCCGCACCTGGCTCGGCATGCAGGATGTACCACATTTCCGTTTTGCCTAAACATTGGTGCCGTTCGCGGGCTTGGGCATCGTTGGGGTGCACTTGAACCGACAAATCCTCGTCAGCGTCCAAGAACTTAATCAGCAGCGGGAATTCGTTGCCATGTCGTTCATAAACACGCTGTCCAGTAAGCAAACCTTGGTACCGTTCTAGCAGCTGCTGCAAACTGGCACTTCCGTTTGACAAGGCACTTACATCGCCCGAAACCCCTGAAATTTCCCAGCTTTCGCCGCAATTGGGCAAATGTCCGGTTGCTTTGTTCAATAGCGCCTCCATACGCCTCCCGCCCCATATTTTCTCCTTGAAAATGGGCTGGAATTGTAAAGGACGGTTCAGCTCCTCGGGTAGATTATGCGTTAAATCAGACATTTTGAATCATTTTTTTCCAGGCGTTGATGAGGCCATTGGTAGAACCATCGTGGCTGCCAACTGGTTCATTGTGCTCTAATTCTGGCAAAATGGCATTGGCCAATTGTTTGCCTAGTTCAACGCCCCATTGGTCGAAACTGAAAATATTCCACAGCACTCCTTGCACAAAAATTTTGTGTTCGTACATGGCCACCAAGGCTCCCAGTGTGAATGGGTCAATTTGTTTCACCAAGATAGAATTAGTAGGGCGATTACCTTCGAATACTTTGAAAGGCGTAAGTTGCGCCATTTCATCGGCCGATTTACCTGCAGCTTTCAATTCAGCTTCCACTTCTGCGGCCGTTTTGCCGTTCATGAGCGCTTCGGTTTGTGCAAAGTAGTTGGCCAGCAGCTTTACATGGTGGTCGCCAATGGGATTGTGGCTCATGGCCGGTGCAATAAAATCGCAGGGAATGAGCTGCGTTCCCTGGTGAATGAGTTGATAGAAGGCATGTTGTCCATTGGTACCAGGTTCACCCCAAATGATGGGACCGGTGCTATAATCGACCTTCTTACCATGCCGATCCACTGATTTGCCATTGCTTTCCATATTGCCCTGCTGAAAATAGGCGGCAAAGCGGTGCAAATATTGATCGTAAGGCAGGATGGCTTCGGATGCTGCGCCCAAAAAGTTCGTATTCCATAAACCAATCAGTGCCAGCAAGACAGGAATATTTTCGTTGAAATCGGCAGCGCGGAAGTGCTCATCCATGGCGTGGGCACCTGCGAGGAGTTTTTCGAAGTTTTCGTAGCCAATACCCAACACGATGCTCAAGCCAATGGCCGACCACAGGCTGTAGCGCCCTCCTACCCAATCCCAAAACTGAAACATATTGGCGGGGTCGATGCCAAAGGCTTCCACAGCCTTTTGGTTGGTCGACAAGGCCACAAAATGCTTCGCCACTGCTTTTTCGTCGCCCGCGGCTTGCAAAAACCATGCGCGTGCACTTAGCGCATTGGTCATGGTTTCTTGGGTGGTAAAGGTTTTAGAGGCGATGAGGAACAAGGTAGTTTCTGGCTGACACTGTTTCAGCACTTCTGCCAGGTGGGTGCCATCTATGTTCGACACAAAATGCAGTTGCAAGTGGTTATGGTAAGGTTTAAGGGCTTCGGTAACCATCACCGGACCCAAATCGGAACCGCCGATGCCAATGTTCACTACATGCGTAATGGCTTTGCCTGTAAAACCCTTCCAGCTACCGCCAATGATTTGTTCTGAAAAGCGCTTCATTTGAGCTAGCACCGCCTCAATATCGGTCATTACATTCTGGCCATCTAGCAGCACAGGCCGGCCACTCTTATTGCGCAAAGCCGTATGCAGCACTGCACGTTTTTCGGTTTCGTTGATGGCCTCTCCGCCAAACATGGCTTCTATGCCTGCTTTCAGCTTGCATTCGTGTGCCAGTGAAATCAATAATTCCAGTGTTTGGGAATCGATGCGGTTTTTCGAATAATCTACCAGCACTTCGTTCCAATGGATAGAAAAGCGCTCAAATCGCTTCGGATCTTCTGCAAAAAGTTGACGTAAATGCTTTGAATTTATGTTTTTATAGTGGTCTATCAGTTGTTTCCACGCAATTGTTTCAGTGGGCTTGGTTCGTGCTAACATGGCAATTATTTTTAGGTAAAGCTAAGATGAGGAGGCTTTACTATGACCACCAAAAATAAGGAAACGGGACTGCTTGGCGAAACCTTGGCAGCAAACTATCTACAAGCGCAGGGTTGGCACATCCTCAAGCGCAATTGGGAGTACAAGTACTGGGAAATGGATCTCATTGCCCAAAAGGGTGATTGCCTGCTTTTTGCCGAAGTGAAGACTTTTGAATTTGGTTTTGTACTTCCGCCCGTGCAAAAAATGGGTAAAACCAAATTACGGGCACTGGGCCAGGCGGCCGAAGCTTGGCTCTCGCTCAATGACTTTGAAGGACAAATACGCTTCGACCTGTTGTACGTGCTCTTGCAGCAACAACCACCCGAAGTGCTGCATTACCAAGATGTTTGGTTTCCGAATAATTGGGGGCGTTGACCCAAACTGCGGTGCTTTGCCTATCTTTGCGGCCTTATGAGACTTGAACACCTTACAGACTTAAGAACGCGGTTAGAAGCGTTGAGGAGGTATCTTTGACCTCGATAAAAAATTAGCATTTATCAAAGACGTAGAAGACCGTTCTACAGCTCCCGGCTTTTGGGATGATGCCAACAAGGCAGAAAAGCTGATGAAATCAGTTAAAATGCCCAAGCAATGGGTTTCGATGTACGACGAAGTGGCCGCAGCTTTGGCCGATTTGGAAGTGTATTACGAATTTCAGCAAGCAGGTGAACTCGGTGCCGACGAATTGGAACAAAACTACCAGGAAACCACGGCCATTTTCGAAAAGCTGGAGTTCAAAAACATGCTCCGCAGCGAAGAAGACCAAATGAGTGCCGTGTTGACCATCAACTCAGGTGCAGGTGGTACCGAAAGTCAGGATTGGGCCTCCATGCTCATGCGCATGTACATTATGTGGGGCGAAAAAAATGGCTATACAGTGAAGGAACTCGATTTGCAGGATGGTGAAGAAGCCGGCATCAAGTCGGTAACCCTGCAATTCGATGGTGATTTTGCTTATGGCTATCTGAAGAGCGAAAACGGGGTGCATCGTTTGGTGCGCATTTCGCCTTTCGACAGCAATGCCCGCCGGCACACTTCTTTTGCCTCGGTGTATGCCTATCCGTTGATTGACGACACCATTGAAATTGAAATCAATCCGGCCGACATCGAAATCCAAACCTCGCGTTCGGGTGGTGCAGGTGGCCAGAATGTAAACAAGGTGGAAACCAAGGTACAGCTCTTCCACAAGCCCACTGGCATACAAATCCAATGTCAAATTGAGCGATCGCAGCAAGCCAACCGCGAGCACGCCATGCAAATGCTGAAATCGCAATTGTATGAACTCGAATTACGCAAGCGCAACGAAGCCCGCGACGCTATTGAAGCCACCAAAAAGAAGATTGAGTGGGGCTCCCAAATTCGTTCTTATGTGCTGCATCCCTACAAACTCATCAAGGATGTGCGCACCAATTACGAAACCTCGAATGTGCAGGCGGTTTTAGACGGCGAATTAGACGAATTCATCAAAGCCTATTTGATGGATGCGCAAGAAACGCAGACCCAAACCGACTAAGCGAAATATAAAAAATGCAGGAAGGGGAATCTATCGGTTCCCCTTTCTTGTTTATATTGGCATCTAAAGGCCAGCGCCATGTTAGTTACAGAAGAAAAAATGCTTGATTTCAGCCCACTTTTCCAGCAGCTTCGGCAGCGCAGTGAACAATTGCGCACTACCACTGCTTTACAGCGCATCGAAAAACTCAAGGCCCTAAAGGCTGCAGTGGCGGCCCATGAGTCGGAATTGGAAGCGGCCATGTTTGCCGATTTCAAAAAGCCAGCACTTGAAGTACAGCTTACGGAGCTAGGTCCTTTTTACATGGAAATCAAGCACTTTGTTGATTCTTTACATCGTTGGATGAAGCCCATTTCGGTAAGCAGTAGCTTTCCATTTTGGTTAGGCAAATCGCAAATCAGGTACGAGCCCAAAGGGGTGGTTTTGATAATTGCGCCCTGGAATTATCCTTTCAACCTGGCCATGACGCCCTTGATAGCTGCCCTGGCAGCAGGCAATGCCGTGGTCATCAAACCTTCTGAATTTACGCCTGCTACCAGCGAGGTAATTCGCAAAATCATAGCGGCTGTATTTCCGCCCGACGAAGTATCGGTGGTTACTGGCGACGCAGAGGTGGCCAAATCGCTCTTGAAACTCCCCTTCCACCACATTTTCTTCACCGGAAGTACGGCTGTAGGCAAAGAAGTAATGCGTGCAGCAGCCAATCATTTATCGGGTATCACACTCGAATTGGGGGGCAAATCGCCAGCCATCGTAGATGAGTCGGCCGACCTGAAGATGACTGCCGAAAAACTGGTGTGGGGCAAATTGCTCAATGCCGGACAAACCTGCATTGCACCCGACTATGTGCTGATTAACCAAGATATGATTCCAGTCATTAGCCAAAAGCTAACAGACGCGCTCGAAACCATGTATGGATCCGAAGGAAAGGCCCATGCCGATTTTCCTGCCCTGGTAAGTCGCCGCCATTTCGACCGCATGCAACGCCTGGTGGAAGATGCCGTTGAAAAAGGCGCTGAAGTAATTTATGGTGGCAAAGGCGATGTAGAAACGTTGCGCTTTGAGCCAACCGTATTGATCAAAGTGAGCGATGATATGCTGGTGATGCAGGAAGAAATTTTTGGTCCGGTTTTACCCATTGTAGGCATTGGTCATTCGGCCGACGCCATCAAGTACATCAACGAGCACGACAAACCGCTGGCGCTTTACATTTTTAGCAACAACAACTACAAAACCGAGCAAATTTTGCAGCAAACCAGCTCGGGAGGAAGCTGCGTAAACGATTTGGTGGTTCACATTGCCAATCCCAATTTGCCTTTCGGAGGCGTGAATCACAGTGGCTCGGGCAGCTACCACGGACAATATGGTTTCAAGGCATTCTCGCACGAACGCTCGGTTTTTTACCAATTTAAGCGCTTTAACCTCAACAAAATGCTGTATCCGCCTTACAACGGCAGCAAAAACAAAGTGGTGAAATGGCTGGTGAAATTCATGAAGTAAACCATCCGCTAAGTTCGACTGAGTTTGAACGGGTGGAGATGCGTATTGGCACCATCCTATCGGCGCAGCCTTTCGAAAAAGCCAAAAAGCCTGCTTATCAGTTGGAAATTGACTTTGGCCCCTTGGGTATTCGTCGTTCTTCGGCACAAATTACCACGCTGTATCCTGCTCAGGAGCTGGTAGGCCGTCAAGTGGTTGCAGTAGTAAATTTTCCACCAAAACAAATAGCCAATTTTTTCTCCGAATGCCTGGTTTTAGGTGTTCCGGGAGCAGCCGGAGTGGTTTTATTGTCGACCGAGCAAGCCGTTGCCAATGGCAGTCGCATAGCCTGATCAGAAATTCAAACGCGCTTGCACCCTACCTGTATGCACCGTACGGGCCGTTTCAGAGGCACGACCTTCATAGGTAAGGTTGAGTTGGAGGTTGTTGGTAAGCTTTCGAAACAATCCCACGCTCCACAATTGGTTGCGACCAGGGAAAAGTCCCTGAAGCATCTCAAAGCCGGCTGGGCTGTTGGCGTTTCCTGTAAAATCGTTCCACACCAAACTAAAGGTAGTTCTTACCGAGCTGGCTCCTAAAGCATTAAAGTTGGCTTCGGCGCCTACTTCCCTGATGTTGGCTGTTTCCAAATTTCCTGTATTGAGCTCGGTAGCCAGGGTGTTTCGCTTGTTTCGCAAGGCAAATCGTCCGCTCAAGCGCCATTGCTGGTTCACCGCCCAATTCACCACTGGCAACCACTCCCATTGCTGAATGGCAAAATTGCGGACGGCGAACAAATCGGCATCGGCGCGGCGCTCTCCTACGGTGAGCTGACTTTCGATGCCCACCAATGCCGTTGGGTTGTAGCGGATGCGCAAGCCTTGGTCGATATTAGACCGCGATTCGGTTCCATTGGCCAATAAAAGCCGATTGAGTTGCTGGCTGTAGGTTACATCAACCCCAAAACGCGGATTGTTGCGGTTAAAGAACAGTGAGCTCCTGAAATTGCCAGTAGCCGAAACCAAATTGGTATCAGCTACTTGCCAACGGATGGGATTGAGATAGGCCAAGCCAGTGGTGCCTTGCTCGCGCCGGTCGAGCGAAAAAACGGTGAGGTTGCTGAATTTCGATAACCAGTGGTTGTTTCCCAAGAGGTACTCGGGTTGAAGCTGCCATTGTTGGCTGAAACGGGTATTGTAAACCGGTATGAAGGTATTTCCGGGTACAAAAACCCGGATATAATTGGCCTGATCGGCAAAAATGGCCTGTTCAAATTCGTCTAATTCTTGTACCCCGTTGCCATTGTAATCCACCCAAACAAAAGTACCCTGGCCGCGGGGAACTTCAAGGTACGCCAACTCTCTCCGGAGCTCTTGCCCTTGCGAAAAGCTGTAAAAAGTGGTGGCCGAAAGCAACTTTTGCCAAAACTGTCCGGTGTAGTCCACCTGTCCAAGCAAATTCAGAGAATTGGAACCCGATTGCACAGGCGTATCAAACAACAGCAAACGTCGCAAAGTAGCCGTAAGCTTGAGCTGGTGATCTTCAAAACGGTTGAGCTCTGCCCCTAAGCTGTAATTGTGTCCGCTTTGGGTGCCCGTTAGCCGATCGGTTAAAAAAGGCAATTGGTCGTCACGAAAAACGTAACGCAGGCTGATTTTGTCGAGCAGCTCATTGGTATACTGCACATACATTTGAGCAATATCAAACCTAAAGCTATTTCGCGACAAAGTATCGGTGCCAGGCACAAACACCAAGTTGTTTTCTTGTTCGTAGCTGGCGCCCCACTCCAAGCTTTTTTGTTTGCGGGTGTATCCGGCGCGGTAGCGACTGAATGTACCTTCAAATTGCAGAGAACGGGTATCGAGGAGGTCATAATTAACAAAGATGCGTTGCTTGGCATCCACCCACTGCCCTTCTAGCCTGTGGCGCTGGGCATCGTATCCCGTTGCTATGAGATAGCGGGTGGCACGGTACAGCAGTCGCGACGAGTCTTTGAACGAAATACCTGCGTCCAATTGGCCAATGCCTTCGGCTGTTTCGGCATAAAGAGTGGCGAGGTTCCAATCGCGGGCATATTCCATGTTCCGGTAAGGCTGTACAGTGCGGAAAGTATTCGACAACCACTCCACATCGCCACCCAAAAGCCAACGCCAAGCTTTGCTGTTGCCCATAGGTCTATTTGTTTGCACACCTGCTTTAATCGCATGTCCGGGTACTGGGCCTTCGGAAGCCAATAAGTTTCTGCTGTTTTCCGATCGAGCACCTTCCAAGCGTACTTTCGTAAAGGCATCGGGTCGCCAGGCAAAGCCCAGGGTGCTCATTTGCAGTTTCGATGGGGAAATGAGCTGCACCACTGGGGCATGTGTTCCCCGCCTGGTGGTATCGCCATTGACCACCTGCGGTGCCACCCACTGAAAAACGCGTCCATTGGCGGTGCTTACTGCAGGCACATAATCGCCTCTGCCTTGTCCCACCAAGCTGAAACTCACCGCAAATCGGGCCGAATCGGGGTTAATACTGTACACATATACCGGCGAAAATCCCAAACTATCTATCTGTTTGTAGCGCACCTGCCGCCCATCGAAATTGGTGAAAGTAGCCGATGGAAAAAAAAGTGGTCCACTGGGCTCTCCGGCATTGCGTAAGAACAAGCGCTGTTCGGTGTTGAGCTCCTGGAATAGTGGCTGATTGGGACTATCGCCTTCGCGGTAGGTGTTAAATGTAAGCTCCCAATTTTGCTGTTCGTACTGTGCCGAATAGGCGGCAATGGTGCGCAAGTAGGCTTGGTTAGCATACTCAAACTCCACAATGATGCGGCTCTGATTGGTGATGATGCGGTTGGGCGTGAAAATGAGGTCGGCGGTATTGTAATCTACCACATAGTCGTATTGCTCGCCGCGCTTGAGCAATTCGCCATCAATATACACCCGCTCCGATCCGGCTAAAACCACAATAAATTGTCCTGCCGCATCGCCTGTTAATCGGTAGGGGCCCTGATTGCCTTCACGTCCTAAAAAAACGTTGCGTCCAAACTGCCCTCTTGCTGCCGATAAACTGCCTTTTTGCCTGATGTAGCCATTCTTGCCTAGCTTTCCCTGGTTTTCGAAACTGGCCCCTTTTACATTTTTGAAGTAGTTGAGGAAATAGCTGTTGGGTCGATTCAAATCATAATCGCCCACAATCAATCGGTTTTTGCTGCTTTTCAATTGCACAAATACCCGGTCGAAATCCTGCAGTTGTTGGGTATATCCATCGGGTTGAAACGGCAGGTTGTTATCGGTCATGCTGGCCAACAGTTCTATGCTATCGGTGAGTTTGCCCGAAAGCTGCAGGTTGAAACCCGCATTGAGCACCAAATCCTGGTTATTGCCCAAACCCAGGCCACGCGATATACTTCCTTGTTTATCGAGCTGCCTGAAATCGAGCCATTGGTCGGTTGGATTGCCCGGAGGCAGTACGTTAAACGGATTTTGGCGTGCAAATCGAATGTCGGTTACCTGGCGCTCGTCTTTGTGAAAAACCGGCTCATCCCACCGAAACCCAAAAACACGGTAGCGAATGAGCGTGGAATCTGCAATAGTACACTTCAGGAACTTATAATCCAGAATGCACGAATCGGGTACTTTTCGCCACTCGCCTGCAAGCATCCAATACGCAGAGCCAGGCACCAAAGGCAAACTATCGATGCGCTGAATAGTATCTGAGGCAGATAAGGTGCGAAAACGCATAGCTACAGATTGCGACCATGCCTGTTTGGTGCAAGCGAATAGAGAAAGAAAAACAAAGCAACGCCAAAAAATCATGCAGGTTCCTGATACACAGGGAAACGAACGTAAAAACGTGTACCGGCTCCTTCTGTTGTTTCAAAACCGATATGTCCTTCGTTTTGCTCGATGATTTTTTTGACAATAGCCAGTCCCAAACCCATCCCCGAGCTTTTGGTAGTGAAATTGGGCTGGAAAATTTTCTCCCGGTTTTCGGCTTGAATGCCCGTGCCATTGTCGGTTACATCTACCCCCCAGTATTGTCCTTCTTGGTATAAACGTACCTTGATTTCGGGCATGCGCTCTTCGGGTACTGCCTGTATTGCATTTTTGATGAGGTTTTGAAAAACGCGTTGAATTTGCATGGCATCGCCATACACCGTGCAATGTCCGTTTGGTGAAGCAATGATGCCATTGCCCCGGGGTACCGCGGTGGTTAAATCGTTGAGTTCAATAACGCCTTGCTGTTCGTATAGCCCAATGACTGAAGTTAAATTTTCGCGCAAATCGAAGGTACTTTTTTCTCCCACTTGCACCTGTGCAAACGAACTGAACTCACCTGCAACGGCCGCCAAAACATCTATCTGTTCCAAAACCAAACCCGCCTCGCCCTTAAATCGATCGGCAAAGCGATTCGGATTTTCGGTGAAATCGCGCAACATGCGTTGCAACTTTAACTTCATGGGCGTGAGTGGATTCCTGATCTCGTGGGCAATTTGCCGGGCCATTTCACGCCAGGCCGATTCCCGTTCTGAGCGGGCCAAAAGCACCGCACTTTGATCGAGCTCTTTTACCATGTCGTTGTAACTGCTGATCAATACCCCAATTTCATCTTCCCGCTTCCAATCGGGCATTTCGCCCCGCATGCCCATTTTGGTTCGTAAAATCACCTGGGTGAGCAATTGAATGGGCGAAGTAATGCGTTCGGCAAGCCAAAATACCACCGCACCGGCCAAAAGCAGAATGATGAAATACAAACTGATGAGGTTGCCCACAAATTCATTCAATTCGGCCCGCTCCATGGCATCGGTATCGAAAGAAGGCATGTTTAAAATGCCTACCAATTGCGATTTACTATCGCGCAACGGTACATAAGCCGATTTGAAGGCAAACGATCCAATTTGCTCGTTCTGCAGAAAAATCGTCCGCTGTAGGCGAGCCACTTCACCAAAAGCCTGTGGATGCATATAGTCGCCCAACAGTCCCCTCTCAAACAATTTGTTTTGAGAACTGAAAAGTAACTTGCCACTTAAATCGAAAAGCGAAAAGTCGGATTGGAGGTTTCCGGCCACCTGATTCAACTCTGAGCGCTGTGCCGAGCTGATTTGCAAGTTGCCGGGCTTCAGGCGTAGTCCACCTTCCACCGCAGCCTGAATGTCTTGCAAGCGATTGGTTACGGCTTCCTCGGTATTGGCCTTCGAACGCAAGACCGTATAAGTAATAGTGATGTAGCCAATGAGCAACATAATGGCTAAAACCGAACCAATAAGCGCAATTTCGATGCGGTTTCGGTAGCTCAAACGAATGAATTGCCGCCAGTTGGCTTTGGTAACTACCAAGCGGTTGAGCAGAAACAACACCAACAAACACAAAATCAAAAAACCAGAAGCTACCGATAACGGCCGTACCCAACCCGCAGCAGCAAAACTTACTACGATGATGTTGGCATCGTCGGGACGATAAATAAAATGCGACAACCCATCGAGCTGAATGAGATTAAACTCCCCTTCGCTGTTCTTCCAACTATTGTCGATGAGCTGATACGGATATTTACCCCCTTGTTGAATCAGCTGATTTTGTTCATATACCGCAAACGAAAAACTGCTGAACTTCTCTCGTTCCACCAAATCGCCCTCAATGAGCAAATTGGGAAAAGGACTTTCGGGCTTCAAGCTTTTTTGAAGCAAACGAAGCACCAAGGTGTCGACCGTTTGGTTTACCGACTGATAAGGAACACGCAGCGTATAGCCTTGCCGGGCATTTTGCTTGAACTGGCGCAGCATGCTAAACCTATCAAGCGCCAACAGTTCTTCCGACAAGGTTTCGCGTTGTTCCACCGGCACTTGCGGTCCACCTGCCCAGAACACCTCAGAAATGAGGTATTTTTCGAGGTAGCCCTTAAGATATTCGTAGCCCAAGCGCGCTTGCTGGCGTTGCACATCTTCGTTGCTGCCTATATTTTGGGTCTTCAGTACCGGGTCTTCTTGCAAACGAGGCACCAAATCGAGTAATAAATACACGGCTGTGGCATCGTTGGGTGCGTAAATTTTTCTGGCCGTGTAACGGGCTTTCTCAATCTGTTTTCTGAAAAGGGCCTCGCTCACCTGGTACCCCACAAACAAGCTCCAAACCGCCACAATGAGATAATAGGTTTGCCTGAAACGCCAAACCTGAAAGCGGAGCCAGAACACCACCGCACCCAATACAAACCACCAAACGGCATACTTTTTTAACCAAACGCGTTCTCCGGTAAAACTGAACAGCCAGGCAATGGTAAGCATGATGAGCACATATAGCACCAATACCTTTAAGGCAGCAAATTGTCGCCAACGGTACTTGAATAGCAAATAAAACGAGGCAGCATTCAAACAAATGAAGAGCACATAGGTCAACAAGGCCAAATAGGTGTAAACATTGAACTCAAAGAGTTCATCGATGCCTATAGGGATATCGCTGCTGAATACCAAATCGCGACAAACGAGCAGCGATACCAGAAAAAACATGATAACCAACAAACTCGAGAAAAAAGTAGCCGGCCACGAAGCCAGCCAGCGATCAACTTTGTCTTTTTTAAGGTGATAGATATCGCGGTACCGAAATAAAAAAACTAAAAAAAGAACCAATACCAGCAGATGAAGCAATAAATCGCCAAACGATGGTAATAACCAATGTGAGGCAAAAACAGTTGGATCAAAAAGCGGCAGTGAGCCCAAGCCGAGTTCAGATCTGTAATTGAATAAAATAACCCGAATGAACACCACAGGCAATATAAACTCCAGCAAACTGTACCAGGGCTTCTCTTCTACTTGGGAGCGCTCGGTACGGAGGAAAAAAAGCAGGATGGCTATGGCTATGGATAACAGGAAACTAAAGCCCGACTGCTTTTCGTTACTGGACATACTCACGAATGAAGCGTTGCCATGCGTTCCGATGTGAAAAGCCACCTCCCCATTCGGCCCCATTACAGGCTGCCCTACGCCTCCCGCAGGTAGTAAGCGCAACTGCTCCACAGCATCGAACTGCAAGAAGTAATTGTTCTGCAAAAAGCGATTTTCGTAGCTGAAGTTGTCGCGAACCGGAATCAAATAAACCCAAGTAAGTCCCTCACTTTGCTTTACCAGTTGAAAAGCCTGCACATTTTCAAAGGTCCTGAAGCCCGCTTGCCAAACAGAATCGCGCTGCATAAAAGGCCGGTTGCTGCTCCAAAAGAGCAAACTATCGCCAGCATACACTTTCAAAAATCCCGATAGCGGCTGGCGAAGGTGCCAACTTTGCCATGTTTCGAACTGCTTGTCGGAGAATTGCTTTTCGGCAGCTTTTACCCAGCGCTCAAATGCAGTGGATTCTAGCTGCATATAGCGCTCAAACTTTTGGGCGGCAAACTTCAGATAATCGGCAGTGGGCTTCTTTACAGCCAATTGACTGTACACGCCAAAAAGCAGGGAGAAAAGGAAAATGGCCCATAGTCCCCATTCGAACAGGGTGGACTTTCTCATCACCAGTAATTGTTGCTTGTCAAATAGTTATACACATAATCCTCTACCCCAGCTTCAAGCGAAGTAAAGGGCAGGGTGTATCCAGTGGCGCGCAGCTTTTGCATATTGGCTTCGGTGAAATACTGGTATTTGTCGCGAATATCGAGTGGCGTATCAATGAAGTCAATGGCCGCTGAAATGCCCATGGCATCGAAAACCGACTTGGTTAAGTCGAGGAAGGTGCGTGCCTCTCCCGTTCCTAAATTAAACAAACCGCTCACTGTGCGGTGTTCCATCAGCCAAAGGCAAACAGCCACTACATCTTTCACGTAAATGAAGTCGCGGAGCTGTTCCCCGTCTTTGAATTGCGGATGATGCGAGCGGAAAAGCTGCATGCGTCCCTCTTTGCGAATTTTGTGGTAGGCATGATACACCACCGAAGCCATGCGGCCTTTGTGGTATTCGTTGGGACCATAAACATTGAAAAATTTGAGTCCCACCCACTGAAAGGGCTTTTTTTCCTGTGCCAAGGCCCATTGATCGAAAGCGTGTTTAGAATCGCCGTATGGATTAAGCGGTTTTAAACGATCGAGTTGAGCGGTATCGTCATCAAAGCCAAAGGTCCCATCGCCATAAGTAGCGGCCGAGCTGGCATATACCAATGGGATACCGTATTGCACACAGGCCAGCCACACAGCCTTGCTGTATTCGAAATTGAGCTCATTCAGCAGCTCACGGTTAAATTCGGTAGTATCGGTACGGGCACCCAGGTGAAAAATGTACTGAACCGAGCGCTGTTCTTGGGCGAGCCAGGCCAAAAAAACCGAGCGCTCTACCCGCTGAACCCCTTGTTTTGCCTGATGATTGGGGCTTTTGTCGGCTCTCGAAAAATCGTCGACCAACACCAAATCGTTGTAACCCGCTTGCTGTAAGGCACTTGCCAAACAACTCCCAATAAATCCAGCTGCGCCGGTAATGACTATCATGCCCCAAAAATAAACCCAATTATACCTAATTGACAGCAAAATATACAGCTTCACTGGCTATCGGGCAGATTCGTTGAGGTTTGTATATTTGCAGGCCTTTTACATTATGATTTACCTCACCCGCAAAGAGCATTTTAACGCTGCACACAAGCTGTTTAATCCTAACTGGACCGACGAGCAAAACGAAGCTGTATTCGGAAAATGCGCCAATAAAAACTGGCATGGCCACAATTTCGATTTGTACGTTACCCTGGAAGGAACACCCGATTCGGAAACAGGCTTCGTAATGGACCTCAAAAAGATGAGCAATATCATCAAGCGTGAGGTAATCGATATCCTCGACCACAGCAACATCAACATGGATGTGCCTTTTATGGCTGGCAAAATGGCTTCTACCGAAAACATTGCCATGGGCATTTGGAATCAACTCGAAAAGCACCTGACTGCCGAAAACTACCGGCTCTACTCTATCAAACTTTATGAAACCGAGCGCAACTTTGTGGAGTATTTTGGTCCACAAGGCCGCCGATAAATCCCAATCACCTAAACGAAATCTCATGAACGCATACGTTTTTCCAGGCCAAGGAGCCCAATTTCCGGGCATGGGCAAAGATTTGTACGAAAATTATCCCGCCGCCAAAGCGCTGTTCGAACAAGCCAACGAAATTTTAGGTTTTCGCATTACCGACATTATGTTTGACGGAACGGAGGAAGAATTGCGTCAAACCAAAGTAACGCAGCCAGCCATTTTCCTGCATTCGGTGGTATTGGCCAGTTTGTTAGGCGATTCATTCAAACCCGAAATGGCAGCTGGTCACTCATTGGGCGAATTTTCGGCCTTGGTGGCTTGCGGCAGCATGAGCTTTGTCGATGGTTTACAATTGGTTTCAAAACGTGCTTTGGCCATGCAAAAAGCCTGTGAATTGCAGCCCTCAACCATGGCCGCTGTTCTTGGTCTTGAAGATGCCGTTGTAGAACAAGTTTGTGCCGGCGTAACCGATGAGATTGTTGTTCCGGCCAATTACAATTGTCCCGGACAGTTGGTTATATCGGGCAGCATGGCCGGTGTTGAAAAAGCCAGTGAGGCCTTGCGTGCTGCTGGTGCACTTAAAACGGTTCCTTTGTCGGTAGGTGGCGCTTTCCACTCTCCCCTCATGGAACCAGCCCGGGTTGAATTGGAAGCAGCCATTCGCGCTACCGAGTTTAAAACACCGGTTTGCCCCATTTACCAAAATGTAACGGCCAAAGGCGTGAGCGATCCGGCGCGAATTCAACAGAACCTGATTGACCAATTGACTGGTGCGGTACGCTGGACCCAAACCATGCAACAGATGATTGCCGACGGTGCCAGTTCGTTCACCGAGGTGGGTCCGGGTAAAGTGCTACAAGGCCTGCTCAAAAAAGTAGACCGGCAGATGCCTTCGAGCAGCGCCCAGCCAGCTTAGGACTGCACGCGCAGCATGCGGATTTTGCCCTGCATATCAGCGCGATAAGTAACTTCATAGCCTTCAAACAAGCCACCAATTTCGGTGGCTTTTTCGTGGTTCAGCTCCAGGAAAAGCTGCTTTCCGCTGCCCAATTGGCTGAATCTTTGGGCCAAACAACGGTAAAAAAACAGCGCGTCTTCGTTGGGCGAAAACAAAGCCATGGCCGGCTCGTATTCGCGCACGCGGGCATGCAGGGTGCTGGCTTCCTGGGTAGGAATGTAGGGCGGATTGCTTACCAGCACGTCCATCTCGGGGAGTGGCAACAGGCACATATCGCCTTCTATCCATTGAACTTCCACCTGGTGTAAGCTGGCATTTTCACGAGCAGTGGCCAAGGCGTCTGCTGAAACATCTACTCCCCTCAACTGCCAATGGGGCCTTTCGGCTGCCAAGTTGATGGGGATGATGCCGCTGCCTGTGCCCATGTCGGTAATTCTGCATTTTTTGGCTTCAGGCAGCACCTCCAGCATCCAGCGCACCATTTCTTCGGTTTCGGGTCTTGGAATGAGCACATTGCTGTTGAGCACAAAACGGCGGTTTAAAAACCAAGCTTCGTTCAAAACATATTGAAAAGGTTCGCCCTTAAGCAAACGCCGAACATCTTGTTCCAGAAGCGCAAGTGCTTGCGGCTCCACTTGGTTGAATTGCCAGCTGCTTTGCTGCTGAACTGGGACGTGCAACCTGCTTTCGCACCACCAATGCCACATGGCCTTGCGTTCATCCGCCTCGTAATGAGGTGCCAGCGGCAAATCGAAATACTGTCGGCGTACGCTTTGCCAAATCATAGGGACGTTCATGCCGCAAATATGTGGTACACCAAGCGCATTACCATGCCAAAGCGCAAATGAACTACCTTTGCGCCCATGCAACATCAGCACAGCGATGAGCTATTTATGCAACGTGCCCTCGAGTTGGCGGCACTGGGAATGGGCAGGGTGGCTCCCAATCCCCTCGTAGGATGTGTGGTGGTACACCAAAACCGCATCATTGGCGAAGGTTATCACCAACAATACGGCGGTCCACATGCCGAAGTAAATGCCTTGCAGTCGGTACAAGAAACCCACCTACTGCCCGAAAGCACGGTATACGTCACCCTCGAGCCTTGCGACCATTACGGCAAAACGCCGCCCTGCAGTTTGCTGCTGCTCGAAAAGCAGGTGAAGCGCGTGGTCGTGGGGACTGTGGATCCGTTTGCTGCGGTTGCTGGAAAAGGAATTGCCCGTCTACAAGCGGCTGGCTTAGAAGTGCAGGTTGGCGTACTTGAACAAGCATGCCGCTGGCAAAACCGCCGCTTTTTTACCCAAATTGAAAAAAATCGACCCTATATCATTCTCAAATGGGCCCAAAGTGCCGATGGCTACCTGGCCCCTGCCCAGCCTGGTCCGTATTGGTTGAGCTCGCCCGAAAGCAAGCAGCTGGTACACCAGTGGCGGGCACAAGAAGCGGCGATTTTGGTAGGGGCACAAACAGTAGTGGCCGACAATCCGGCCCTCACTACCCGCTTGGTGCCCGGCAACCATCCATTGCGTGTGGTTTTACACAGCAGGAAGCTTGAAAAATACCATCAGGTTTTCAACGATGAAGCAGCAAGCTTATGCATCGCTTACGAAGCAGGGAAATTAACCAAAAGTATACCTGACATACTGGGCCAGCTACACGAAAAAAAGGTACAATCGGTACTCGTAGAAGGCGGGGCTCATACCTTAACTGCCTTTCTGCAGAGTGGTTTATTTGATGAATTGCGCGTTTTCACAAGCACTGCAGTGCTGGGTGCGGGTTTGGCCGCGCCGGCCATACCTGCAGGTGCTCTTTTGAAGGAGCACATTTCCTCTGGTACCGACCAACTTCACTGTTACTTTTCTCCACAGGCACTATGAGTTGGTTGATTTTGAGCATCCTCACGGCGGCGGCTAATTTCATTTGGTTTAAGCTGTATGAACGCTGGCGGGTAAATACTTTGGTGGCCGTCGCCGCCAACTATCCGCTTTGTGTGGCCTTGGCCTATTTCACTGGCGATGCCGATTTAAGCAGCTGGAGCCCTTCGATGCCCTGGTTGCCAGCTGCCTTTGTCATTGGCTTTTTATATGTGGCCTTGTTTGTAATTATTGGCCATAGCGCACAAAAGCTGGGAGTTAACATTACTGCTGTGGCCTCAAAAATGAGTTTTGTCATTCCCATGGCTGCTGTGCATTTCTACATGGATCAGCCCTTTACCCTCACCGAAGGAGGGGCGCTGCTCTTGGCCCTGGCTGCTATCTATTGGCAGGCGGCGGTACATCCCTCCAAAATAAACCACGCAGTTGCCTGGCTGCTGCCCCTGCTTATTTTTGCCGGTGGCGGATTGGCCGACAGTCTGTTGCAATTCACCGAGAGCAAACAACTGCCCCAGCAGCAACAAGCACTGTTTATCATGACGCTCTTCGGCACCTCGGCCCTGTTTGGTTGGAGCGGTGTGGGACTACAACTGCTCCAAAAGCAGATCAGCATTCGTGCGAAAGATCTTGGAGCAGGTGCCCTTTTAGGCATTACCAATTTTACTACTGTTTTTGCCCTTTTGCGTGCCTTTGGCAGTGGTTTGCCCGCCTCTTATATCTTCCCGCTGCTTAATGTGGGCATCATTGTGATTACGGCCTTGGCGGCAGCTTTCGTATTTGGCGAAAAACCCAAGGGCAAACAATGGTGGGGACTCCTTGCCGCCCTTTTGGCCATAGCTGTTTACGCCCGTGATTTATGAGCAGAAAAAATCAGTTGCAGTCGACCTGTGAGGGCATTTATCGCGACAAAGGGAGCAAATTCATCGCATACCTCTACCCCATTACTGCTGAAGAAGCAGTAGGGCCTCTGCTCGAACAGTTACACAAATCACATCCTTCAGCCAGACACTGGTGCTACGCCTGGCGTTTGGGCGAAAACGGAGAGCGGTACCGCAGCAACGACGATGGCGAACCTTCGGGATCGGCAGGTAGACCCATCCTGGCAGCCATCGATTCGGCTGGATTAAGCAATGTGCTTGCGGTGGTGGTACGCTATTTTGGCGGCACCCTTTTGGGCGTACGCGGCCTCATCGACGCCTATGGAGGTGCCGTACTGGATGCCTTAAGCACTGCAGCCATACAGCCCATGCCCCATTTACGTGGGTTGCAACTACATTGTTCCTATCAGGCCATGGCAGCCATGCAATCGCTCATGAACGAGTTTGGCCTCAAGCCACAGCATGCCGGTTATAAAGCAGAAGCCGTTCTTTTCCAATTTGAGGCCGATGAATCGCTCATCGAGCCATTCAAACGCCGTGCTATTGCCCTTTATGGTGTTAATGTTGTGTAAAAAGGCCTGTAAGCGCATCAGTTCACGGGGAATCATGTATATTCGCAGCTTCATCTTTGAAATTATGCAATTCAAATCTCTCATCATCCTTACCGGCCTCAGCATGTTCGCATTTACGGCTTGCAACGGTCAGAAAAAATCAGAAAAATCAGCTACAATGAAAACGCAAATCGACACGGTTAGCTACAGCCTTGGTGTGAACATTGGTACCAACCTCAAGTCACAAGGTTTTGCCGACGTGAACCTCGCTACCATGCTCAAAGCCATGGAAGATGTAATGGGCAGCAAGACTTTGGCCATCACCGAAGAAGATGCCAACATGCACATTCAAAACTACTTCACCACCTTAATGGAAAAGAAGTCGGGTGAAGCCAAGAAAAAAGGCGCAGAATTCCTTGCTGCCAATGGCAAAAAAGCAGGCATTACCACCACTGCCAGTGGTTTGCAATATGAAGTGCTCAAAATGGGTGATGGTGCCAAGCCAGTTGCTACCGACAAAGTAACCGTACATTACCATGGTACCCTCATCGACGGCACTGTGTTCGACAGCTCAGTAGAGCGTGGTCAGCCAGCTACCTTTCCTTTGAACGGTGTAATCACCGGCTGGACGGAAGCTCTGCAACTGATGCCTGTTGGTTCTAAATTCCGCATTTTCCTTCCCAGCGAATTGGCTTATGGTGAGCGCGGCGCTGGTCAGATGATCGGGCCACACAGCACCCTCATTTTCGAAGTGGAATTGTTGAGCATCGACAAATAATCCTAAATTTTGAATTCAG
>PNNG01000001.1 GCA_013824115.1 Sphingobacteriaceae bacterium | reverse complement strand
TAGTATTGGTCGCGGGTGGCGGAGAGGTAAAATGATGTCATATAAACACTTAGTGGGAGCTACCGGATGCTACCTTCATTTCCTGGCATCAAAGCAGCCTCCGATTCCCCAAAACCTCTTTTGCCTCCAAATATGCTTTATGTAATTTTTTCTCTAGTTCGTGTTTAGGTGGCAATTCAGTTAAGTATTCTGCAACCATAATTCCATCTTTATGCATTTCCAATAGTTCTACTTGCTCTCTGCTTGATTCCGCACATAGAATTAGTCCCACTGGAGCATTTTCCCCTTCTTGTCTTTCATTTTTGTTCAACCATTTAAGGTATAATTCCATCTGCCCTTTATGCTTGGCTTGAAATTTCCCAATTTTTAATTCAATGGCCACCAATCTTTTCAATTTCCGGTGAAAAAACAGCAGGTCGAGGTAATAATCTTCCCCATCAATGATCATCCTTTTTTGTCGTTCTACAAATGCAAACCCTTTACCAATTTCCAGAATGAATTTCTCGAGCTCTCCTAGGATAGCGGCTTCTAAGTCATTTTCAAGATAACCATAGGGTAGTTTTAAAAAATCGAGTAGATAAGGATCTTTAAACTTATCTGCTAAATCATGCTCATTGTTTGGTAGCTGCGTGTTGGCTATTTCTGTTCTTTCAAAATTCTTTTGTTCAATGTGCTTCCTGAGTCCTCGAACACTTAACTGCTCTTCTATTGCCTTTTGTGCATAAAAGTTTATTTTTTCAATGGACTTTAATGGTATTAGAACCAAGAAGTGCGACCAACTTAAATAAGCGGACAGCCTTGCCACGCTTTCCTGGTCTGAAAAAACATCGGCAAATTGAAGCATTCTCCGTAGATTTTTATCTTCAAAATTCCGTCCGTAGCGCTCTTCCAATTGTCGTGACAGTGTAACGACAATGTGTTTTCCGTAGTCAGCTCGTTTATGATCTAATATAAATTCATTAATTCTCTTCCCTACCTGCCAAAAAAGGAGGGTCATTTCGCTATTAACTTGAAACAGCACCCTGTTATGGCCTTGTTCAATAAGTTTACCCAGCTCATTGTACAGAACCATTTCTGGCTGTATTTCTCTTTTTTCAACCATAGGTCAATTTACATTTTTTTTGCCTCATTTCAACCAAGCGGCGGTGCATGCCTGAGGTCATTTTACAATTTATCCGTCATCGGGTCTATTCCAAATCGGCCAAGCACAACTGGATTTTCAGCACTCAACTACACATCAAGCCCGCCTCCCCAACGCTCGTGCTGCGGACGAGGTAAAATGCATACCGTGCACCAAAATATGACAACGCAGTCTGCTCAATATTGCTTATTTTTTTTAGGTCTTCGCGAATGCTGCGCATTTCCACATCCCGCTCCTTTCCGCTAAACGTATAGGGCGTACCCTTCGACGCAACTCAGGGACCGCCCTTCGGCTCCGCTCAGGGACCGCCCTTCAATCCTACATTCATTGCAATGAACGACGGTGGCTGAGCGGAGCCGAAGTCCGCCCGGGTAGAAAGCGTTGTAGTCGAGGTCAACGCAGTCGAAGTCGCGCGCTATGCGTGTAGCGGTTGCTTCTGGCAAATCGCGTATGTCGCCCGAGAGCGGGGTAAGGGGTTTTTCTTTGAGGGCTTGGGAAGCTTCGGGGAATGGACAAACATCTCCCCGCTGGTTTCGGCTCCGCTCAACCGCCGGGGTGATTTCGGTAAGATCGGTGCTTGTGTAGCCGGTAGCAAAGCAGCGAGGATTTTTCATAACTCTCCGCTGGTTTCGGCTCCGCTCAACCACCGGGGTGATTTCGGCCAAATATGTCACCTTGAAGATTATCTTCTTATTTGGTTCGGGTATTTGCACAGCTTCGCCGGGTAAGTCACCAACAAGATAGGGCAAAAAACAACAGTTGATTCGGTTGTTCAAAAAATGACCTCTTCGTGATGGAGTACCAGAACATACCCTTTGGTCAAAGCCACCCCTTGCCCTTAGCTCTTGACTGGCATTTATTCACCCCCATTTAGACTCGCTCCAATAGATGGCCGCCATACAGCGCACAAAAAAACCCGGCCGTTTCCGACCGGGTTTTTTTCCTTAAGGTGTATGATGTAGATCGCGTTTGTTTAGAAACCGATCGACAAACCACCATTTACACCAGTGTATCCGCCAATGCCAAAATACTCGGCATGGATACCAAAAATCAACAGCTTGAGGCGCACACCTGCGCTGTAACGGAAAGCATTGATGGCATCGGGACTGATGTTGATAGGTTCGTTGAATACACGATACTGCTCGCGGAAGGCACCTGGCTGGGGTTCGGTGGCCCCATTCACTTTGAGTCCACTCAAAATAGCATAATCACCTGCGGTGCGCAACGAGAAAGTAGCACGCTGCATGCCTACACTTACATAAGGAGTAAACATCAACAGCTTCTTCGACAAAATGATACCATAGCCCATAGAAGTGGCATCCATGGCAATCGCCTGGTTGCTGTAATTGCCAGCACCGCCACCTACATAATCGAAACCAACGGTTGGAGGCGACCAGCCTGGACCTGTTGGGGGAGTGTAGGTATCATAAACTTTGTTTTCGGGACCAGGCAAGCTTACGCCCAATTCGAAGCTCAATTTGGTATAATTGAAATAACCGCTAAAGCTAAAAGGCAATTTGTTTACTACAGGAATCCACTGCTTGATGTCGTGCTTTACACCTACACCCCACAAACCGAATTTACCGTTTATACCACCACCTAAAGTAGACAAATCGAGCGTGGGCACGTAACGTACACTTACTTCGGTGCCCTTAATGAGTCCCAAATTCACTTGCGCAAATGGGGCGGCCATGAAGTTTAAACCCAGGCCTTGGGTCAAGCCGTTCAAAGTATCAATCACCAAACGGTTGGCCGGATTGGTAGGGTCTTGGGTGCTGAGTTCGTAGCCGGGTCCATCGCCTGTTGGGCCAAAAATGGTAGAAGCATTGTTGCCCAACGGACGCAGATTGTTCATGCCCAAAGCAGTTGGGTTGAAGGTTTGCTTGTCGGTAGGAATCATCACCACCGAAGCACCTACCTGCACATTAAAGCGCAGCAATTTGAGCGGAGCCGCCGAATTGTACCAGTTTTGTCCCAATCCGATAGCGAAAGATTCACCAAAAGGACGGAAATAAGCATTCAGGAGTTTATCGGCATCATCCACACCCGAGCCCAATACATCAATAATAGCGCCCTGGGCTTTGGCCTGCTGTTGGTAGCCTGCCCCGGCCAGGAGGACAGCGGTTAGCAATGAATAGCGTAGCAGTTTCATAAGAAGTTGGTTTTTGTTGATTCAAAGTTAGAATTAATTGTGGGCTGCAAAAAAAATCGACGCAATTTACCGCATTTGCGGTATGCCCATCACGCCAGCAGGGTAGCCACTTCCCTCAACACATCTTGCACCTCTATGCGGTTGATGCACGGATTCTGGGGATGCACACAATGGATTTGATCGCAGGGGTGGCATGATAGCTTTACGTGTAAAAAACGATTGCCTTCTCCATAAGGCGCAAATACTTCGGGCTGTCCTGGACCAAACAAAGCCAGCACCGGCACCCCCATGGCTGCGGCTATGTGCATGGGGCCGCTTTCGTTGCCCACCATGAGCCGGGCTTTGCCGGCGAGGGCAGCATAGCTAAGCAAATCGCCCTGACCTATAAAGCTGAAGGTTTCGAAGGGTAGGCGTTTGCGGATTTTTTCTACATCGGCAGCGTCTTCATCGCCCCCCACAAAGACTATCTGTAACTCGTGTCGCTGATAGAGGTATACGGCCAATTCGGCCCATTTTTGCAAGGCCCAACGGCGCAGCAACTTGCGCGCCCCGGTATGAAAAACCACAAATGGGCCAATGTCGTTTCGCTGCAAAAACAAAGCGGCCTGTTGTTCCTGTCGTTTCGAAGGATACAATCGCGGCATCACCTTGGCCGGTGCTTCGGGCAAAAGCGGCGCAATAATTCGAACATTCAAATCAACCTCATGCCCCTGTGGGCGTTTGAAGAAGCGGTTAAGAAAACGATGGCTGCCGCGGTCGACCCGGTGCGCCCACTGTCTGAGGGCAAATCGAAGCGTTTTCCAGTCGCCCCGCAAATCGGCCACATAATCGTATTTGCCTTTCAGTTGCTTCCATTCGATGGCTATTACATCTACAGCTGGGTGGTGATGCAGCAAACTGGCCATCTGGGGCTTGCAAAAAACGGTGATTTCGGCTTGGGGATAGTGCTTTTTGAAGAGTTCAAAAACCGGCAAGGTGGTTACCATATCGCCCAACTCATCGCGGCGGATCACCAAAATGCGTTTGGGAGCACGACGCAACGGCCGCCTGCCGAAATTCACCAGGAGTCCAACCAACCAGGAGCAGAAAAACAAAAAGCGCTCGGGAGCGAACATGCCGCAAATTTGAGAATAATTCGTTTGGTTGCAGCAACTTCTTGCCAATCGGGCTCAAAGCCATGCTGCTGCCCGGCAAGATGCTATATTTACGCTCAACATGCGGTTACGCTTTTTATACAATGCCGGGGTGGTGGTTTTGCTCAATCTCACTGTAAAACCGCTCTGGATTTTTGCCATCGACCGGCAGGTACAAAACCAGGCCGGTCCCGAAGCATACGGCTCGTACTACGCCCTGCTCAATTTTTCGCTTCTTTTGGGCGCCCTGCTCGACGCGGGCATGTCGAATTTTAATGCCCGGCGGGTAGCCATGCAGCAAGGCGGTCAACAGTTCGATATCAGCAGTTTATTAGGCCTCAAAAGCCTGCTGTTTGTGGTGTATCTGGCTTTAAATCTGGTCTTTGCTGCCTTTACAAGCACGTCTATCTCGGCACTGTTTCTTTTGATACTCCTGAACCAGGGCATTCATTTTTTGAATCTCTTTTTGCGCTCGTATCTGGCCGGACTGCAACAATTCAAAACCGAAGGCTTTTTTGGGGTGCTCGACAAGCTGTTGATGAGCCTGCTTGCCCTGCCCTTGCTCTTTCGGCATGCCTACCTCAGCGGCGATTTGATGACCGACTTTGTGCTCATTCAAACCTTGGCTTACGCCACTACCTCTTTGCTGCTTTTTGCACGGCTGCGGCCCTATGCCCACATCCAATGGCGGTTTTCACAAAGGCAGAATTTGTATTGGCTGAAACAATCGTACCCCTTTGCGGTGCTTGGCATTTTGATGGCCGGTTATACCAAATTAGATGCGGTATTGCTGGGAAAACTCGCCTCCGATGGCGATTTGGCCGTGGGCATCTATGCCGCGGGTTACCGTTTGCTCGATGCTGTAGCCATGGTGCCCATACTGGTTAGCGGGATGCTTTTGCCTCAATTTGCCGCCATGCTTGCCAACCGGCAGCTCGATGCCGCCTTTGTGCGCACCGTTGCGCTGTTGTTGGGCGGATTGGGCAGCCTGGTAGCGGGAGTAAGTCATTTCCAGGCGTACTGGATGATGGATTGGCTTTATGCCCACCAGGCCGCCGAACAAAGCGAGGTATTTGTGATTTTGATGTGGAGTTTTTTGCCCCTGTCGTTGAACTACGTTTTTGGCACCTTGCTCACCGCAGGCGGACAACTCAAATGGCTGAATGGCTTTGCAGCGGCGGCTTTGCTGCTCAACATCGGGATGAATGTGCTACTCATTCCGCAGCATGGTGCCTTGGGTGCCGCCTGGTCGACCCTGCTCACCCAGTCGTTTGTAGCCCTGGCGCAATTGATCACTGCCTGGCGCATGCATCGCTGGAAACCATCGGCCGGCTTTGTAGCGCGCATAGGGTTGTGGCTCGGGGTGCTTTGGGCCTTAAGTATCCATTGGCCCATGGAAGCAGGCTTTTACAGCAGCTTGCTTCAGGGCGTCACCGGACTGGCGTTGCTGCTGCTCATCTTCGGACAGCCCCTTTATACACGTATTTCTGCTTTGGCGAAGGGCCGATTTAGCTAGGAATGCTGTATTTTTGGGCCAACTCAATTCAAACTTATGCAAGACGAGAAGCAGGTATATAGTTTCGACTCCCTTTCGGTGGTCGAATTTTTAGTGAAGTGGCGCAAGCCCCTGCTGGTAGTTACTTTGGTTGCCGCCGTCGCCTCGGTGATTTTTTCGGGCCCTACCTTTATCAAGCCACGCTACAAATCAACGGTCGTTTTTTATCCAGCCACTACCAATTCGGTATCGAAGGCCCTTTTGAATGAGAATGCCTACGACCGCAACGACCCACTTGAATTTGGTGAAGAAGAACAAGCCGAACAATTGATTCAAATTCTGTATTCCGATGAAATCCGACAGCACATCATCGACAAATACGATTTGATAAACCATTACGACATCAAGCCCAATAGCAAATACCGCTATACGCAATTGGCCAAAAAATTCAGTGATAACATCCGTTTCAGGCGCACCGAATATTCTTCGGTAGAAATTGAAGTTTTGGATACCGACCCACAAATTGCTGCCAACATTGCCAACGACATTGCTGCTTTGCTCGACGAAACCAAGAATAAAATCCAGCTCGAGCAAGCAACAAAAGGATTTAAAATTGTTGAAACCCAATATTTGGCCAAGCGCGACTTGGTAAATCGCCTCAACGACTCGCTCAATCAATTCAGGAGCATGGGCATTTTCGATTATGAGCTACAAATCGACCACATTTCGGAAGTGTACACCCAAGCGGTAGCCGGCATGTCGGATGCCAAAGCCAAACTACAATTGTTGCGCAGCAAGGGAATCAGCGAAAGCGATACAGGCATTATCAATAATTTAGGGCGATTGAGTGGTTCGGAAGCCACTGCGCGTGAACTTCAAAAGCAGCTCGACCTGCTCGGTCGGTTTGGCGGTGCATACAATAGCGTAAAGGAACAGTTGGAACAAGAAAACGAAGAGCTGGTAAAATTGCGCCAGCGTTTCGATCGCGCTAAGGTGGATGTTGACGAAGTATTGCCGGTAAAGTTTGTGGTGAATTCAGCCAAAGTTGCCGAAAAGAAAACCTATCCCTTGCGTTCGCTTATTGTATTGCTCAGTACGTTTGGTGCGTTTCTGTTTTCGCTGCTCATTCTTATTGCAGTAGAAAATTACAAATACTTACTTGCACGCAAACAGTAAGGCATGCGTTTAGCCACAGCCTCGCTTAGCAAAAGGTGGTTTTATGCCATCAGCGTGCTCTTTGTAAGCGCGGCCAGTTATTTGCTCACCAAAGAGCAATACTGGTTTCTGTTTTTGCCCATGGCGCTGTGGTTTATATATTTCGTTACTTTCAGCATCGATCGGTCGTTGCTCTTTATCACCTTCATTACCCCGTTGAGTGTGTTGGTAGATGTAAAACAGCTGGGCATTAGTTTTACTTTACCAACCGAGCCCTTGCTGTTTGGCATGATGATGCTGTTTTACCTCAAACTGCTCATCGAATCGCGTTACGATACCAAGGCCTTGTATCACCCCATCAGCCTAACGATAGTTTTTTACTTGCTTTGGATGGTTTTCACTTCCATTTCGAGCAGCATGCCGCTTACTTCTTTCAAGTTCTTTCTTTCGAACTTGTGGTTCATTACCTGCTTCTACTTCATTGGGGTACAGCTTTTCCGAAAAAAAGAGAACATCCACCTTTTCCTTTGGCTGTATCTGCTGCCGCTCACCTTTGTGATTTTGTGGAGCATTTACAACCATGCGCAAGAAGGATTTACCAAGCAAGCTTCCTATTGGGCCAGCGAACCTTTTGTTATAAATCACGGCATTTATGGGGCCATGATTGCCTTTTTCATTCCCATGATTGCCATTTACCTCTTGCGTTTGCCGCTTTTTACCAAACGACCGCTCATGAGCTTTGTGATGCTGTTGTTGTTGGTGATTTTTGTGGCGGGCATCATTTTTAGCTATACCCGAGCTGCCTGGCTGGGGGTGATTGCCGCGGCAGGATTTTACCTCATTTTGCGTTTGCGCATTCCTTTTTGGGGCTTGGTGGGCAGTTTAGCTGTTTTGGTGGCTACTGTTTTGGTGTTTCAAACCGAAATCACCATGCGGCTCATGAAAAACAAAACCGATTCGCACGACGACCTGAGCAAACACGTGAAATCTATTTCCAATGTGCGTACCGACGCATCCAATTTGGAACGGCTCAACCGTTGGGCAAGTGGATTGAGGATGTTGGAAGAGCGTCCCTTCACCGGCTGGGGGCCCGGCACCTATATGTTTCAATACGCGCCCTTCCAAAAGCCCAACGAAAAAACCATGATCAGTACCAATGCTGCCGATGTAGGAGGCATTCACTCAGAATACATGAATCCTTTGGTTGAAATGGGCATACCGGGCTTCTTCATTTTTATTACACTCATCGGTTTTGCCCTTTCAAAGGCCATGCGCTTGTATTATACCCTCACCGACCAATACCTCAAACAAACGGTACTCATGGTGCTCTTGGGGCTCATCACCTACCTTACCCATGGCTTTTTGAACGACTACCTCGATATCGACAAAACCGCACTTTTGTTTTGGTCGTTTTTAGCCATGATTACCGCCATAGACGTGTATCATAGGCCCGCTGCTTCAGCCCAGGTAACGCAAACCCAAGAGGGTTAAATCATCGGCAAAATTGCGATCCCCTTTGAATTTAACCAGGGTTTCGAGCAGTCTCTTTTCTATGTCTTTTAAACTTTCGGCTTGATGGGCTTCTACCATTTTCCCTATCTGCTGCAAGCCAAACACCCGGCCGCGATAATCGCTTACTTCCGATAAACCATCGGTAAAGGCCAGCAATACGTCGCCCGGTTCGAGATGGATTTTGCCTACATGCAAAAAGGGCAGGGTTTCAAACATCCCCAAAATGGTGGTACCTTCTTTCAACTCCTTCACTTCCTCTCCCCGAATAAGCAAGGGAGGCACATGGCCCGCACTGATGTATTTGAGCAAACCCGATTTTTCATCCAATTTCCCAATAAAGAGGGTGATGAATTTATCGCCTTTGGTGATATTGAGTACGGCCGTATTCAGCGCCGCTACCAATTGGCGTAAATTGTGGTGATAGTTGATGAGGGCCCGTAAGTGCGCCTGAAAATTCGACATGAGCAAGGCTGCTGGAATGCCCTTGCCCGAAACGTCGGCAACACAAAACACCAACTCTTCGGAAGGCAATTTCACTACATCGTAATAATCGCCACCCACATCACGGTGAGGCAAATAGATGGCAGCCATTTCCACATGCGCGTCGTGCGGCAATTTATCGGGAATAAGCAATCCTTGCATCTGTGCGGCCAACGCCAGCTCCTGCTGCATTTTTTGCTGTTGCATTTGCTGTTGAAAGAGTCTGCGGTTTTCGTTGGCAACAGCCAATACATTGGTTACTGCCTGTAAGTACTGCAATAGGTTTTTGCGTGTATCGGTATCCCAGGCAAAATTGCCAAGAAGCAAATATGCCAAGGGGCGTTGTTTGTAAACCACCGGAACCACCCACTCCATCCCTGCAAAATGACGCTGCCATTCCGATTTCATGGGGCCACAACGTTCTTGCCCTTCCAGCAATTGAGGGATATCGGGGTAAATCTCGGCCAGTAAGCCTTTGCTCACATACCGCTTCCAGCCTTCCTCCTCGAGGTAAAGCAAAAAACGTTCGGCCTTGAGCTCTTGGGTGAGTAAATAGCCAAATATTTCAATCAGCGCGGCATTCGAAAAATTGTAATTCACCGCTTGGGTGAGTTGCAACACTGCATCGAGCTGCACCTGCTGCAATTCCAATTGTTGACGCATTGCCAACAGCTCGTCGGCTAGCGTATCGGGGTGTGGAAGGGCAGTCTCCATGACAAAATAAAAGCAAGTTAGTGTATTTTTTGCTTGCTGTCAAAAGCATCGCTTAAACCGTTCCCAAAGAGATTAAAGGCCAATACCAGCAGCAAAATCACCACCCCCGGAATCATGGCCAAATAAGCTGCATCCATAATGATGTAAGGATAATGCTCCTTGATCATCATGCCCAAACTGGCAGTAGGTGGCTGCACCCCCAGGCCCAAAAAGCTCAAGCCCGATTCTACCAGAATAGCAGTGGCAAAATTGCTGGCCGACATGATGACAATAGGGCCTACCACATTGGGCAAAATATGTCTGAAAATGATCCGCGCATCGCTAAATCCCATGGCCTTTGCTGCCAATACAAATTCTTGCTCTCGCAAAGCAAGCACCTGCCCACGTACAATGCGGGCCACATCTACCCACATGGTTAAGCCCACCGCCAAAAAAACCTGCCACATGCCCTTGCCCATCACCAAAGAAAAAGCAATGACCAAAAGCAAGGATGGAATAGACCAAATGACATTGATCAACCAGCCGATACATTGGTCTACCCAGCCTCCATAAAAGCCCGCCACTGCGCCCAAAACTACCCCCACCAGCAAGCTAATCAATACCGCAATGACTCCAACAGCCAGCGACACCCGCAAGCCCAGCACCAATCTGCTCCACAAATCGCGCCCCATGATATCGGTTCCCAGCCAATAGGTGCGTTGCTGCAGTTCAAATGCCGAAGGATTGGCCAGAAGCTGCAAGTTTCCCGTGGCGTCGCCGGCAACCACATAGGCCAACGAATCCGAAAATGAATAAACCGTATCTACCGGAATGGCCTGCTGCGACACCTCTTTTCCGGCTATCCACCAACCAAACGAGGAGGTATAGGCTTGCTTTGGAACCACAAACAGCTGCTGGGTACCTGGCGGCAAGGCAATCAATTGCAAATGCTGCTCGTTGGCATCTTTGCTTTTATCGGGAATAAGTAGGTAGGCAAAAACTGCCAGCAAGGAACACAGCACCAAAAAAAATCCCCCAGCCACAGCCGGTTTGTTTTTGCGAAAACGGTACCACCAATGTTGTTCCATAATGCCAGGAGCAGCGAAGTTAAGGGAAATTACCAAACCTCATCAAAAATGCGCCAGTGCCGTGGGCCTATCTTATCTTTACCCCATGCATCCCGCCAAGACAGGTAGCGAAAAAGTCATCCTGGGCATTGACCCCGGCACCACGGTAATGGGCTATGGACTCATACGCACCGAAGGCAATTTCATGCGCTTGCTCGACATTGGCGTGCTCAAACTTGCATCGAATGACGACCATGCCACCAAACTGGCGGTCATCTTTCAGGAACTCATCAGAATCATTGATGCCCATCACCCCGACGAATTGGCCATTGAAGCTCCCTTTTATGGCAAAAATGTGCAGAGCATGCTCAAATTAGGCAGGGCACAAGGAGTGGCTATTGCGGCTGCCTTATCGCGACAAATACCGGTGGTAGAATACGCACCCAAAAAGATCAAGCAATCGATTACCGGAAACGGCAATGCCAGCAAAGAACAAGTGGCCGCCATGCTCGACACCTTGCTGAAAGCACAAGTATCTACCGAAAAGCTCGATGCCACCGATGCATTGGCCGCCGCTGTTTGTCACCATTTTCAAACGCAGGGCAAAAAAATACCCACCGCTAAGGGTGGGTGGAAAGCATTTCTGAAAGAGAATCCCGATAAACTTATAGGTTCGCGGTAATTCTCTTAGCCACATCGGCAAGGTCGTCGTACGACGGATTTAACTTCCTTTTCGAAAAATTCATATCGCCCACTTCCTGTATGGGAATCAAATGAACATGCGTATGAGGCACTTCCAAGCCAATTACCGTTACTCCCAAACGTTTGCAGGGTATGGCCTTTTCTATGGCAGGTGCAATGCGCTTGGAAAAGACCATCAAACCCGCCAATAAGTCGTCCTCCAAATGGAAAATGTAATCAACCTCTACCTTCGGAATCACCAAAACATGACCTTCCACCAAAGGCTGAATGTCCAAAAAAGCCAAAAACCTGTCGTCTTCAGCAATTTTGTGGCAGGGTATCTCTCCCGAAATAATTCGACTGAAAATGGTAGGCATACTATAGGGATATTTCTAACACCTCAAACTTTATGACCCCATTGGGGACCGTAATTTCAGCCAATTCACCCACACGCTTGCCAATCAAACCGCTACCTATGGGCGAACTCACCGAGATTTTACCCGCTTTCAAATCAGCCTCCTTTTCCGAAACCAGGGTATAAGTCATTACTGCACCATTGGCCGAGTTTTTAATCTTCACCTTCGTCAATGGCTGTACTTTGCTTAAATCTATCTGGCTCTCGTCGAGTATCCTGGCTGTCGACAATATCTGCTCCAGTTTCACAATGTTCAACTCAAGTAAACCCTGCGCATCTTTGGCCGCATCATACTCGGCATTCTCCGAAAGATCCCCCTTCTCACGCGCCTCCTGAATGGCTTTGGCCATTTCAGATCTTCCCCGGCCTTTCAAATCGGCCAATTCTTCTTTGAGCTTTTCCAGCCCTTCCTTCGTGAAATACGATACCTGACTCATACTGCTTCGTTTAAACAAAAAGAAACGCCCCACCCGAAGGGGAGCGTTTCTCTACAAATTTACAAAAAAATCAAAGGGTGTACCTTACTCCTAGCAAATGTGTGCCTCCAAAAGGATTGGTACCACGATAAGCATAGTCAAAACCGAAAATGCTCTTACCCAGCGGTGCATCTACCGAAAAACCGAAGTTCAAACCGGTATATACATTCTGACGACTTGCCTCAGTACTGAAACCATTTTCGAACTGGTAGCCAGTACGTACTGCAAAAATATTCCTCCAACTAAACTCAGCTCCTAAACCATATTGGTCGTTGGTAAATGAGTTAGAAGTAAAGTTACCTGCAACCGTCAACTTATAGTCGTCGATACCCATGGGATACAAATCATACGAAGCACCAATATTCATCAACGAAGGCAGTTCAAATTGTTGTGAACGCTGCGCCAAGGTCAATGCTACTGTATTACCCTGCATAGTTCCTCGAGCCGACAAACCGTCGCCGCCAAACACCATGGGAGTTCCCACGTTGCGTAAGGCAATACCGAATTTGATAGCGTCTTTGGGCCCCGTTACATACTGAATACCCGCATCGAAAGCAACACCCTGTGCACTCACGTCAGAAATGCTCTGAGTAATTACACGCACTGTGGCGCCACCATGAATACGATCTGAGAACGACTTGGCATAAGAAATACCAATGTTAGCAAACGATGGTTTGTAAGTGCCTAAACCACCATCAGGATTCTCTGTAGTAGTGATGTCAATGGTACCCATATCGATCGACATCACCGAGAAGCCCAAGGCACTCGACTCGTTGATTTTCTGAGCCAATCCAAAGGCATTCATGTAAATGTCGGTGCCACTCAACCAAGTGGTGCGCGAAAAATTGAGCTCCGTCTTTTTGGTAAATGCCAAACCAGCCACGTTCATTCGCTCCGCTTCTACGCCGCGTACTGTCGAGGTGTTGATGCCTATCCAACCCGCACTGCGCGCCCAAGGCACAACCAATAATTCTTGTGCTCCAGCCTGACCGCGACGGTCGGGATTGCCTGCGTAGGCACTGGCAACAATTGTTGCCAATGCTACGATCATCAGGCCGCTTTTCTTTATCATATCTAATTTCATGCTCTAGCTCGTTAAAAAATTAGAAGGTATCCAAGTCAATTGGACGAGTTACACCAAACCATTTCACCACACGCTCACCAATACCTGGCGCATTCACGTGAATGATGTAAGCACCACTGGCAATTGGAATACGCTCTTGGTTCAACAAATCCCAGTCAACAAAAGTCGTTGGGTCGTCTTTCCGCAAAGTACGAATCAAGGTACCGCCGGTGGTGTAGATACGGATATCGCAGCGCTGCGGCAAGTTGGTAATACGCACCCTATTGTCGATTTGGCTCACTTCGTAACGCGATGCAGCATAGTAAGGATTAGGTACTACACGAATCAACTCCAACGCCTTTTGTGCCGTAGCCAAGTCGTTTTTGGTAGGAGCTAAGCCAGTGGCATCGATTTCGTACAATGGATTACCATTGTTGGTTACCGAAGTTACTGACGGCAGCAAGAAGGCACGATAACGGTTGTTTACGCGAATCTTAGCAGTGTACTCATTGTCGAGGAACGTACGACCTGGACGCAACAAAGGTATCGATGTCCACATAACTTCACGATAGAAATCGCGAATGGTGTTCACTGGCAGATTGTTCGGATTAGGAGTACCGCCACCCAATGTACGAGTGATGATTTGGTAAGGGCGTTCACCCTCATCATAAGGAGAGGACAACACATATATGAAGTGCTTTCCACCCATTACAAATTGAGGTTGACCGGTCAACTGATTTCCAAAAAGCGTATCACTAGGATTCCAAATCATATCGCGGCCATTCGAAATCGACAATCGGCTATCTTCACCGAATGCCATATTCAAACGTTGCCCCGTTTCCACGTTAATGGCATAACCTGGGAACCAGCTAAATCCTTGACGGGTTTCGCTCGCATCTATATTGCCATTTTTGTCACGTGATGCAGCAGCCCTCAAGTGATTACGACGGCGGTTACCTTCCGACAATGTTGAATTTTCGCACATTTCCAAAACCACCACCTTGGTCCACTTACTCTTATCAGGAGTAATTACCACATCTACGCTTCTCAAGCTATCCAAGCGCGCGGCTTCGCGGAAAGGCATATTCAAAGGAGTATTATCGCCCTGTGAGTTGAACACACCTGGATGGAAGGCAGTAGGAGCCGCATATCGCATGGCCGTCCAAGTTCCACCTGAAACATTGAAACCAGGAATTTCACCGGGCACAATACCCTCAAAGAAGCGCTGCGGGTCACCGCCAGCAATCAAGGGGTCTCCACCGGGAGGGCCCGCCTTAATCCAGTCAAATACCTCCAAACGAGCATTATCGGGGAGGAACTGCAACCACTCACGTGAACGATCCGCGTAAGTAGAATTGGAACCTATGATACCGTTGCCCCGCTCTGGCTGTTCACCAGGAGAAGGCACATTGCGAACAGTTGCACTGAGACCCAGACGACGGAATATCACATTGTTTTCGTAATAACCTAAAATCTGTTCAGAACCAACCGCAATTGTGGTATCTGAGAAAATAGTGTCATTATTATAAGTAATGTACCAACGCGCTTGGTCATTAACACCCAGGTTACCCGCACTATTCACAGAACCACGATACATGGCCATTCGCATTTTCGTTCTAGGTACCAATGTAGGATCAACCACCTTGATGTTTACAGGGCCTGAACCACCCTTATAGGTTGGTTGCGCAGAACCATTGGCTAAAATTTGTGCTACGGTTGACTCTGTTAACTCAAGGAAGGTACCACCGTTACCACGGCCTTCAAACTGGGTAATAGGAGGTCCATCACCAAAACGAGAGTTCAAAATCAAGCCATTGAAGGTGGGCTCCCATTTGTGAGGAATGCCAGTATGTACCTGAACATTATTTCTACCTGCCAAATAAGGCCTTTGCTGACCAGTGTCTGAAGCCGGATCGAAAGTAGAGTAGTTGTTGTAACCATAAGCAATTACCATATAGTGGTAGCGCTTAAAGTTGGTCAATCGGTCACTACCCTCAGCAAACAGGTCACGCGTAATGCGTAAGCTCATTTGAACACCCTGATTGGCACCCTCAACAGCAAGGAAAGGAACCGACTTCTCGATGTCCAAATTAAAATCCCAGTTAATGATTCTACTTACACTGTTCTCAATGTCGCCTTGGTACAACAAACGAGCACGGTTTGGATCGTCCAATTCACCAGTAGATACATTTGAAGCAGCCAACTGATACACCTTGAAGCCCTCAAAACGATAGAAGGGGTCGAAAAGAGGTGTGCCTGCAGGCAAGTTATCGTTCAAAGCCTTGATGATTGGATCTTCTTCCAAATAACCCAAACGGAAGTTGTTACTATTGGGCTTGTAGCTGAAGGTAAGGATCAATTCCTGATCCAGTTCGGTAATTCCTACATCCGGAGCATCGGGACCATCAATGGTTTTGAAGCAGTTGTCGAACAATGCCTGGGCCTTAGAGTCGGCACGAAGCAACTGATTGAATGAACCACGAGCACCACCCGAAGAAGCACGTGCCCAAACCACACCAATGGTGATGAAGTTTACAGCACCTGGCAAAAGCGTAAAAGGACCTGCAGATTGTACGAAACGACGGTCAGCCGGAACATTTGGTTGTGCACCAGGGCCGGGTTGAAACTCACTCCAATTGAACGGAGTTGCTATCGGGTTTTGTGCCGAACCACCCAAAGACCAACCATATTGGTTATCGGATGTGCCAGGAAACATGATACCCGCAGGCAAGGTAGTAGCACCAGCAGAGTTAGGATAACCAGTTCCACCAAATACCATTTGAGTGTTGTCTTTCCAACGACCTATCATATAGTTGTAAGCGTGTTCAGCAGTAGTTGGATTACCAATAGGCGAGGTGTCATTGTTAAAATAAAGGAACTTGGCCATAATAATGCGTTCAGTCCGCGGAGTTGGGTCACATCCTGAAGCAGCAATTTCATCTACTTGTGTGTCACGGTCATTGTCAACACCATCACCAGGGTCAGAGAAAGGACCCTCGAAGAAGTCAACCCCTACAGATGGAGGATTGACACCGTAGCCTTGAATACCCTCGTCGTCATCGTCACCATTATAGGCAATGCCCAAACCACGAGGCACATCACAACCAACAAAGTCATCGGTGTAATTACCCAAATCGGGGTCAACCCACTGGGCCATAAAGCAGGAATCCAGTCGAATACTTGAACGATTGATGATCTTATTGCTATAAAATGTCATGTTGTTCAACTCATCATTCGACTGGTAAGCAAAGGCCTGCGATTGAATTTCCATACCGATAGGAGTTGCACCAGAGCCTGGCGTATTTCCTTTGTCGTTGGTTACAAACCAAATGGCTTGGTCTCCAAAAATCTCTGGATAATCACCAGCTTGTGGATTGTAAATGCCATCAGCATCAACGTCCACAAAAGGAGCCATGTTTTGGTCTTGACCCAAACTTACATCACCCTGCCAAGGCCAGCGACGTATTCCATCGGGAATTACATAACTAGCATCTCCAGAAGAGATACCAGCTATGTGGGCTTGAATTTGACGACGCTCCACTTTCCAGTGGGTATCCCAACGGCGACATTCGTCGCGCGTAATGGTTGCCGAGTCAAGCGTCAGTGGGCCAGCCCACCAACCCACACCCAAAGTGGTGGTTTGACGATAGGTCTGTGCAGCCACCTTTAAAGTGCCTACTGCATCAATGCCACCAATCCAAATAGATCCAGCAAATAAGGAGTGCTTTTTAGGCAAGCTAGGATCATCGAGCTTTGGAATTTCATAGCGCGCGATTCCACTGCCACCTTGGTCCCACCACATATCATTCGCGCGCAAAATCATCGCACGAACATTGTTGATGTCCAAGTTAATCCGCGCGCTGGGCGGGGTACAGTTCGATGCCACACGGGCAATGAACTGGCGGTTGTTTTGCTGGGTGCGCGGCTGCACTGAGAGATCCTCGCGCGCCTCCACCCCAAAAATTCCTCCCAAGGTGAGTGCAATCACCGTGGTCCAAATTTTACGATTCATTATCATCCCTTTCATTGTTTACGCTTAGAAATTGAATCTTACGCCCAAACGAGTTCTTCTGGGCAGCGAGAAATTACCAGGATTGGCCATCGATGCAGTGTAAAGATCAAAGAATGCCTGTTGATCCAATACACTTTGCAATTGCTGACGACCAAGGTCGCTGGTCAAGTAACCATCATCATTCGGATCGCCGGTGAACTGATACACATTGATCACGTTACGAGCGTCGAAGAGGTTGAGAATTTGAACAAATACGTTCACGGTTGCTTCACGTGGCTTGTCATTCTGGTCTTTGCCCAGTTTCACAGTCACGTCTTTGTCTATACGGAGGTTCACACGGAACTGCCAAGGCAAACGCGAACCATTGATACCACCCTTTAAAGTAGTACGACCTTGCAAACCACCTACTACCGCTCCGTCAGGAGTGGGAACAGTTTGACGTGAGAAGGGAGTACCAGAAATAGCATTCGCAACCATATTGAAACCAATGCCTTCCATGAAGCCAAAACCATTGATACGTGGACCGTTGTAGTTCTTGCCTTCTCCAAAGCGGAAGTCCAAGGTACCCACCAAACGGTGGCGCGCATCAAAATCCAATGGAATAGGCGTACGCAAATTGTCGATACCCGCTTGGATGATTTGTGCTGCCTGCTCAGGAGCGGAGCCTGTACCATCGGCAAACTGCAAGGTATAGCTGGCATTGATACGTACGTTACCAGTACGACGAAGGTCATAAGCCAAGGTCAAACCTTTTACAGTACCAAAGTCGATGTTGCCATAAGTACGATAGTCTAATGGGAAGGCAAATGGTACGTTGATGATTTGAATCATATTGCGCAATTCGCGATAGAAAGCACTGATAGTCAAAGCCGAAGACTTGTTCAAACGCTGTTTGAAGCCCAACTGGTAGTCGATGGTACGCTCTGGCTTCAAATCGGGATTGTTCAAAGTTCCACCCACTTGTTGCAGGAAGTAAAACTGACGTGGATCGAAACGCAAGAAACCACTCGGACGCTGCGTCAACACATCGTAATGTGCAAAGAACTGTGCCTCATCGGAAATGGGGAACGAGAAAGCCACACGTGGCATGATGTTGATTTGCGGCGTATAGTCGGTAAAGGCATCGGCACGTACATTCGACTGATTGGGATCCACCAAAAAAGGTGTAACGGCACCCGTTGCCGAAGCAGCTGCAATACCTGAAGCGTTACGAATTTCAGTTCCGTTGGCAGTAAACCACTGTACGCCCGAACGATAACCCAAAATGGTAGGGTTAGGCTGGGTAATGTCGTTTACATACACCACGGCATCGGTGGGTACTATTGAAGGGTGCAAACCGCCGTTGGCAGAGTTCAAAGCACCGTCAACCTCCGCTACAGTACGTGCGCTATACAGCAAGAAGCGGTCTTTCAATACAGGCTGGTTGGCATCAAAACGGTCAACGCGAACACCTACACGGAAAACCAAGTCATCAAAAGAGAACTTATCTTCAACAAAACCAGCAATGTAAATGGGCTGGAAAGCAGGAATGGGGCGATTTTGCGCATCGGTGAAGAAATCGAGTGCCCCTGGATTGTTGCGGAGCTTGTTACCCAAATAGTCGTAACCGAAATAGCTCACAAAAGAGTTACCCTCATTCAACAGCTCTTCAGCCGAAAAGAAGCTCAACTTCAAATCGTTCGGATTCATGCCATCAATATTGATGAAACGTAAATCGTTCGGCGCTAAGCCCATAGAAGCACGCAGGTTCCTGTCGAAAGCCGATTGATTGGGAGCGTTGTACAAACGATTGAAGTTCACTGTGTCTCCATCAATTAACAAACCACCTTCTCTTCGTACCAAAGGATTATTCAAATCGAGTTCTGAGATATGACGGTTGGTTAAACCCCTTGCCAAACCCCACAAACCGATACCACCAGCAAATGGATTCATCGAATAACCACGGTCAACTCGTTGATCATACTCAAAACCAAACTTCAAGGCGTGACCGCCTATGTCGGCAGAGAAAAAGCCAGTGAAGCGATACTGGTCGTTGTCAGAGTAGTTGTAGCCACCAAACTGACGACCTGGGTCAAACCAAATACCGTAAGCAGAACCTGGGCGCAAACCATTGGCTAAACCACCGTTAGAGCGCACTTGCGAAATGTTGCTAAACTCTTGTGAATTCAGCACATTGAAGAAACTAGTGCCCCAGTTGGCCAACAAAGGATCGATATCACTGCGACGATAAGACAGGTTGCGCTCAGCAAAACCTTGCAATACGTCCATATCGAACAAAATGTTCGTCTCTGGATCGAGGTAATCTTGGCGCTGATAAATAGGCACCAAGTCGAAATCGAAATAACCTACGTGGCCGTAGTTGAAGGCATTCCTACCCAACTGCCCACCCCCGTCTTGCGAAGCAGTGGTTTTGGTATAGTCGAACTGCAAAGTGTAGTAAGCATTTTTAATGGGTCCACTTGAATTTTCGCCTGAATTAAAGTTCTGACGCAAACGGCCGTATGCACGGAAGGTGTTGTTGTCTTGGAAACCCATATTGTCGCGACTGAAGAGCGACAACGAACGTGCATAAGCGCGGCCATTGGTGTTGTCGAAGTTACCTCCAATGGTAAAGCTGATATTGTCATTAGGCTGAAAATCGATTTTACCGGCAATCGACAAACGATCTCGGTTAGCATTCGGACGTACACGGCGCAATTCCATATCGTTGGCATTCACGAATTCAGAATTACGGTTTACACCAGTACCAAAAATGGAAGGACGGAATGGGTTTTCGCTTACGAAATTGTATACATCGTCTTTCAGCTGCCATACACCCACTGCCGATGGGTTAGGATCTTTTTGCGTTTCAAATTCACCCGAGATGAAGTAGCCCAAAATAGACTTGCCATTGCGCTTCATCAACGGACCAGAGAAATTCAAGGCGAAGAGGTTGTAACCATAAGGTTCCAACACAAATGCCGAAGACAATACTTCAGCGCCGCCAAAGAACTGACCTGATGGACCACGTGTAGTAATGTTGATGATACCACCGGTAACGTCACCATACTGCGCAGGAATACCACCGGTAATTACGGTAGTTTGCTCGATAGAGGCGTTAGGCAGGTTGGTAGAACCCCGAACACGAATACCATCGATGAAATATTCGGTGGCATCGGAACGCGAACCGCGTACGTTCAAGGCACCGCCTTCATCCTGCTGGAATACACCACCTGTGGTTGCCGCAATCGAGTTCACGTCTCGCGTGGGCAGTGCGGCAATTTCTTCGCGGGTAACGGTACCACCAGTGGAGGTTTCGTCCTTTGAAATAAGAGGAACTTCGTAGTCCACCACACTGATTTCTGTCAGGTTTACCCCCGACGTCATCTTGATGTCTACAAAGTTACTGCGGTCGGCCGTAACGAGTACGCCCTTAAGTACCGCAGGATTATAGCCTACATACGACACTTTGAGGTCGTATCGGCCGGGGGGCAAGGCGCCAAATTTATACTTACCATCGATATCGGTGGTAGTACCGCCTTTGACCACACCATCCCGCTCAATGACCACGTTGGCGAAGGGAATTCCTTCTTTTGGCTTTAGTTCGTCTACTACCTTACCCTGTAGGGATCCGGTACCAGCCTGGCCAAAGACAGCTAACGTGCTCAGCAGCAGCAGGAACAAACTCAGGTAGAACTTTCTCTGCATAGTCTGAAATTTACTTTAGGTCTATTTGAAAATTTAAGTTAAATCCATTTTTCCGTATGTCAACACCTATGTCGTCCTTTTGACGCATTCCTGACATTAGCCGCAACCAATACAACGAACACATTTACCGGAATTTCACAAATTTTTAACAAACAGGGGTGCAACATAGCGACAAAAAAGAGCTTATGCAAGTACTAAAGCACATTGATTTTTACAGTTTTTAAATGACCTTGTGGCATGGATAATCGCATAACCAAGCTCTTTAAGATCGATTTGCCTATAATTCAGGCAGGTATGATTTGGTGCAGTGGCTGGGAGCTGGCTGCTGCCGTTAGTAATTCAGGGGGGTTAGGTATCATTGGCGCAGGCTCAATGTATCCCGATGTACTTGAAAAACACCTGATTCAATGCAAATCAGCTACCAACAAACCCTTCGCCGTTAATCTCCCATTGCTCTACCCTGCCATTGAGCAGCACCTCGAATTGATTGTAAAATACCAGGTACCTATCGTATTCACCTCGGCCGGCAATCCAGGCAAGTTCACCTCCTTCTTTAAGAGCCATGGCATTACCGTGGTGCATGTAGTTTCGAATGTGAAATTTGCACTCAAGGCGCAGGAGGCTGGCGTAGATGCCGTGGTTGCTGAAGGCTTTGAGGCAGGTGGCCACAATGGCCGCGAAGAAACTACCACGCTCTGTCTCATTCCCATGGTGCGCGATGCGATTCAGCTGCCACTTATTGCGGCGGGCGGCATTGGCAACGGCCGCGCCATGTGTGCCGCATTTGCCTTGGGGGCCGAAGGGGTTCAAATAGGCAGCCGGTTTGTTGCCAGTTACGAATCATCGGCACACGATGCTTTTAAGCAAGCGGTACTGGCTGCCAAGGAAGGCGACACCACCCTTACCCTCAAACAGCTCACACCCGTGCGCTTGATTAAAAACCAGTTTTACCAGCAAGTGCAGCAAGCCGAAGCTGCGGGAGCCCCAGCCGAAAGCCTGCACGAATTGCTTGGCAGAGGTCGCGCCAAAAAAGGGATGTTTGAAGGCGATTTGGATGAGGGTGAACTCGAGATTGGTCAAGTTTCGGCTTACATCAACCAGCTGCAGCCTGCCGCCGAAATTGTGCGGGAAATATGGACAGAGTTTGAGGCTACCCGCAAAAAATTGGCTACCTTATAATAAGGAGGTATCAAACGATTTCCAATACGGTTCTAAATGCCGCTGTATGCTGACCAAACTTAGCGGCATGCGCTTGCTGTAATGCGGGGGCAAATTCGCTGAAATAGCGGTTCAACTGTTCCTGAGAATCGCAATAGTATTGAATGGCAAAAGTCACTCCCTCCTCGGGCTGAGGTTGAGGCTGTACCAACCTGCAAATACGGTGCATGGTAAACATACCCGTAGCCATTACATCCGGTATGTGTTCGGCTTTCATCCAATTCAACCAGTCGGCGGCAAGTCGCTGGTCAACACTAACAGTTACATTATATAGGAGCATATCAATTGATCTGGTCGCCACGCAACTGACGATATCGGCGGCGGGCCTCAAAGGTAAAGGTACTGTCGGGATATTGCTTCAGCAATTTTTCGTACCAAAGTTGCGCTGTTGCCGCATCTTTCAACTTGTCTTCCAAAAGCACCGCCAGTTCAAAATGGGCATCGTCACCCAAAATATCTTGAGGGTACCCTTCTATAATCTGCTCATACCAAGCCTTGGCTTGCGTATAATTGCCTTGTTTGGTTTGCAAGCGCGCGAGGCGCAGATAAATCTCATCGCTAAGCGCGTGCCCTTTAAATTCAATCAACATTTGCTCAAAAGCTGCTGTTGCACCTTTCGTATCTTGCCGAAAAGCCAATAATTCCGCAGCCGCAAAGGCACGCATAGGCAATATGGAAGTATCGAGATTTAAATTATCGGAAATCAAGAGGCTGAGGGCCATGGCATCGTTGGCAATCCGCTGCGATGTGCTGGCTTTTAGCACGTCGAGCTGGGCTTGAGACCATGAAAATTCGCCCTGGAAAAACGACAAACGTGCATTCCTGAATTTGGCTTCCTGTCCCAAGGGGTCGTTGGGGAAGTCTTTCTCCACCTGACCGTACACCAAGGCCGCTTCCCAATATTCTTCGGTGAGCAAGTACAAATCGCCCAAATCGAGCTTCACCGCTGCCATCATGCGTCGTTCACCTCCCTCAGCTACCGCTTGCTCTAACAAAGCTACCGCTGTTTCAAATTGTTGGAGCTCGTAGGCCAACACCCGGGCATGGCTCTTCTTTACCAATAAAACCTGCCGATGCTGCGGGAAGTCGCGCAAATACTCGGCAAAGGCAGTCGACAACAACTCCCACTCTCCTTTTCGAGCAGCCGCTGCTTCTAGCTCCTGCCGCCGGGCCTCCAGCAGCTCATAGCGGGCTTCATAATAGGCCGGATGGCGATTGCCTTTTTCCACCAAATAGGTGTAAAAAAGTCCAGCCGATTTGAATTGTTTGTTCTCCACCGCAGCGCGTGCCAGCGACAACATGCGTTGCCCGTTCTCATTCAACCGCTGATCGAGCGCTTTGGCCTGGTAAAAGGCGGTTTCAAAATCGAGCTGCTGCACAAAAAACCAAACCATCAATTCGGCCAGAGCCAAATCTTCGGGCCTGCGCTGCATATTGCTCAACAAAGCCTGACGAAGTATTTCATAGTCTTCGTCGACAAGGCGCGATTGCAACATATTTTGCACATAGCCCAGCTGCTGGGGAGCAGCCAAAAGGTAATCGAGGTAGGCATTTACCATCTCGCCCTTTCTGCCGGTAGCGAGATACAAATCGGCCAATTCGAGCGAAAATGCCAAGGGTTCACCCAAAAGCTTGCGGCCTTGTAGCAAACAGCGCAATGCCCAATCGTTTTCGCCCCGGTTTCTAAAGGCATTGGTGAGCATCATAATCTGACCTCGGTTTGGCCCCAATTTTTTGAGCAGTCCTTCATAGATATTCAGGGCCCGCTTTTCTTCTTGTTGTTGGCGCAGGGCATAGGCCCGGTCTACTTCATAGGAAGCCTGCGATGGATCGCGCTTGGCCATGGTTACAGCCAGTTTTTCGGCTTTCTCGGCTTGCTGGAGCTGCAAATACGCCTCATATAAATAGGCATAGGCCGTTGTATTGCCCGGCTCGCTCCGCATTACATTTTCGAATAGCTCGGCTGCTTTGGCCATTTCTCCCAATTGGTAGTATTGCATGGCCAGGGGCAGCGATTGAGATGCAGGCTGAGCCTGCAGCCAAAAAGTGGCCAACAACAGCCCTACAGAAAGCAAAAACGCACGCAGCATGGGTCAAAAAAACGAAAAAAAGATGGCAATCGTGCCCTTGTTTTACCGCTTTCAATAAAATAGCAACCAGCAGCTTTCAAGCTGGCAATAGCTAGTCTGTCAGCCTGTATCTTTGAGGCAATGAGCAAAATCAAAACCACCTACGTTTGTCAGCAGTGCGGCGCACAATCGGCACAGTGGACTGGCCGTTGTGGCAGCTGCGGCAGCTGGAACAGCTTGCTGGAAGAATTGCGCGAAAAGGCCCCAGCCACCCGCGATGTACGCCAGTTTAGCGGCAGCGGCAGCAAACGACAAGCCGAAGCTCAAATTTTGGCAGAAGTGGCCACCGACCTCACACAACGTTGGAATTGTCCCGACGCCGAACTCAACCGCGTTTTAGGTGGCGGTCTGGTGCCCGGCGCCTTGGTTTTATTGGGCGGCGAACCAGGCATTGGCAAATCGACCTTGCTTTTGCAACTGGCCTTGCAGCTCACCCAATTCAGGGTGCTGTATGTTTCGGGAGAAGAGAGCGAAGCCCAAATCAAACTGCGCGCACAGCGTTTGGGGTTGCCACAGGAGCATTGCTATGTGCTCACCGAAACCGAAACCACCGCTATTTTCAAGCAGGTGGAAGCCGTTAGGCCCCATTTGCTCATTGTTGATTCTATCCAAACCGTTTACTCTCCCCTCATCGAATCGGCACCCGGAAGCGTTTCACAAATCCGCCAAGCGGCCGGTGAGTTCATGCGTTTTGCCAAAGAAAACAGGGTGCCTGTATTCCTCATTGGGCACATTACCAAAGATGGTCAATTAGCTGGCCCCAAAGTACTGGAGCATTTGGTAGATACCGTTTTGCAATTTGAAGGCGACCGCCACCACAGTTACCGCGTAGTACGCACCCTTAAAAATCGCTTTGGCTCCACTTCGGAACTGGGCATATACGAAATGCAAGGGGCCGGACTCCGTGAGGTTTCTAATCCCAGCGAACTGCTCCTCACCCGGCAATGGCACCAACAAAGCGGCATGGCCATTGGCTCTACCCGCGAAGGCAACCGCTCGCTTTTTGTTGAAGTGCAAGCCTTGGCAGCAGGATCGGCCTTTGGCACCCCACAGCGGAGTACCACGGGTTTTGATCAGCGCCGACTAAACATGTTGTTGGCAGTGCTCGAAAAACGCTGCGGCTATCGATTGGGGCAACTCGACGTGTTTTTGAACATTGCAGGCGGATTGCGGGTAGAAGACCCTGCCATCGACCTGGCGGTTGCCCTGGCATTGGCAAGCTCGCTGCAAGACCAGGCCCTGGGCGGCGATGTATGCTTTGCAGCCGAAATTGGCTTGGGAGGCGAACTCCGTCCCGTGGCACAAATCGAAAACCGCCTCGCCGAAGCTGCCAAACTCGGTTTCAAGCGCTTTTGCCTCAGCAGCCACCAACAAATGCAATCGGTGCCGCCATCGCTGCAATTGGTGCAAGCCGAACGTTTAGATTTGTTGATTCCTAAAATTTTCTAATCCCCCGCTTTTCAACGATTTTTGCACCTCATGTTCTCCACCTCCAAACCGCAGGAAACGGCCGTACTCGTAGGACTGGTAACCGCGGCACAACCTGCCGACAAAGCCAGCGAATACCTCGATGAACTCGCCTTTTTGGCTGAAACTGCTGGCGCATTTACCCGCAAACGCTTTACCCAAAAAATGGACCGGCCCGATCCGCGCACCTATGTAGGTACCGGCAAGCTCGAAGAAATAGCCATCTATGTAAAAGCCGAAAACATCGATTTGGTGCTTTTCGACGATGAATTGAGCGCGTCGCAAATGCGAAACATTGAGCGCGAGTTTAATCCCGATCCCCTAGAAGCCAGTGTAAAGGTGCTCGATCGCAGCACCCTCATCCTCGACATTTTTGCCCGTCGTGCCCAAAGCGCCCAAAGCAAAACCCAAGTGGAACTGGCCCAGCACGAATACCTCTTGCCCCGCCTTACCCGCATGTGGACCCACTTGAGCAAACAAAAAGGGGGCATAGGCATGAAAGGTCCGGGTGAAAAAGAAATTGAAACCGACCGTCGTATCATCCGCAACCGCATCAGTTTGTTGAAGGAGCGCTTGGAGCTCATCGACCGACAGAATGCCACCCAGCGTAAAAACCGGGGCAAAACCATCCGTGTGGCGTTGGTGGGCTATACCAATGTGGGCAAGTCGACCCTTATGAACCTCCTCAGCAAATCCGACGTATTTGCCGAAAACAAGCTGTTTGCCACCCTCGATGCCACCGTGCGCAAAGTGGTGGTAAATCATGTGCCTTTTCTTTTGAGCGATACGGTAGGATTTATCCGCAAACTGCCCCATCACCTGGTAGAGTCGTTCAAGAGCACCCTCGACGAAGTGCGCGAAAGCGACATTTTGGTGCATGTGGTAGATTTGTCCCACCCCAATTTCGAAGAGCAAATGGAGGTAGTATTGCAAACCCTGCGTGATTTGCAAGCTGCCGACAAGCCCATGCTCACCGTATTCAACAAAGTTGACCGCTGGGAAGATGCGCGCAAGGAGCACCACGACGAACCTGAATTTCTGGAGGAACATCCTTCTGTTGACCAATTACAACAAAGCTGGATGGCTAAAACCAGCGGAAATGCGATGTTTATTTCGGCAACTTCCAAAATAAACATCGAAGAACTGCGTGAGAAGCTCAGTCAAATGGTCCGAACCTCTTGGTTCGAGCGATATCCGCATAGCCACGATTTCTTTTAAAAGCAAAAACACCTGTTATGAAAAAAGTACTCTTCCTTCTGCTTGCCGTTTCAAGCCTCAGTGCTTGCGTGAGCAAAAAACAACACGATGCCGTGCTTACCGACCGCATGCGTCTCGAAAAAGAAACCCAGTCGCAACAAAAGAACTTGGAGCAACTAACAGGCAAAAACGATGCGCTGAGCACCGAATTAGATGCCTTGCGTTCAGAAAAATCGGCCTTACAAGACGATATGGTACGTGCGGGCAAGGAAATGCAACAAGCCCAGGACCGCATTGCACAGCTCAACGATTTGATCAATGATTTGGTAAAAACCAATGAAGCCATTTCGAGCAATAGCATGGCCGAAAATGCCCGTTTGGCACGCGAACTCAAGCAAAACGAACTTTTGGTAAAGCGCAAAGAAGCCGAATTGGTTGACTTAGAAAAGCGCTTAAAAACCACTGAAGCCGATTTGCAAGCCCGCGAAAAAAAGGTAAATGAGTTGCAAGCCACCCTCGATGCCAAAGATGCGGCCGTAAAAAAGCTGCGTGAAGCGGTGGCCAAGGCCTTATTGGGTTTCCAAAACAGCGGCCTCACAGTGGTAGAAAAAAATGGCAAAGTGTATGTTTCGCTTTCAGAGCAGTTGTTGTTCCGCACCGGCAGCTCCACGGTAGATCCACGCGGCCGTTCTGCCATTCAGGAACTGGGCAAAGTACTTGAGAACAATCCCGAAATCAGCATTTTGGTAGAAGGCCATACCGATGACCAAGGCTCTGATCAGGTAAACTGGGATTTGAGCGTTCAACGCGCCACCAGCATTGTGAAAATTTTGGTAGAAAATGGCAAAATCGATGCAGCCCGCATTACTGCTGCTGGTCGCGGTAAGCATCAGCCGGTTGATCCTGCCAAAACTGCCGAAGCCCGCTCAAGGAACCGCCGTACCGAAATCATCCTCACGCCTAAGCTCGACGATTTGTTCCGCATCATCGAAAACAATTAAGGGTGACGACAGAAAGTTGGCGGGTATTGGGATTGATGTCGGGCAGCTCGCTCGACGGCTTAGACCTTTGTTTAGCACATTTCGAATACCACCAACAGCAGTGGCATTTCCGTATAGAAAAAGCAACTACCCAGTCTTACCCTGCTGAACTTCAATCGGCATTGCGGGTAGCACATTTGGCCTCCCTGCCCCATCTCCTTGAACTGGAGGTGGTGCTGGGGGGCTTTTTTGTGGAGGCGATTCAAGATTTTTTGAATGATGTAGATCGTCCCCACCTCATTAGCACCCATGGGCACACCATTTTGCATCAGCCCTCCATGGGCTACACCTTGCAAATTGGTGGAGCCCCCCAATTGGCTGCAGCGTTTAAAATCCCGGTAGCTTACGATTTCCGCTCGGCCGATGTGGCCTTGGGTGGTCAAGGAGCCCCTTTGGTGCCGGTGGGCGACGCTCTGCTGTTTGGCGAATATGCTGCTTGCCTCAATTTGGGGGGCATAGCCAACATTTCGTACGACCAAAATCAACGGCGACTGGCTTTTGACCTGGCCTATTGCAATATGTCCTTAAACTACCTCAGCAATCAGCTGGGCAGGGCTTACGACGATGGAGGCAGCGTAGCCGCTGCGGGAGCGCTGATTCCTGCTTTGAGCGAAAAGTTAAACGCTTGGGATTTTTACCGCATGCAAGGCCCAAAATCACTCGGACGCGAACAATTTGAAGCGGTCATTCGGCCCATGTTTGATGATACCGCCGGTAGCTTAGAAGACAAATTACACACTTTTACCCTGCACTTGGCCCAGCAGCTTTCGGATGCATTCAAAGAAATACCCCGCGAAGGCAAGGTATTGATCACAGGAGGTGGCGCATTTAACTCCTATCTTGTAGATCAGTTGCAGCTGCGCACCCGCCTCCATTTAGAGGTGCCTTCTCCGCTGCTTATTGCACAAAAAGAAGCACTCATCTTCGGTTTCCTCGGTTTGCTCAGGTATCTTCGTTTGCCGAATGTGCTCAGCAGCGTTACAGGAAGTACAAGTAACCACTGCGCTGGTTCGTTAATAGAGCTTTTTCCATGATTTTAGTTACAGGGGCCACAGGATTTGTAGGCGAACACACCGTGCGACAATTGGTATTGCGCGGCTACCCGGTGAAAGCCATGTATCGACATGCCCAATTGCAGGGCACACATGGGCAGCTTTCCGATTTACCCGCTGCACAAATCACCTGGGTAAAAGGCGACTTAATGGATATATGGAGCCTCGAAGATGCCCTTCAAGGGGTAGAAACCGTGTTTCACACTGCTGCTTTCATTTCATATGACCCGCGCGACCGCGACCAATTGTTTGAAACCAATATCCACGGCACTGCCCGTTTGGTTAATGCGTGTTTGCAAATGGGTGTGAAGCGCTTGGTTTACGTGAGCAGCATTGCTGCCTTAGGGGAAGCAGCCGAACCAAATGCAGTCATCGATGAAACAGCCAGTTGGAAAACCGACCAACGTCACTCCAATTATGCCATATCTAAATTTAAAGCCGAGAATGAAGTTTGGCGCGGTATGGAAGAAGGATTGGAAGTAATAGTGGTGAATCCATCGGTCATACTCGGACCGGGCAAAGTGGCATCGGGCAGCAACCAACTATTCCGCAAAATTGCCGAAGGCATGCTGTTTTACAGTCCAGGAGGCACTGGCTTTGTGGATGTTCGCGACGTGGCTGGCGCCATGATTGCTTTGCACGAAGCCCAAATAGTCAATAGGCGATGGGTTTTAAACGCGGTTAATTTGCCATATCAAATGCTCTTTGGTCAAATGGCCGAGGCATTGCAAGTAAGCGCACCCCGCATTTTGCCTCCACGTTTTTTAGCAGAAGTGGGTTGGCGACTCAATGCCTGGTGGTCGCGCTTTGCAGGCAAACCAGCATTCATTACCAAAGAAACCGTTCAATCGGCCTATCGCAAGCGGATGTTTGGAGGCACGGCCATTTTGGAAGCCCTTCCCCATTTCAGCTATACGCCTTGGAACGACACCATCAAGGCCGGAGCTCAGGCGTGTCAATCGGAGCTAAAGTCCTAGCCAAGTACCCAGGCCGTAAAACACGGCAAGCCATATTAGTCCCTTTACCAGGAAAAAAAGGAAGCCTGCCCAACCCAGGCGGCGCGTCCATTTGCCGTATTTCGACTCCATGTTAACAAGATACAGCCTTTTTTTATATCCGCCTCACGTATTTTTACATATTTACACCACTCATTATCATGCATTTATAAAATATTCAAATGAAATTCAAAATTTTAGAACGCATTTAGTTAACATTCAGTTAATATTTCGTTAACTTTGACATAACAAGAGGAGGGAAAGATGAAAAAGATGATGATTGCCATTTTGGCATTTACGCTTTCAGCGGTGGTTGCACAAGCACAAAGGGTGGAGCTTATTCCAGCCACAGGAAATATTGAAAATTTCACAGGCCTCAAAGTAAGCTACGATGAGCAAGGCCTAAAAACATCTGAAATTGCTTTCGTGAATGGTAAAGCAGAAGGCAAAATCAATCGTTTTCACGCCAATGGGCAGCTCAGCGAAACAGGCTATTACCTCGAAGGCCAAAAGCACGGTAGCTGGTCGAGCTACAGCGAAACAGGAAAACTCATGAGCACTGCTCATTTCTACAAAGGCAACAAAGATGGCGAATGGTTGGTATGGGATACCGATGGCAACCTGCGCTACAAGTTAACGTACAAAAACGGTGCGCCTGTAGGTGAGTGGGCCATGTATGATGAGCTTGGCAAGGTGAGCGAACGCAAGCAACTCGAAGGAACATCGAGCAATGCTCAGGCGAAGTGAATTTACCTTACCAGCTAACGAGGCGGCCAATGGCCGCCTTTTTTATGCCCGCAAGTGGGCTGCTATGCCTTGGCCGGCAGCGCGCTTGGCCGGGTAATAAGCGCACAATGCGCCAATAAGAAGAACGCCCACAGCCGTCAACAGCAAATCACCCGCTCGCAGGGCAACGGGGTAAGCACTCACCACAAAGCTGCCTTGGCCTGCAAACTCCACAAAACCATAGGTTTGTTGTAGCCAGCATAAAAGCGCACCGCTCAGCAACCCCAGGCCCATGCCAATACTCGTAATCATCATACCCAATCCAAAAAACAAGCGAAAAATGAGGCTGGGTGCTGCGCCTAAACTACTCAGAATGGCAATATCGCGTTGCTTTTCAATCACAAGCATCGACATGGAGCCAATGAGATTTAAGGCAGCCACCAATACAATGAGCAATAGAAAAAAAAAGGTCCACCACTTTTCCGACTTAAAAATCTTGAACAAAGCCTCTTCTTGTCGGTAACGGTCTTTTACCTCATAAGCAGCCCCCAATTGCGTTTGCCATTGGCGCATCACTTTTTCGGCCGACACCCCAGGTTTCAAACGCACCTCCATGCTTCCCGCTTGCGAGGGCTCTAACTGCAGCAATTCTTGTAAAAACACCAATGGTACCACCATGTACTGCTGGTTAATTTCGGGCTGAACATCAAATACGCCGGCTGGCTGCAAACTCCGGCGCACAAAAGCCGATTCGGGTTGCAGGAGATTTAGTTTAGCACCCCTTCGGGGCATGTAAACATCGAGCCCTCGTCTGAAGTCGTTGAGCGACACCTGCAACTCGTAACCCATCCCCGCACCCACCAAGGCATAAGGCAATCCAAACCCATCTCTCAACACGTACTCTCCACGCATCATCGATGCTGCTAATCCAGTAACCTCATCAAACCCATCATCAACCCCCTTCAACACGCCCACCACCTCGCGATCGCCATAACGGATCAAAGCATTTTCTTCGAGGGTGAACGAAACGGCTTGCACTTCTTGCTGTTCCACTAAAAATGCGCGCAACGCTGATGCATCCAACAGCTTTCCAGAGGACGGGCGGACGCGCAAATCGGGATTGAACTTGCTGTAGAGGCTTTCTGTCAAGCCCTCTAAACCATTGTAAACGCTCAATACCACCACCAAAGCAGCAGTACCTACCCATACGCCTAAAAAGGAAATGCCTGTAATGAGATTGATGAAATTCGATCGCTTTTTGGCAATCAGGTAGCGAAAAAGTATAAACCTGAGCATGTTAAACGATTATTCCTTGTAAGCTCTTACCACCAATTCGCTTCCACTCAAGTGTACAAAATAAGCATCGATGCTATTGAGTACAAAGATAAGGGGGTAGCAGAGGAGATAATAAAGGGGCAAAAAATAGAGATAACCTTTACTACGCCTCAGTAAGTACTTGGGAAAACTTACACCCAAAAGCGTAGAAATACGTCCCGAAGTGCCGTAAGCGTAATGCGCCTTGATGTGCTTATAACCCATTTCGCGGAGCATCTTTTTAATTTCCAGGTTGTTGTAACGGTGACTGACTTCTTTATTCCCCAAAAGTTTGTTGGTAAAGTTGGGCTGAATCACTTTCGATTTATCCGATTGCATCGACATCAACAGCATGCCACCCGGCTTCAAGGCGTGGTAAAAATTCCGCATGACCAAGCGATCGTTTTCAATGTACTCTACCACATTCACTGCCAAAATCAAATCGTACACATCCTGTCGCTTGAGCTCTTGCAAATCTTCGGTGCGAAAAAGCACTCTTTCGAACTGCAATCGATGGAAATACCGATTACACTCACAGATTTCATTGGACGAGACGTCGGTAGCGTAGATGTTCCAATCGGGAAAATTGCGGGTAAGATAGTATACGTATTGACCCAAGCCCGTACCTGCATCGAGTACGTGAACCGGACCTTCATGCCCTCTGGCAAACGACAATATGCCCCTTCTGATGTGCCAAAAACTCACAATCAGAATGTCGATTAATACATAGAATACCGACCTGAAATGAGGGCGATTTCTAAATATATCGGATAAGGTTTTTCTTAATTCGTCGTGCTGCATGGGCTGTTGGCCTTCAGGCCTCTCCGTTCAACAAACGGTCGATATTGTCGATATAATCCAATGAATCGTCGAGGTAACATTCCAACTGCGGCACAATACGCAATTGATGACGAAGGCGTTGACCCAGTTTTAAGCGCACTTCTGCACGGGCATCATTCAGGCGATCCACCACGTTGTGTTTCTGAGCGCCCATGATGCTTACATAGTAGCGGGCCAACGACAAATCAGGAGTCACTCGTACTTTGGTAATGGTAACCATAGAACCAGCGATAAGCCCGGGTAATTCACGTTGTAGTAATTCAGCAATTTCTTGTTGAATCAGTTTGGCGACACGCAATTGCCGCTTGCTTTCATTCATGCCTCAAAAATAGGGGTAAATAACCGCACTGCAAAGGCAATAGCATCAAGCAGTTATGGTAGCCTTGATGGCCTCCAGATTTTCCTTGGTTAACGGCTTGCTGTAGAAGCCTTTGATTACCGGGTAGGTTTTGGCCTTGTCAAAATCGGCTTGGTCGATGGTAGAGCTCAGCATGAAAACAGGAATCTCCTTCGAAAAACGGGTTGACAAGCGTTTGAAATCCTCCAAAAACTCCCACCCGTTCATTACGGGCATGTTGATATCGAGCAAGATAACCTCTGGCAACTGGCTTGGCGAATTGGTAAAAATGCCTTCTAGAACTTGCAAAGCTTCTCTTCCTTCGCGTGCAGACACCACCTCTTCTGAAAATCCTGTAATCTTCATCAAGCGACTACATACCATAATCAGAATTGGATCATCATCAACTATCAATACTCTCATTCAACCTTTTTTGCTTCATCTCCTATTGGAGACCATGTGCTAAGATAAGAAAGTTCGCCTCAGCAAAGCAATTTTTGTTCAAAAATACCTTGAAGTAGGTATTGCAAATAGGTGCTTTTGCAACCTTGGTGCAGGCTTTTTCACTATTGTGCCACACAAAGCTGTAATTTCGAACCACAATTCTCAAGTATGCCTGCCATTCAACTGCCCGATACCAGCCTATTTGCTTTCAACAGTCCCGTCCATATCCGTTGGGCTGATATTGACGCTCTCCAACACGTCAACAATGCGGTTTACCTCAGCTATTTTGAACAAGCGCGTATCGATTATTTCAGGGAAGTAGTGAAGTGGGATTGGGACGCGTTGGGCATGATACTGGCCAGCAATACGATTCACTACTTGGCCCCCTTGTTCCCACGCGACAAAGCTAAAATCCACATGCGCAGCTCCCGCTTGGGAAGCAAGAGCTTTGAGATGGAATACCTGGTAGAAAAAGAAACCAAAGAAGGACCTAAAATCATCACTTTTGCCAGCGCTGTGTTGGTGGCCTATGACTACCGAAACGACCAAACAGTGCCCCTTCCCGAGGCCTATCGCCAAGCGATTCTCGGATTTGAGTCGGGATTGCAATAATTTTCACTGCCCGTCGCGCAGCGTTCATGAAAAAACAAGTCCATCGGCCAACAGAAGCCCATGGCTTTGTTTAATTTTGCGCTTCTAAGAAAAAAATATGTTGCGTACCCATACTTGCGGCGAATTGCGGATTTCTCATGTTGGTCAAACAGTTACCCTCTGCGGATGGGTGAGCAAAGTGCGCGATAAAGGCGGCATGTTGTGGGTCGATTTACGCGACCGCTATGGCATCACCCAATTGATGGCTGAGGAAGGAAAAACCGCACCCGAAGTACTCGAACAACTCCGGAAACTGGGCCGCGAATTTGTGCTCAGCGCTTCTGGAGCTGTAGTAGAACGTTATGCCAAGAACGACAAAATGGCTACGGGAGATATTGAAATTCGGTTAGAAGCGGTAAGCCTCTTGAACCCTGCCAAGCTCCCTCCCTTTTTGATTGATGACGAAACCGATGGAGGCGACGATTTGCGCATGCAATACCGTTACCTCGATTTGCGCCGCAATCCAGTACGTGCCAAGCTCGAATTGCGCCACCGGATGGCCCAAGCCGTTCGGCGCTACCTCGACGCACAAGGCTTTCTGGAAGTAGAAACACCCGTATTGATTAAAAGCACACCCGAAGGTGCCCGCGATTTTGTGGTTCCATCGCGCTTGCATGCTGGCGAGTTTTATGCCTTACCACAATCGCCTCAAACCTTCAAGCAATTATTGATGGTGGGCGGTTTCGATCGCTATTTCCAAATTGTAAAGTGTTTCCGTGATGAAGATTTGCGCGCCGATCGCCAGCCCGAATTCACCCAAATAGACTGCGAGATGGCTTTTGTAGAGCGCGAAGACATTCTCAGCACCTTTGAAGGCATGGTGCGTAGCTTGTTCACCGAAGTAAAGGGCTTGGATATTGGTGAAATCATCCGCATATCGTACGACGATGCCATGCGACTTTATGGCAACGACAAGCCCGATATCCGCTTTGGCATGCAGCTCGCACACCTCAAAGGTTATGGAAACGAACTTACCTCGGGGGCTAATTTTGTGGTTTTCGACAGTGCCGCTGCCGTGATTGGTGTGCCCGTTAAAGGTGCTGCCGAATACACCCGCAAACAACTCGACGAGCTTACCGAATGGGTGAAACGCCCACAAATAGGCATGAAGGGCATGGTTTGGGTACGAGTTGAGGCCGATGGGAGCTTTAAATCGAGCGTTGACAAATTTTATGGTCCGGAAGTATTGGCTGCCTGGGCAAAACAGGCAGCTTTGAAAGCTGGTGATTTGTTGTTGATTGTGGCAGGCGATGCGGCACTTACACTCAAAGCTGCTTCTGAATTGCGCCTCGAATTGGGCAACCGCATGGGCTTACGCAAAGCCGATGAGTATAAAGCACTTTGGGTGCTCGACTTCCCCTTGCTTGAGTGGGATGCCGATGCCAACCGCTGGCTGGCCATGCACCACCCTTTTACCGCACCTCGTCCCGAAGATTTGCACAAACTCGCTACCGACCCAGGAAGCATCAAGGCCAATGCCTATGACATGGTGCTCAATGGCAACGAAATTGGAGGAGGCTCTATCCGTATCCACGACCGAGCTACCCAGGCCAAGATGTTTGAAGTGCTTGGTTTCACGCCAGCCGAGGCGGAAGAAAAATTCGGCTTCTTGTTGAATGCTTTCGAATTTGGGGCACCTCCCCATGGTGGCATTGCCTTTGGTTTCGACCGCTTGTGCGCGCTTTTTGGTGGCAGTGAAAGTATCCGCGATTTTATCGCCTTCCCTAAAAACAATGCTGGCCGAGATGTAATGATTGATGCGCCAGGGCCGATTGATGCCATTCAGTGGAAAGAGCTGCATTTGCAACCGAAACCCTAAAGTAGCAGCCTCTTCTATTCTTGGGCAAGCAACTCTATTGAGTCACTATTAGAGGCAATCTTATGCCCATTGCCGCATTCTATACTTAGCTACGACCAAGAGCTTACACATTGTCATCGCAATCTACCTGCAATAACTCCCACGGTAAAGCCATAATAACTGCGATAGAAGTTGAATTGTGCCAAAGGAGAAAGAGAAAGTCCGAAGTTTTCGTGGATAACCATTTCCAACTTAGGTTGAACCATCAATGACGGGCTTAGACGATATTTAAAATCGTAGTTATAATTGGAAGCCAAAATCGCATACGGATTCGCCAGAAACCCATCCTCGGGTATATAAGGTCTCCAATTTTCCACATCCCTAAAAATCCCTAAACCCAGGCCCGACATCACGTTTAGGCGAAATAAACCGCTTTTAGTCAACTGAATAACCCTGCCAGCCAATAAGTGCACATGGCTATGGAAGTCGATGGGGTCATTCCGAAAGCCCATACCATCATGATCAAGAGGCATGGAAAAGCCATCTCGATAATCAGATGGAATCCATGTATCGCGTTTCGAAGAAGTAAAACCAAACGCAACCGAATACCGCTTTGGGCTCACAAAATGGAGTTGCATGCTCAATCCTCGGTAGGTTCCAAAATTACCTTCCAAAGACCCATAAGCCAAGCTTGACTCGCTAGTTTGAGCGGCTACTTGACTGGTTGGGCAAATAAAAACCAACAAAGCCACCCATTTCAATAGAAAAATTTGTCTGCTCATTGTGTTGAATTGAAGAACGTTTTTTTTCGCACTAAGCCTATCACATGCCCAACACCCACATTGATGAGTGTACGCTCGCTGTTAACGACAATCAAAGGAGATAGCGTAAATCCATAAAAACGTACAAAAGCAAACTCAATGCGCGGATTAAAGACTAAACTGATCCTGTTATTCGACAAATAATCGTAATCCCAATTGGGTTGGGGTAAAAATTGTCCTCCAAAACCACCCGAAGGCCCATCATAATCCCTCCAATTACCTGGCTCGGTGAGGCGTGTTAATGCCAAACCTCCCGACAAAATGGCCCGCAGCTTACCCGATTCTTCCAGCACAAACATGCGACCGTAGGTGAGCTGCATATTCCGCATCAAATCAAAGGGTCCTTCGCGCCACCATTTGGGCATTACAGAAAAACCTGACCTCTCATAGTTGACTGGAATGGAATGTGCCCGTCTTTGATAAAAACCTAATGTCAGTTGAAAAACATGTCGTTCGTCTAACACATAATTGGCCGATAAATCGAGGCCATAATAGTTACCTGTAGCCAGCTGACCCGAGCCATAAACAGCATGCCTTGTTTGATGCTGTGCCTGAGCGAAAAACGCCCCCAACAAGCTCAAAAACAGCAAAGCTGATGCACAGCGGGTCTTCATGTGATGGGCTTTTAATGAAACATCAAATGCAATATAACACCTATGTACGAAACCACCAAATAAAAAGTACAGGACACAAAAAACCTCCGCTTTCGCGAAGGCTTATCTTATAGTCATGTTAATGAGCAACTTTTAGAGCTTGGCCTTTAACTGCAACATCCGCAATACGGTTACAGCGGCTTCTGTGCCTTTGTTGCCGTGTTTGCCTCCGGCGCGGTCGAGGGCCTGTTCTTCGGTGAGCACCGTAATTACGCCAAATGCTGCTGGTTTTCCAGTGCGCAAATTCACATCCATTAACCCATGTGCTACTGCTTCACTGATGTACTCAAAATGGGGGGTTTCCCCCTTAATAAGGCAGCCAATGGCAATCACGGCATCGCAACCTGCATCACACAACCACTGGGCTGCCAAGGGCAATTCATAACTACCCGGCACGCCATGGTCTACAATGTGTTCATTTAAAATGCCTTGGGCCAACAAGAAAGAACGGGCACCCTCGCGGAGGGCACCCGTTATGTGTTCATTCCATTCGGCAGTTACAATGCCAATCTTCAACTTCTCGGCACCAGCCAATTCAAAAGGCTTGTAGTCCGATAAATTGTGTAGCGCAGTAGCCATTAGTTACTTGCCTTGATACGGGCAATGTATTTCTCTACCGACTGGCCTTCGCTGGTGTTTTTATAATCGGCAAAAATACGCTCGTACAGTTCCAAAGCTTTTTTGCTGTTGCCCATGTTTTCGGCCAGCTCACCAGCACGCATCAAGTATACGGGAGTAGTAAACTGGTTCTCTTCTTTATTGGCTGCTTTGAGGTAGTGATCTAAAGCTTTTTCCTTTTGGCCTAACTCCAAATAAGCATCGCCAGTGGCACCCAATGCAATGCTGCCTATAATGGGCTCATTGGTGCTAAAACTCTTAAGCTTGTCGATGGCTTCCTCAAACTTACCCAAGCGCAAATAACTGACCCCGAGGTAATAATTGGCCAACTTGCCAGCCTTGGTCCAGCCATAATCATCGGCAATTTCTTCAAATCCAGGGAAATTGCCGTCACCATTGATGGCCAAATTGAGCGAATCGTTCTCGAAATAGCGTTCGGCAACATACATCAGGTTTTGGGCCTCGGTTTGTTTGTTGGGCAGATATACCGCAGCAACGTAATAAATCAAACCTGCAACCACCACCACGCCGCCCAATACGCCGTAAACAATTTGCTTGTACTTTTCCAAAAATAGCTCCGACCGGCTGATGGTTTCCTGCAAGTCGAGGTTTTCGATTCCAAAATCGAGGGGCTTATCGCTCCCTTGTTCTTTATTTGCCATGATAATTTGTGCTTCTTTTAGGGTTAGTCCATGATGAATGGATAGTCGGCTTGCTCATATACATCGGTATACAATTCCGACACATCGGGCCAAGGTGAATTTTCGGCAAACTCTACCGAAGCCTTCACTTGCTCCTCAATCTTTTCGTCAATGGCACTTAATTCTGCCTCGGTAGCGTACTTCTTCTTGAGAATGGTTTCGCGGGTTACCGTGATGGGGTCTTTCGACTTGTAGTCTTCCACTTCCTCCTTGGTGCGGTACTTGGCTGGGTCGCTCATAGAGTGACCACGGTAACGGTAAGTGCGAATCTCAAGGAAGGTTGGTCCATCACCTTTGCGGGCACGCTCAACGGCCACTGCCATGGCTTCGTGCACGGCCTCGCAGCTCATGCCATCTACCCACTGCGAAGGCATATCGTATGCCAGGCCCATCTTATAAATATCGGTGAGGTTGGTGGTGCGCTCCAACGAAGTACCCATGGCGTAGAAGTTGTTCTCCACCACAAATACCACCGGCAGCTTCCACAGCATGGCCATGTTGAAGGTTTCGTGCAGGGCACCCTGACGAACGGCTCCATCGCCCATGTAACAGATGTTCACATTTTTGGTACCGAGGTACTGCTCGGCGAAGGCAATGCCTGCACCCAGTGGAACTTGTCCACCTACAATACCATGCCCACCAAAATTGCGGAACTGCTTGCTGAACATGTGCATCGAACCGCCCTTGCCCTTAGAGCAACCGGTAACCTTGCCATACAACTCGGCCATTACCGACTCGGGAGTCATTCCACAAGCCAACGCATGCCCGTGATCGCGGTATGCTGTAATCACCGAATCTTCGGAAGTAATGACCGAATAAGTACCGGCAACCACCGCTTCTTGTCCTATATAAAGGTGACAGAAACCTTTAATTTTCTGCTGTCCGTACAGTTGCGCGCATTTTTCTTCAAAACGGCGGATCAACTGCATCTGCTCATACCACTGTAGGTAGGTTTCTTTCGTAACTTTCGCCTTTGCCATGAATGTATTTTCGAAAACGAGCCGCTAATATACGGCCTAATTTATTATCCGAGCAAGATTTACATGCAGCTGAAACGCCTGAGTTTGTTGAACTACCGCAATGCCACCCGCGGACAATACATCTTCGATGCCCCGGTGGTGAGCATCACCGGCCCCAATGGAACCGGCAAAACCAATGTGCTCGACGCCATTCACTACCTCTGCCTCAGCAAAAGTTACTTCAGCCAGCAAGACCAGCAACTGGTGCGCTTCGGTGAAGATTTCTTCAACCTCGATGCCGATATCGTTCAAAATGAGCGCGAAATGAGGCTTTTTTGCGCATGGCAGGGCGGCAAGAAGCTGCTGAAAAACAATGGGGTAACGTACGAACGGCTCGCCGACCACATCGGCCGCTTTCCGGTGGTGATGGTGGCACCTACCGACCTCGATCTCATTTACGACAGCAGCGAAATCCGCCGACGTTTTGCTGATATGCTGCTTTCGCAAACCGACCATGCCTATTTGCTCGACCTCATGCGTTACAACAAACTCTTGCAGCAAAAACAAGCCATGTTGCGTCAGTACAAAACCGATGGGCGCTTCGACGGGCTGCTGTTCGACATCCTGAGCGAGCAGCTGGAGCAACTTGACCTGCAGCTCAGCAGCAAACGCGCGGCTTGGATTGACTTGTTTAATCCTTTGTTCGAAAATCTATACCGCACCATTTCGGGCAACCGCGAGGCTGCCGGTATCAGCTATGAACACTTGGCGAGGCCCGAACTCAGTCGAGCACAAAAAAACAAGCATGAACAGGAAGCCGGTCGCTGCCTTTTTGGAATTCACCGCGACGAGTTGCATTTTACGTTGAACAAACAAGCCGTGCGTCGTTTCGGCTCGCAAGGACAACAGAAGTCGTTTCTAATCAGCCTCAAGTTGGCGCAAGCCATTTACCTCAGCGAACAATGCGGGCAAAAGCCCTTTTTGCTGCTCGACGATATTTTTGAAAAACTCGATGGCAGCCGCGTGAGCAGTCTGCTGCGTTTGGTGCAGGAAGAGCGTTTTGGTCAGATTTTTTTAACCGATACCGATCGCAAACGGGTAGAAGCCATTTTCGGCACAGGACCTCACATCCAGTACATCGAACTGGAACATGCTTGATTACACCCTGTTGCGCAGGTTGTTCAGCATTTCATCCACCAGGGCATCCAGGTCGAAACGGTGCTGCCAGCCCCAATCGCGGCGGGCGGCACTGTCGTCGATGCTGCCGGGCCAGCTGTCGGCAATGGCCTGACGGAAGTCGGTTTTGTAACCGATGGTGAAATTAGGAAGGCGTTTTTGGATGGCTTCGGCCAATTCAGCCGGCGTGAAGCTCATAGCTGCCAGGTTATAGGAAGTGCGTTCTTTCACCTTTTCGGCAGGCGCTTCCATGAGTTCGAGGGTGGCACGGATGGCATCATCGATGAACATCATGGGCAAACTGGTTTGGGCGTGTAAAAAGCTCTCATAGCTGCCCTTTTTCAGCGCTTCATGGAAAATCTCTACCGCATAATCGGTGGTTCCGCCACCAGGAGGCGTTTTCCAGCTGATGATGCCTGGGTAACGCAACGAGCGTACATCGAGGCCATAGCGTGTAAAGAAATACTGGCACCACAATTCGCCACTCAACTTGCTCACCCCATAAACCGTATTCGGGTCCATATAAGGATGTTGTGGCGTATCGGTTTTGGGCGTTGTAGGTCCGAATGCAGCAATGCTACTGGGCCAAAAAACACGGTTCACTTTGTGCTTCACCGACAATTGCAACACCTGCAAGAGACTATCCATATTGAGCTTCCAAGCGAACATGGGGTTGGTTTCGCCTTTGGCCGATAAAACCGCGGCCAGCAAATAAATGGTAGTGACGTTTTCGCTGATAATGACTTGCTCAACCGCATCGGCATTGAGCACATCCAATTCCATGAATCTACGTTCGGTATTGGGGTGACCATTGCGGATGTCGGTACAGATTACATTCTGCAGGCCATGCCTTTGTTGCAGTTGGGCCGACAATTCCGAACCCAATTGTCCTTCGGAACCTAAAATGAGGATGCGCTCGTTGCTCGCCATGTGTGCCATTTAGTGCGGCAAATTTAGGGAAGTTAGCCCTTGCTAGGTAGCTTTTGCTTTAAACGGCTGTACGGCAGCAGTCTGTAAAAATAACCAGTGTTTTTGCGACTTGAAGCAAGCCAAGGGTGTAACACCAAATGTAAAGTCTAAGTTTGTTGCAAACATTTTTGTGTCTCAGCACTTTATTTAGAAAAATGCCATGCGTTTATTGCTTTTAAGTTTGTTGGGCTTGCTTTCGGGCTGCTATTACGACAATGAACAAGACCTATATCCACCTGCGCCAGGGGGTTGTGATACTGTGGCGGTAAGTTACAATACCGAAATTGTACCCATCATGAACAGCCGATGTGTATCGTGCCACAGTGGAGGCTTTCCAGCAGGCGGACTGGCTTTGAACACCCATGCGTTGGTATCAGGCAATATTGCGAATATCATCGACCGGATTAAGAGAAATCCTGATGATGTGTTGCTCATGCCCCAAGGAGCCAAGCTCGATCCATGCAGCATCCAAAAAATAGAAGCATGGGCCCGACAAGGTGCCCCAAACAACTAAACCATGAAGTCGATACTCACCTTTTTATGTGTGCTTACAGCCAGTGCTGCCGGCGCCCAGGATGACTTAGAGGCGCTGCTCAATGCCGACGAGCAGCCCGAAATACACTACAGCAAATATGCTTTCAAATCAACCCGTATCATCAACGGTCACAGTATCGAAAATGTGTCGGCGGGGGTGCTCGATTTTCGCATTTTACACCGTTTTGGCGCCATCAATGGAGGCCCGTATGAGCTCTTTGGGCTCGATCAGGCCAATATGCGCATGAGTTTCGATTATGGCATCACCGATCGGCTGCAAGTAGGTATTGGTAGAAGTAACATCGGCAAAGAATACGACGGCTTGGTGAAATACAAAATCTTGCGTCAGTCGTCGGGCGCGCGTCAGATGCCTGTTTCGGTAAGTTGGGTAAGTGGCATGCTCATTAACACACAGCGCTGGCCCGACCCCAATCGTGAAAACCTCTTCTCTTCGCGTTTGAGTTATTACCACCAGTTGCTTATTGCCCGCAAATTCAACGAAACCTTCAGTTTACAACTGAGCCCCACTTTGGTGCACCGAAACCTCGTTCCAAACCGTGAAATACCGAACGATGTTTTTGCCATAGGCATGGGTGGCAGGGTAAAACTGAGCAACCGTATTGCAACTACCTTCGATTATTTTTATGTGCTGCCCGGACAATTGCCCAATCACCGCAACAGTCTTTCGGTGGGATTTGACATTGAAACCGGTGGGCACGTTTTTCAGCTGCACTTCACCAACAGTCGCGGCCTCAACGAACGGCAATTCATCACTGGTCAAAATGGTTCGTGGTTGGATGGAGACATTCATTTTGGCTTCAATTTGTCACGCGTATTCACCATTCGCTCCCCAAAAGAGCACCGCTAGGCGTGAAGATTACATTAAAATGACAAGCCAGCATCTTCAGCATCAAACCCTTGCTTATATTTAGGCCATGATCCGAAAAATTACCCTCCTTACAACCCTGCTTTTCACCGCCATGGTGGCTTACGATAGCGCTTACAATCAGGCGCATACCAATTCTACCGGCGCACCAGCTGGGCGCACCGGCTCACCTGGAGATGGTGGGCTTACTTGTTCATCATCGGGTTGCCATGGTGCTACTCCTTCCGCTGGCAGCAATTTGTTTTTTGTGGGCGTGCCTGCCGCCGGCTACAATCCGGGCCAAACCTACACCATTCAAGTGAACTTTAGCGGCACGGGCAATAAGGGCTTTCAATTATCGCCTCAAAATGCCAGCGGCACCCTATTGGGGCAGCTTCTCAACACCACCACCAGCGGCAATCAAGGCACCCAAACCGTAGGCCAGGGCAAATACGTTACCCACACTTTGGCACAGAGCGGCGCTACCGGTGCTTGGACGTTCCAATGGCGTGCCCCTGCAGCAGGTACAGGTCCGGTTACCTTTTACGGGGCATTTGTAAACGGCAGGAACAACGGATTACGTACTGAACAGTTTACTGTGCAAGAGAACCTGGCTGCTTCGCTCAATGAAGCTGGCAAATTGCGTCAATTCCGCATGTACCCCAACCCGGTAAACGACCGCTTAACGCTCAGCTATTCACTCGAGCGCAGTGAGAAGGTCATTATCAAACTTTACGACATTACAGGAAGAGAGGCTTTGCAACTGCTCAACGAAACGCAAGAGGCGGGCGATCACCAAATGGGTTACGATCTCAAACCACAATTGAACCCAGGCGTGTACTTCGTAAGTGTAGATGCTGGTGGCAAACGCTTTAGCCAAAAGCTATTGGTGAAGTAAGTTGCTCCGCTTCGGACATAAAAAAACCCGCTGAATTTTCATCAGCGGGTTTTTTATTGTCTACGTTCAGGACTTACATCGACTTCAGTCGGGTAATTTCCTTGGGCGAAAGGTAACGCCAGTTACCGCGCGGAAGGTCTTTCTTGGTAAGTCCGGCGTAATAAACCCGATCCAACTTCACCACATCGTAACCGAGTGATTCGAAAATACGGCGCACAATGCGGTTGCGACCACTGTGGATTTCTAGACCCACCTCGGTTTTATCGGCCGGATTGGGGAAAGCAATGGCATCTACCTTGGCCAAACCATCTTCGAGCGTAACGCCTTCAGTAATTTTGGTAAAATCGGCTTGGGTCAACTCTTTGTTGAGCACTACATCATACACTTTCGCAATGTTGTTGCTGGGGTGTGTGAGTTTTTGGGTGAGTTCGCCATCGTTGGTAAGCACCAATAAGCCCGTTGTATTGCGGTCTAAGCGACCAACGGGTACAATGCGCTCCTCGGTGGCATTTTTCACCAGACTCATCACAGTACGACGCTCTTCTGGATCGTCGAGGGTAGTGATAAAATCTTTCGGCTTGTTCAAAAGTACATACACCAGTGTTTCGAGCGTAAGTGCTTTGTCTTGATAGGTTACGGTATCACCCGGATTCACACGGCTACCCAATTCGGTAACCGCAGCGCCATTTACGAAAATTTCACCTGCAGCAATGAGTTCATCGGCACGACGGCGGCTGCAAATGCCCGAGTTAGCAATGTAACGGTTCAAGCGCATAGGTCCATCAAAAATGATGGTTTCTGGCTTGGCAGGAACATCTAACGGACCAGGACGTGATCTTTTGCGCTGCTCAGGCCCCTTGCCGAACATGCGGGCAACATCGCGTTCATAAGGCTTGCGATCGCCATAACGATCGTTGCTGCCATTGCGATCGAACGAACGTGGACCACGGTCATCGCCAAAACGAGGACGAGGGCGATCAAAAGAACGTCCTTCACGGTTGCCATCGCGGTTGAAATCGCCACGCGGACGATCAAATGAACGGCCTTCACCGGGTTTGCTATCGCGGTTAAAATCGCCTCGCGGACGATCGAATGAACGGCCTTCACCGGGTTTGCTATCGCGGTTAAAGTCGGGACGCGGGCGATCGAATGAACGACCCTCGCGGTTGCCATCGCGGTTAAAATCACCACGCGGACGGTCGAATGAACGGCCTTCACCGGGTTTGCTGTCGCGGTTGAAGTCGGGACGCGGACGGTCGAATGAACGACCCTCACGATTGCCATCGCGGTTAAAATCACCACGGGGACGGTCGAATGAACGGCCTTCTCCGGGCTTGCTGTCGCGGTTGAAGTCGGGACGCGGACGGTCGAATGAACGGCCTTCACGGTTGCCATCGCGGTTAAAATCACCACGGGGACGGTCGAATGAACGGCCTTCACCGGGTTTGCTGTCGCGGTTGAAGTCGGGACGCGGACGATCGAATGAACGGCCCTCGCTTGGTTTGCTGTCGCGGTTAAAATCGCCACGAGGGCGATCAAACGAACGGCCTTCGCCGGTATTGTTGTCCCTGTTGAAATCAGGGCGCGGACGATCGAACGAGCGACCTTCACCACGGTTGTTGTCGCGATTAAATTCACCTCTTGGTCGGTCGAAAGGACGACCTTCTCCGGGTTTGCTATCGCGGTTAAAATCAGGGCGTGGACGATCGAATGAACGACCCTCACCTGGTTTGCTGTCGCGGTTAAATTCACCTCTTGGGCGATCAAACGAACGGCCTTCGCCGCGGTTGTTATCGCGGTTAAAATCACCACGGGGACGATCGAAAGAGCGTCCCTCGTTGCGGTCATTGCCGAAACGGTTGCGGGGCGCAAAGTCGTTGTTGCGTGGAGTGTTGGAGCGGTCGAGGTCGCGGTTAATCAGTTTCGATTTTTGGTCATCGCTGCCTTCCTCGAGTGTACGAAGTTCGCGTTGGAGGCGCTCTAGGCGGGCCTGACGGTCTTCATTGAAAGCATTTGCATCGGAATTGGTGCGCCTGCTGCGGTCGTCTCGACCGTAATTTTCATTGGCGTTCATGAAAAAGAATTAATATACCCGACAAAGGTATACATAATTATTCACACCGCCGCACAAGAAATGTTAATAAGACTAGCCGCGATTCGCGCACTACGGGACGAAGCTTTTTATGGCCGATGACATTTTTTTGACAAGCTGGCAATACGAATAAAAAGGATGCGTTTGGGAATCAAATCGTTTATATGGCCCAAAGCTTTACCCAACACACCTTGCTGCTTCACCTTTTCAACGAACTCCGCCCGGCGGAGGCCAATGCTTTTGAGCATCTGCTCATTAGTGATGCTCAATTGCAGCAAGAATACCGCGAAACTGCCGAATTGGTGGCCTCTCTCACCGCCGAAGTTTTGCCCGAACCCGATCCGGTGCGTTTGAAGCAGTTGCTCGATTACGCCTCCCTATAGGCTATCGCCCCTTCAGAGCTGGTTTTTGTTGACTTCAGGAACCAACAATTTCAACGCCTCGTAAGGGTTTTGATTGGGATTGCCTGCGCACTTATGACTTTTCTGCGAAAGTCTGCGCATTCTGCGGGAAACCTTCCCCAAAACACGGCCAAGTCGAAATCAAAGTCTGCGCTTTCCAATAACCTTTCTGCGCAAGTCTGCGAATTCTGCGGGAAACCTCCTAAGCACATGGCCAATACGAAACCAAGCTCTGCGCTATACAATGGCCTTTTCTGCGTAAAACTGCTTCTGCTGCGGGAAACATGAAGCAGCCATGGGGCCCAAATCCCGCCCTTTCTCCGTATTTTTCGGGCATGCGCCGCAAAGAACGCTTCGACTTCATCATCCGCCATTTTTTGCAAACAGCACCCGATGCCGAAACGGAATTGTTTTACAGCAATCCCTATGAGCTGCTGGTAGCCGTGGTGCTGAGTGCCCAGTGTACCGACAAACGCGTGAACCTCACCACGCCCCGCTTTTTCGAGCGTTTTCCCACGGCAGAAAGCCTGTCACGGGCAAGCGTTGATGAGGTTTTTGCGCTCATCCGCAGCATTTCTTACCCGAACAACAAGGCCAAACATTTGGTAGGGCTCGGACAAATGCTGCACCACGAATTCAACGACATCGTACCAGCCGAAATTGACCAATTGGTCAAACTACCAGGCGTAGGCCGCAAAACCGCCAATGTGATTGCCTCGGTGATTTTCGACAAACCGGCCATGGCAGTCGATACGCATGTATTTAGGGTATCGGCACGGCTGGGGCTCACCCAAAAAGCCCGCACTCCCCTTGAAGCCGAAAAACAACTCATCAAATACCTGCCCGAGCACCTGGTAAGCCGGGCGCATCACTGGCTGATATTGCACGGCCGTTACATTTGCGTGGCACGCAGTCCGAAGTGCGGCGAATGCGCCCTGCAAGAGGCCTGTCAGTGGTACCAAAAACAAGCGCGGAAAGCCGCGCTCAACCTTAAAACGCATGCTACAAACTGATTTAACCGGAAAAACCGCCCTCGTCGGTGGCGCCACCCAAGGCATTGGCAAAGCCGCCGCCATTTTGTTGGCCGCCCAAGGCGCAAATGTAATTGTGATGGCCCGCAATCCCGATACCCTCCTGCAAACCATTTACGAATTACCGAACAATGGCGAGCAAGAGCACGGCTTTTTGGCTTGCGACATGAGCAATACCGCCATGTTGCAAAGTGTGCTCGCTGCCTGGACCGGTGGTGGCATGATGGCGCACATCCTAGTAAACAATACGGGTGGACCGCCAGCTGGTCCGATTACCTCCGCGAAGTTGGTGGAGTTTGAAGCCGCCTTTCGCCAGCACCTCATGGCCAATCACCTGCTGGCCCAAGCTTTATTGCCGGGCATGAAAGAAGCCGGTTACGGCCGCATCATCAATGTGATCAGCACCTCAGTGAAACTGCCCCTCAAAGGTTTGGGTGTGAGCAATACCATCCGGGCCGCCGTTGCCAACTGGGCAAAAACGCTGTCGAACGAGGTGGCACCTTTTGGCATTACCGTCAACAATGTGTTGCCCGGAGCCACCCGTACAGGCAGGTTAGAGCAAATCATGCAAAACAAGGCCGAAAAAACCGGCCATGAAGTGAGCGATGTGGCTGCTGAAATGCTGGCTGAAATTCCCGCCGGTCGTTTTGGTGAACCCGAAGAGGTGGCGGCTGCCATTGCCTTTTTGGCGAGTCCGGCCGCGGCCTACATCAACGGCATCAACTTGCCGGTAGACGGTGGTAGAACAGGAAACCTTTAATTGCCGGCCATGATCAACATCCTCAATTACATCAACGGTGAGTTTCAGCCTGCCTTAGGCGGCAGTTGGTTACCCAACCACGAACCTGCCACCGGTGCAGTGTACAGTCAGCTACCCGATTCACAGGCTGCCGATGTAGAAGCTGCCATTGCAGCGGCCGAACAGGCATTTCCGGAATGGAGCACCCTGCCTGCAGCCGAACGTGGGGCCATCATGGAACGCGTGGCCAATTTGCTCGAAAGCCGGCTGGAGGAGTTTGCACGGGCCGAGAGTCGCGACCAAGGCAAGCCCGTTGCCCTCGCCCGCCGCATGGACATTCCCCGTGCCGTTGACAATTTCCGCTTTTTTGCGACGGCCGTCAAACATTGGAGCAGCGAGGCGCATGTAACGGATCAAAGCGCCATCAACTACACCTTGCGCCAACCGCTGGGGGTGGTAGGCTGCATTTCACCCTGGAATTTACCCTTGTATTTGTTCACCTGGAAGATTGCTCCGGCCCTCGCTGCAGGCAATACGCTGGTGGCCAAACCATCAGAAATCACGCCCATGACCGCTTTCCTGTTCAGCGAATTGTGTCGCGAAGCAGGGATGCCGCCTGGGGTGCTCAACATTGTACACGGCTTAGGCGCCAGCATTGGCAATACGCTCAACGTGCACCCAACGGTGAAAGCCATCAGTTTTACGGGAGGTACGCTTACCGGAGCCACCATTGCCCGGCAGGCGGCCCCGCTGTTCAAGAAGCTGTCGCTGGAGTTGGGAGGGAAAAATCCCACCCTCATTTTCGCAGATGCCGACTATGAATTGGCATTGTCTACTGCCGTGCGCTCTGCCTTTACCAACCAGGGCGAAATTTGCTTGTGCGGTTCGCGCATTTTCGTTGAGCGGAGCATTTACGAGCGTTTCCGCGACGATTTTGTGGCGCGCGTGGCTGCTTTGAAAGTAGGCGATCCTGAAGATGAAAGCAGCGATTTGGGCGCCATCGCCTCCGAGCAGCATTTCAATAAGGTGATGGGCTACATCCAGCTCGCACAAGAAGAAGGTGGCCGCATTTTGACCGGCGGAACTGCTGTGAAAAGCGAAGGACGTTGTGCGGGGGGATGGTTCATCCGTCCAACCGTCATTGAAGGCCTGGCCAACAGCTGCCGTACGAATCAGGAAGAGATTTTTGGTCCGGTCGTAACCCTGCAGCCTTTCGACACCGAAGAGGAAGCACTCGCCATGGCCAACGATACCCAGTACGGTTTGGCAGCCGGTGTATGGACGAGCAACCTCAGCCGCACGCACCGCCTGGGTGCACAACTCAAATTCGGCATTGTGTGGGTGAACTGCTGGCTACTGCGCGATTTGCGGACGCCTTTCGGGGGGCACAAGGCCTCAGGCGTGGGCCGCGAAGGCGGTTGGGAAGCACTGCGCTTTTTCACCGAGCCCACGAATGTGTGCGTGAAGATTTGAGATGGAATGGCCAGATTCAGTTGGTCACCACATCTATTTCGAGCAAATTTCTTCCCAATTTATGCAGGGCATGTTCAATTTTTTGGGCTTGTTGCTTGCGTGGCCTTTTTAAGCCACTGGCATAATGCTGTATTTGTTTTTGGTGGATTCCGGTGAGTTTTTCAAATGCTGCATTTGTAAAAATGCCTTTGAAGTAATTGAGTAAACCCACAGTATCGAACTGAAATTGTAATTCAAAAGCTCCTTTGAATACTTCGTCTAAAGGGTCGTTATCTTCCAAACTGCTCTCAATGTGCGCATAAATCGCTTCCCTGATGTTGTCCATGATTTCGCCTGGTTCGCTGGCCGTGGCAACACAACCTGGCAATAGGGGTACATAGGCACCAAAATTATTGCCTGTAAATTTGATGATTACCTCTACGTGGTGCTTTTCCATTTTGTAAAGTTTTACCTTAATCCAGCTTGCTTTTCTATACTATTTACCAATTCATGGCTCAGGTCATCGCTGAGTTTACCGTTGATTGTTACTTTACCTGGCTTGGTTGGATGTTTGAATTGCCGGTGACTCCCTTTGATGTTTTTAAGTACCCATCCATCTTCTTCCAACAGTTTAATCATGGCTTTGACTTTTTTGATCATGCCTTTTGATTTTAACTAAAGGTAGTAATAATGCTACTAACAAACAAATGCTTGTGAATTTCTCTAGGGATTTAAGTATGTGAATTTTCATGAAGCTGCCTCAACTAGCCAAAAAAGGCTTCATAATGTATGATATATTTCCAAAACACAAGTATCTAGTATATGCTCAAATACAGCGAGTTATGCGTAATGAAATAAAATATTGATTAGGGCTGTAACGTTCGGTAGCCCTTTGCGCTATTGGGTGTGAATCCAAATCAATAAAAAATGAATTTGAAAAAAGTAGTAGGAATGTTGGCAGTAGCTGCCGCTTTCATGAGTTGCGAAAAAGAAAATGCTGTGCAACCCAATCCCACCCCCAATCCCAATCCGAACAACCCAACGTTCACTTCGGGATCAACGGCCACTTTCAGGCTCAATGGTGCCAGTCAGATCCAGCAATCGGCAGGCTTTGGCCTTTTGTGCACTGATACTTCAGGAAGCTATTGGGCATTGGCTACCGGCAATGGAGTTACCTGGGATCCGGCTGCGCGTAGTTTGAGCGCAGGAGCCAACGACACCATGTTTGCGTTGGTGTGGCAGTCGCCAACCGCCGCCATTGGTACCTACACCTTTGCCAATTGGGATGATGCCTTTTGTCTCATCGACATTCCAGGCGTAATGTTCAGGCAGTATGATGCAAGCGGCTTAACGGTGAACATTTCAAGAATCACCCCCGATTCCATCTTTGGTAACTACAGTGGTGCTTTGCGTGAATTCATTGGTCTGCAATTGGATCCTTCGGGCAACTTGGTGCCCACCTATTCAGGTGTGGTAGATTCGGTAAGCAGTGTATTTGGCGTGAAGCGTAATCCTTGCTAACATTTATTTTGATTTTCAAAAGCGGGAGGTGCCATGCACTTCCCGTTTTTTTTTGCATTTAGGCCCCCTAATCCTCCTGGGACAAGGTTGTAGATGGAGCAATTGATATGCTCTTTCTTTTCGGTAAGATGAACGCAAGAAGGCGTTTGCCTAAGTGGTGTATCTTGGCTCATGGCTCAGCAAAAGCGACGAGCTGAGAGGCGCAACACCAGTAGGGCAGGGTAATGTTGAAAAACACCATGGTGATAGGCTGTTTTTTGAAAAGATGTGCTTCGATACCAAACGATATGCATATTCAGCTGTTCAAAAACAGCAAGTTATGTCTGATAAAAAAAATTATGCGTTTGACTTGTAACGTTTGGTGGCTAAATGCACTATTGGGTGTAAAGCGAAACAAATAAAAAATGAATATTTCAAAACTACTTGCAATCTTGGCCTTCGGCGCTTTGCTTATTAGCTGCGAGCCAGAAGAAGTTTTCCAGCAAAACTTTACGCCCAATACCAGAGATACGGTATTTATGTCGGGCTCTAACGCTACTTTCAGGATCAATGGGGCCAGTCAGGTACAGCAATCGGCCGGTTTCGGATTTTCTTGCACCGATACCGTGGGTACCACCTGGGCACTGGCCACGGGCAACGGGGTGAATTGGGACCCCATTACCCGTTCATTGAGTGCAGGTGCCAACGACACCATGTTGGCATTGATTTGGAATTCACCAGCTGCTGCCATCGGTACCTACACTTTTGCCAGCTGGGTCGATGCTTTTTGCATCATCGATATTCCCGGTGTGTTGTTCAGGCAATACGATCCTTCGGGTTTGACTGTGAATATCGTCCGAATTACCACCGACTCCATTTTCGGCGATTACAGTGGTGCTTTACGTGAATTTTCAGGTTTCACCCTCGATCCATCAGGCAATTTGGTGCCTACCTATACGGGTGTTGTTGATTCGGTGAGTACCGTATTCGGTGTGAAACGCAATCCTTGTTAATCTATACGCCTAATCTTTAATGCGGGGAGTGGCTCCCACTTCCCGTTCATTTGATGCTCAACCAGGACCAATTTCTTCAGTGTTTACCCGGGGCTTTGCGTGGCGAAAAGCGGTGCGAACGGCTCATTTACGAAGGATATGTAGGATTTGCCTACAACCTGGCGCGTAAGTATGGTTTCACCGATGACGATGCAGCGGATGTGGCACAAGAAGCACTCATCATCGCCTTCGATAAACTCAAAAAGTATCAAGCCGACAAAGGCACGTTTAAATCGTGGCTGGCCAAAATCACCATCAACGAAGCACTAAGGGCCAAAAAGAAACAGCAAAACCAAACCGCCATGGAAGATCTCGAACAATTAGAAGACGTGTTGCCACAAATTGACGCACGCCTTTTTCATCTTCAGGATGTTTTGCCTCGTTTGAATGGCGAGCAGCGCGAGCTCTTTACCCTCTACTTTGAATACGGCATGAATCACCAGGAAGTTGCCGACAGTTTGAACATCAGCAATGCCAACTCCCGCATTCGCATCCACCGGCTTGTGAAACAACTCAAAACCCTTTTCCAATGACACCCTTACATCCGAAATTGAATTGGGAAGCATTTGAGCGGGAACGTGCCTGTCGCAAACGTCGGAAGTTTTTCTGGTGGTTCAGCTCTGCATTGGGCATGCTAGGACTCCTGGCGCTGGGGGTGTACTCATTCACCCAGCATTCCGAACAACCCGTGCTGGCAAAGAAGGCTGAACAGGAAATGTCTGGGCCTCAAAAACAAATGCAGCAAGAAGCAAACGCAGTTGCCGAGCTGCCTGAAACGGAGGAACCAGTGCTTCCCTCCCAACCACAGCGCATTGTAACCCGCAGTGCAGCCGTCCAATCAAGCGAAAAGCCGTTTGGAAATACGCCGCCTGCACGGATTACGACGCTTCCAGCACAGGATAAGCCGGTGCATGAAGAGTCAAAAGAAGCGCCAGAAAACAAAGACGCTAACACAGCAGTGCATGAGTCCAATCCGACACCTGTGACCTTGGCAGAAGCAATGGCTGTAGTCGACCAAGAAACCATTGTGCCAGCAGATGCAGCCTCGGCTCCAGCAGCCGATAGCTCGAATGTGGCCATCGAAAACACTTCCAACAACCGTCCGTCGGTAAAGAAAGCCAAGGTGAATAGCGCCTGGTCGGTTTTTGTGGGATGGACGCCTTGGCATTTGGCCGAATTCGAGACGGCTGTTGCTGGCGCCAGCAGCTTGGCTTACCGACCACTCAACAGCCTCAACTTGGGCGTGGGTGTTGATTTGTATGCCACCCCTAAAATGAAAATCCGCGTAGAACCTCAATTTGTGCTGCAACGTTTTCAAATGCAGTTTGAAGGTGAACGCAATACCTTTCAAATTGCACCTGGCTCGGTGGTAGGTTATGCGCAAGACTTCAAAGGGGTGGTGCCCATCATTTCAGATACTGTACGCGGAATAGCCAACATCCGAACCAACCAGAACGGCAGTTTGCAAGAATTGACTGTGCCTGTGAGTTTGTCGGCAGCCGTGTGGCAGCGGGGTCCAATGCAATTGTGTTTGAATGCATCGGCCGGCTTCCACTATGTATTTGCCTTGCGAGGTACTTGGTTCAACGGCTCGGAGCTGTACACTTTGCAGCGCCCCGACAATCGTTTGGGTCTTTTGGGTGGTGGAGGCTTGCTTTTCAGTTACCAGCCGGGTTTGCTTGTTTATCAAGCTGGGGTGAGCTCGATGTACCGAGGTGCTACTACCGACCGGCAGTTGCCCTGGCGCCACCAGTTGCAGTTGTCGGTGGCGGTGCCGTTGAGGAAGCGATAATGCAACCGGGCTCTCGCTCGAAAATTCTGTGAATGGAAGGGCTGTCAGCGCAATTTGCCGATGGTTTTCATCGACAAAACCATGCTCGATGAGTCGTGCAGCTTTTCAAAACCGTAAGAAGCGTAAAAAATGGCCGCCTTTTCATCGATAGGGTCAACCAGTACGGCCATTGCACCAATGCTTTTTTGAGAAAGATCGTAAGCCCTAAAGAGCGCATCGAGCAAAAGCAACTCACCTAAACCTTGGCCCTTGGTTCGCAGGTCACGCGCTAAAAGGCCCAGTAGGATGACCGGCGCCTGGTAGTTTTTAGGCAATTGACGCTGGTACTGTTCCGGAATTTGGCCAATGCCCAGCGATGCGGTCGATAGGGTATAATAACCCAAAACCTCCTTATCGGCATTGCAAGCAACGAAACATACAGCCAGCCTTTTGCGCATGTCTTGACTGGCTTGTTCGCGCAAATACCGGGTAAGCGGTTCTGACTCGCATAGAAACGGAGCTTTCTGATGCTCGCTACCGAGGATTTCAAAAATCACTTCACCAAGTTTTGGTAGCGTGCGGCAGCTGATTTCAGCTTGGAGTTGGGTGCTGATTCCGACAGTGCCAGCTCGAAAAATCGATTGCGGTCGCGCTGGGTGAGCGTCAAAAGTTCCGATTGGCGAACGATTTCTTGGGCTTGGTTTTTCACCACGCGCAGGATGAAACTACTGATGGAACGGTCGCCACTCAGTTTTTGGGCTTTGGCAAAAAGCGCTCGTTCTTCTGCAGAAAGCCGTATTTCGAAACGTTCGTTTTTAGACAGGCTGGTATCCATGGCGAATTTTTTAGTAAATGTACGGTTTTATACCGGGTATATGTATGCTCTTCGCCAGAAAATCAAACAGCATACGGGCGCTGCGGTGAATCAGTCCAAAATTCACCGCATATTTTGCGGTGTAAATGAGTAGGTGAGGAAAATAGGTGAGGAAAACAGGCCATTTTCCTAACTTCACACCATGCCCAATTCCACTACCCTGCGCTCCGAAATTCGCCTGCAAGCCTGGCTGGTAGGCTTAGGTGTATTGCTCATGGGCGGCAAATTGCTGGCCTGGCAGCTCACCGGCTCGCATGCCATTTTAAGCGATGCCGCTGAAAGTTTGGTGAATGTGTTGGCAGGCAGTTTTACCTGGTACAGTTTGGTGCTAAGCGCACGGCCCCGCGACCTCAACCATCCCTACGGTCATGGTAAAATTGAGTTTTTGGCCGCGGGCATTGAAGGGGCTTTACTGGCCCTGGCAGGTTTGCTGATTGTAGCCAATGCCGCAGTAGGTTTGTTCGAAAAACACGAATTGAAGTCGCTCGATTGGGGTTTGGGCATTACCGCCACGGCAGGCGCCATCAACTTTGGGCTGGGCAGCTGGGCCCGGAAACGCGCTGCCCAAACGCTCTCCATGCCCCTTGAGGCTGGAGGCAAACACCTACAAGCCGATGGCTATACCACCGCTGGCTTGTTGATTGGCCTTGGGTTGGTATGGCTAACGGGTTGGAACTGGCTTGATGCGCTCGTTGCACTGCTCTTCGGCTTGTTTTTATGCTACACCGCCTGGGGCATTCTGCAACCCAGTTTAGCAGGCATTATGGATGAGGCTGATGAACAGCTGCTGGGACGTATTGCGAAGGTATTAGAGCATAACCGACAGGATGATTGGGTTGATTTTCACAATATGCGCATGATCCGCTACGGTCGCATGCTGCACATAGACGCGCACCTCACACTACCGCGCTACTATGATGTGGAACAGGCACATGCGGCCATGGACCACATCGACCAATTGGTAACGGCTGAATTTGGGAGGCAAATGGAGTTTTTCATTCACGTAGATCCTTGTTTGCCAAGCGGGTGTGGCATTTGTGCCAAGGCAGATTGCCCGGTGCGATCAACGGCATTCACAAGGCATATAAAGTGGGAATTGCCTTTGCTCATGCAGAATAAAAAGCACCAATCCTAGCCTTCCACAGGCACTACCGCCAAATTTTTGTTGGCCAATTGACCACAAGCGGCATCAATGTCTTTGCCCCTCGAGCGGCGTACTTTGGCCACAATGCCTACTGCTTCCAGCGCATTTTGGTAGGCTGCCACACGGTCGGCATCGGCTTGTTGGTAGGGACCGGCGTCAATGGGATTGTATTCGATGAGATTCACTTTGCATGGGAGCTTTTTGCACAATTTCACCAAGGCCCGAATGTCTTCGTCGCCATCGTTGATGCCCCGCCAAACCACGTATTCGAAGGTCACCCGACTGCCCGTTTTTTGGTACCAGTATTGAAGGGCCGATACCAAATCACTGAGTTTGTTGGTTTCGTTGATCGGCATGAGCTTCGACCGCTTTTCATCGATGGCGGAATGCAAGCTAACAGCGAGTTTGAACTTTACCCCATCGTCGGCCATTTTACGGATCATTTTGGTAACGCCCACGGTGCTAAGGGTGATGCGGCGTGGCGACATGCCCAGCCCTTCGGGGGAGGTGATTTTGTCGATAGCGGCAATCACATTGTTGTAATTGAGCAGGGGCTCGCCCATGCCCATGAGTACGATGTTGGTGAGGGGCCGGCCGTAATACAATTCAGCTTGCTGGCGAATGGCCACTACCTGGTCGTAAATCTCGTCCGGATTGAGGTTGCGCATGCGTTTGAGTCGGGCTGTGGCGCAAAAAGTACAATCGAGGCTGCAGCCCACCTGGCTGCTGATGCAAGCGGTGATGCGGGTTTCGGTGGGGATGAGTACCGATTCCACCACCCTGCCGTCGAACAATTTCACGGCATTTTTGATGGTGCCGTCTTCGCTGCGCTGTTCTTCATCTACATGGATGTGGTTGATGGCGAAGTGCTCTTCGAGCCGGGTACGTAACTCGAGCGACAGGTTGGTCATATCGGCAAAAGTGCGTGCGCCTTTGTTCCACAGCCATTCGTATACCTGCTTGGCCCGAAATGACTTTTCGCCCAAGGCCACGAGCTTTTCGGTGAGTTCCTCCAGCTTGAGTGCACGGATGTCGGTTTTGCTTGCCATGCTGCAAAGATAAGTGAACTTTGGCTGGCTGCGGGATTACGGTCTTACAGAGTTCGTTTCTTCCAGCAGCTGTGCGTGCATTTGCTTTTTTTCCTCGGGCGAATACATCATCCAAAGCTGGCTGTTGTGGTTATGCACATAAAATACCTGCACTTTGGCTTGGGGATGTTGCCTGTGGTAGGTAGTCAAGCTTTGAATGAGCTTTCGCGAAGGCCTGATCATATAGCTGTTAAAAAACACCAGGGCGATGTACTCGGTTTCGGGCCGAATGGGAAGCGAAACCGCTTGTCCTTGTAAATCTTTGAGATGGGGCAGGAAATATTCGAGTGGCTGCTGGTGGTTATTCAGCATGGCAATGTTGTGAGCAGGCGGGAATTGGTTGAAAAGTCCATCTACATTCCAACGCATTGGGATAGGCGGATGGAGGTAACAATTCACCATTTTGGTGATGGGTTGTCCGTTTGCCGTGAAATACCTCAACTGAACGGGTTGCATATCGTCTTTGAAGGGTTTATAGGCGCGTAAAACCGTATCGCTTTCTTCCGACAAGCCGAGTGCCATGAGGCTATCTGCAATGGGTTTCACCCGGGCACGCACCGAGGTAGTATAAGAGGCGGTGTCGAGCACATAAACCGCAGACTGATTGATTTTGTAGCGCTTGAAATCTTTTTTTATTTGTTTGTCAGTCCGCCACTCTGGGCTAGCATCAACGCCCAGCAGCACCCTATAAGTCAAAGTGCAAGCCGTCAATTGCAGGCAGCAGAACAACCCGAAAAAGTAAGATATATAACGCATCACCAGAATACGTCTATTCAGACGATTTGGTTGGGTGGTCACCTGAAATAATGCGCGAAATCAAGCCTGGCAAGCTGGTTAACTCTGCCAAAAATACTCCGCCCAAATGAAGCACCATGTAAGTGAGGAAATAGTAAATGGATAGCACGTGTATTTCTTCTACGGTTTCGTGCCAGGCGTCGGGACCAAATTCAATGAGCAAGCCGGTAGTAAGCGAGGCACCCAGCAGCACATAAAAAACCAGGTAAACAAAATACTGAAATCGTGTTTTTACATCTAACCCGGGCTGTTTGGGCGAGGCAAACCTCATCTTACCAAACAGCGGCAGCAGCATTCGGAGCACATACACGGCGGTGATGGCATAACCCAACCAAATGTGCCATTGCCACATGGGCTTGCGGATTTTTTTGGCCAGGGTTACGGCTTGATCTTGATTGATTTCAATTTGTTGATCGGCCGCATAGGCGTTTATGATTTCGGCCACACTGTATTTTTCGAGCCAAGTAAGGCGCAAAAAGATGGTTACTAGCAGTAAAAACATCAAAATGGCCAGTAGCCAATGGATGAGACGGAAGGTGCGGTCGAAAGGGCGGGCTTGCATGGATTATGTAGAATAATTGGAAATTTAGCCAATAATCCGATGCTTACAAAAGGGAAACAAACCTCTTATGCTTTACAAGCGCTCCATGATGCCTTCTGCGGCCCGTACCCCGCTCAGGTATGCCCCATGAGCCGTTCCCCGGTACTGCCTGCTGGTATGTTCGCCGGCAAAAAAAAGACGATCCGCTACGATGCCTCCCATGAAGTCAAAATCGGCGCTGCTACCTCCAACGGTCGCGTAACTGTAAGCACCCCTGGCAAAAGGATCATTGGCCCAACGTGTAGCTTTAAAGGTGTGTGGATTGGGGATTTGGCTGCCGAACATCTGACGCAAATGGCCCATGGCCTCTGCTTGCAGTTGGGAGTCGCTGCGTTGCTCGGCCAAACGTGCCGCCTCACCATAGCCAAAGGTCATCAAAGCATTGGCACCATTCACTGGCTTGAGGTTCAGAAAATAGTTGAACAGGCCCCGAGAATGCGGTGTAAATCCGAAATAGTGCTGCGATAGGTCCCAAAAAGGCTGGTCCCAAACCATCAAAAACTTGTTCACCGTGCCCATTTCGGTGCGATGGATGGCTTGCTGCATCGTCGCTGGCAGGGCGGGTTCAAAAGCCACATGGCCGGCCCGCAATACGCCCAAGGGCAGGGTAATCACTACAAAATCGGCAGTATGAGCGGCATGGGTGGTGGTTACTTGCACCCCATTCGATAGCATTTCTACCTTGGTAACCACTTCATTCAACAGGATAGACAAATCCGTTGTGAATGGCTGCAGCAATTGGTCGTAGCCTCCCGGGAACACCACCTCAGAACCCCCAAAGAGCGAATCATCATCAAAAAATTTGGAGGAAAGCCGGTTGATATCGGCACTGGTGTCAAACTCCAGGTAAGCCGATAAAAAATAAGTCCAAAGGCGGTCGTTCAGTAGGTTGGGATACAACCGACCAAATACCTGAGCAAAACTTTCCTGTTGGTTTCCGGCATTTACTACCGCTTGGAGCGCTTGTTGGTACAGACTTTCTTGCTGAATGAGCGTGCCATCGGCGTACAAAGCCCCGTTGATATCGAACACTTTTACCAAATCTTCATTGGTGGCGAAGGTAGCAGCCCCTGCATCTTGCGCCAGCTGGCTCAGCGGATTGCGGCGAGTGCCGTGAATCCAAGAAGCACCTGCATCGAAGTTTATACCCCCATCGCGCAAAGTATGAATGCGGCCACCAATGCGGTCGCGGGCCTCTAGCACTGTAACTTCAAATTGCTGCTGCTTGAGTTTTTGGGCAGCAGCCAATCCCGAAATACCGGCACCTATTACCAATACTTTTTTACCGGCACCCTTTACACGCTTTTTTCGGCAAGCGGATAATGAAAGGCCACCAGCCAACAAAAACGGAAGTGTTGCCACCATTTGGCGAAGGAATAAACGACGGTGGTGCATCAATACCTGATTTGGTTGCAATCAAGTACAAATGCACCACTTTCGCAAATCAGAAACGCCCTTAGCGCTTCTGGTAGCATTTCAATTACTTCCGCACCATCAATCGCTTCACTCCCACATACTCGCCCTGCTGCACACGCACCAGGTAAACGCCATCTGCCAGTGCAGGCAGTTGCAACTCGTGTTGTAAAGCACCTGAGTTGGCCGCTAACCATTCGTAGTGTACGCGCTGACCCGTGCTGCTGAGCACTTCTATGCGCACCTCTTCAAACAGCGGCAGCTCAACCTGTAACCAGGCTTTGCCGCTGGTGGGATTGGGATAAACATTCAGGTATCCAAATGTCTGCCCGGCCACACTCACATTCAAGATGTTGAGCGCATTCGAGCTGTCGGAGGTACAGTTGTTTGTATTGGTAACCACCGCTCGGTAAATACCGTTTTGGGTAATCACCAAAGTTTGACTGGTTGCACCTGCCACGGCCACTCCGTTTCTGAACCACTGATTTCCGGTAGCCACTGAACTAAAGAGCGTGTCGGCTGTGGCAGAAACGGTGATTACAGGCGCAGCTGGACGTGGGTTCACTGTTACGGTTACAGCTGCCGAAGTATCGAAACAACTGCTGCTATTGGTTACTATGACACGGTAAGCACCTGCTTGGGTGGCGCTGAGCGTAGCTGCCGTTTGGCCTGCAACAACCACTCCGTTACGCAACCAAGCGTAAGTCAAGCCTGTGCCTGTATTGGCGTTAAGGGTTACTGCACTTCCATCGCAAATTGTCGTACTTCCCACGGGAGTAATGGTGGCTGTGGGCAAGGCGTTTACTGTCACCGTAGTGGTAGCCGAAGTATCGAAGCATTGGGTACTGGTGTTGGTTACAATCACACGGTAAGCACCTGCGAGGGTGGCCGTGAGGCTAACAGCGGTTTGTCCCGCTACTACCGCACCATTGCGCAACCATACATAGCTCATGCCTGTGGCAGGTGTGGCGTTCAGCACCACCGAACCGCCTTGGCAGAAAGTAGTGGCACCGGCTGCTGTGATGGCAGCGCCTGGCAACGGATTCACGGTTACCGTAGTCACCGCAGAAGTATCGAAGCACTGGGTGCTGGTGTTGGTTACCCGAACACGATAGGCACCCGCTTGGGTAACCGTGAGGCTGGCAGCGGTTTGGCCCACTACTACCGCACCATTGCGCAACCATACATAGCTCATGCCCGTGGCTGGCGTGGCATTCAGCACCACCGAACCGCCTTGGCAGAAGGTGGTAGCACCGGCTGCTGTGATGGCTGCTCCAGGCAATGGATTTACCGTTACCGTGGTGGTAGCCGAAGTATCGAAGCACTGGGTGCTGGTATTGGTAACAATCACGCGGTAAGCACCTGCCAAGCTAGCCGTGAGACTGGCAGCAGTTTGTCCCGCTACTACCGCTCCATTGCGCAACCATACATAGCTCATGCCCGTGGCCGGCGTGGCATTCAACACCACCGAACCGCCTTGGCAGAAGGTTGTTGAACCAACTGCTGTAATGGCTGCACCGGGCAATGGATTCACCGTTACCGTGGTGGTAGCCGAAGTATCGAAGCACTGGGTGCTGGTATTGGTAACAATCACGCGGTAAGCACCTGCCAAGCTAGCCGTGAGGCTGGCAGCGGTTTGTCCCGCTACTACCGCTCCATTGCGCAACCACACATAGCTCATGCCCGTGGCTGGCGTGGCATTCAACACCACCGAACCGCCTTGGCAGAAAGTAGTGGCACCGGCTGCTGTTATGGCTGCTCCGGGCAATGGATTCACCGTTACCGTGGTGGTAGCCGAAGTATCGAAGCACTGGGTGCTGGTGCTCGACAGACGTACACGATAGGCGCCGCTTTGGCTGGCGATTAACGTATCGGCCGTTTGACCAGAAATTACAGCACCATTTCGCAGCCAAGTATAGGTCATGCCTGATGCAGGAGTTGCGCGCAGCACTACCAATCCACCTGCGCAGAAAGTAGTTGGGCCCGCCGCACTGATGGTGGCACCTGGAAGTGAATTGGCAGTTACTGTAATGGCTGAAGAAGTATCGAAACACTGCGTGCTTGTATTGGTAACAATCACGCGGTAAGCCCCACTTTGGCTGGCAATTATGCTGTCGGTCGTTTGACCATTTAGGGCCACACCATTGCGCAACCAAACATAGCTCATGCCCGTAGAGGGAGTAGCACGTAATACAACCGATCCACCGGCACAGAAGGTAGTTGAACCAGTAGCAGTGACGGTAGCACCGGGTAATGGATTAACCGTCACTACAATGCTCTGAGATGAATCTGTACAACCACTGGCATTGGATGTGCCAATAGCACGGTAGGTGCCCGACTGGCTCACCATAAAATTGGCAGATGTTTGACCAGCAATTACCAGTCCGTTACGCAACCAAACAAATGAAGTACCTGTATCGGCTGCTGCTTGTAATATTACGCTGCCACCAGCACAGAATGTGGTAGAGTTAAGTGCAGTAAGGGTAGTTCCCGGACCAGGCGTTACCACCATATTGCGGGTGGCAGTTCCAGCGCATCCTGTTTGCGGATCGGTATAGCTGTAAACTATGGCATGGGTGCCAGCGCCTGCAGCAAATGGGTTAAATACACCATTGCTTACACCGGGACCACTAAATGAACCACCGGCAGGACTTCCACCAGTAAGTGCAAAGGGAGCAGCGCTTACACACACTGCATTGATGGGGGCAAGCGTTACTGCTGGCACATCGTTCACAGTAATAGTACTGCTAATGCTGTTGCTACAACCAGTTAGGGTATCGGTGTAGGTATAGGTAATGGTAAATGTACCCAAACCTGCTTGTTGTGGCAAAAACTGATTATTGTTCACGCCTGTACCACTGTAATTACCACCTGCCGGACTGCCCGTAGTGAGCGCAAATCCTTGTTGGTTAATACAAGTAGTACCCAAGGGAGGAAACACCAAGCTCGGCAATGCGCCAACGTTTATGGTTCCGCTATCGGAATTCACACATCCCGTTTGAGGGTTTTGGTAGGTGTAAACTATAAAGTGCGTTCCAAGACCTGCTGTGGTCGGAAAAAAATATCCATTGCGTACACCAGGGCCACTGTAAGTGCCTCCGATGGGTGTTCCTCCTGCCAATTCCAAGGAATCACTATTCACGCATACAGGAGCAAAATTTCCTAGATCCACTGTAGGCAATGAGCTCACACTCACTATTACACTATCTACATTGCTACAAGCTGTTTGTGGATGGGTATAATGGTAAAACAGTTTGTGGTTACCCAATCCTGCCACTTGAGGATTAAACCGTCCATTCGATACACCGGTACCAGAATAGGAACCTCCAGCAGGAGTACCTCCAGTTAAAACTACCGCGGTATCGTTGGCACAAAAATTACCGGGACTGGTAAAAGTTACCACAGGAAGGGCATTTACAGTTACGATTACCGTATCTGTAATTGTATAGTTTACCCCATCGGTTACTGTGTAGACCAAGGTTTTTGCTCCTGTTAATGCTAAAGATGGAGAAAACAAACCTGTGCTTGCACTTACTATACCTGTACCACTCCAAGATCCGCCGTTTGGACTGCCTACTAAATTGAAATTAGCAGCACTTACACAAACGGCCGTATCGTTGCCAGCAGAAACTACGGGCAGCTGATTCACGGTAACCAAAACGCTATCGATGGCCGTACAACCAAACAAATTGGTAACCGTAACATAGTAGCGCGTGGTTTGCTGTGGGTTAGCGATGGGATTGAACACATTGGTTGCGCTCAATCCTGTTGCTGGGCTCCAGCTATAGCTGGTTCCACCTGATGCACGTAATTGAACACTATTGCCCACAAAAAAACTGGTATCGTTACCGGCATCTGCTATTGGCAAAGCATTGATAGATATTTGGCGTGTACCAGTCATACTTTGCGTGCAACCACTACTTGAAACAGCAACTATACTATAAGTGCCTGAATCTGTACGGGCCGAAAATTGAAGCTGATTGCCTGTTCCAGACAAACTATCCACCTGTTGGCCATGGCGAAGTAGGCGATAAGTAACTCCACTTTGAGAACCCGAAAGGTTGATTTGAACTCCTGAACCACCCACACAATAGCCGCCGCCTCCCCCAACCGAGAAAGCAGTTGGCAGGGCAGAAACTTGAGCAGTAGCATTTCCAGAGCCGCTTATGCAACCAGTACCACTACTGATATCAACACTCACCACATCTCCTTGGGCCAAATTAGACCGTACCAGCACCGAATCGGTGCCTGCCGGTTGTCCATTCACACGCCAAACATATTGTGGTGCATTTACCGTACTGCCCGTATTTGCACGGTAAGTAACTTGTGTGCCTGCACAAACTGCGCCAGCAGGCTGAGCCTGAACCGTTACAGAAACACCGCTCACCGCATTTACCCGCAAGCGTTGGGCTGGACTCAAGGCATTTCCACCTGTTCCGGTAACTACGCAGTGGTAATAATGGCCATTGGCCGTAATAGACAAGGTACTGAGTTGCAAAGTAGCAGTGGTTGCTCCCGAAACTCCTCCCCCGTTGCTAACATTGCTGAAGGTTGCTCCTCCATCGGTACTCACTTGCCACTGAAATGCAGTAGCATTAGAAGCAGTAACACCCAAACTGGTAGAAGCCAACTCACATGCCGTAGCATCGCCGGTAGTAGCGCTGATTGCTGCCGTTATACCCGTGGCATAAAGCGCCCCGTTGGCCAAGTTCTCTGACAAAATACTACTATTGGCTCCTGTAAATTCGGTGTATTCACGGTTCCAAAGCAAGGGTGAAACACCTCCAGCACCATTATAGGTGAAGGCTATTTCAAATAGGGTATCAGTGCCCAAATTGAGTGCACTACCTACATAAACCACCCGCACTTCGTTGCCAACCAAATTCGACTGGGTTAAGGTACCCTGCAAGGGGTGGCCATTGGTGATTACGCTGTTAAACGTAAGCACCGCAGCATCGAACCTGATACCGATATTAAAAGCCTGCACCCCTGCCATTTGGCTTACTTGAACAGGCACAATTACCTGGCTACCAGGTGTGGCCTGAACCACCGGCAAACTACCCGTGAACTGGGCGAATACCGTAAGCTGGATGAAGAAAAACAACCCTGCCAGCAGTCCTTTGCGCATCATATTATTCATTGTTGTTCGTTTTAGTTTGGTTACAGGCTTATTTCTGGATAATGAGGCGTTCTTGTAAACGTTGAACACTTCCTTCAACGCTGTGCTCTAAGCGGATGAAGTACATTCCCGCTGCCAAAGCTCCCGCATCCCAATGCAATTCGTATTGGCCTGCTCTCTGGAATTGCTGCATGGGCACCTCCACTACTTTTCCGGTCATGTCGGTAATCAGTACCTTCACTTGTCCGTCGGCAGGGATGCTGAAGGCAATATGGGCCATATCACGGGCCGGATTCGGATATGCGCTGAGTTTCATGGCCAAATGGGTAAAGCTCGGGCTCCAAATAGGGGTTCTGAGCTGTACTTGAGGATAAACCACAGCTGCTTTATCGGTCACTTCGCTCCATCCAATGATCTCGAACGGAAGTCCCTTTTCTCCAAAACCTTGAGTACTGATTTGCAGTTGCAAGAACATATCCCCTGTATTCAACTCCCTAGCTGCCCCCGTTGTAAACCAGCCGATACGTACCACATTACCATGTTGTGTAAAGATGGGCTGCATAGATCCAGATGGCTGGTGCACCGAAACCAGCTTGTCACCCGGCTGCAGCTGCAATTCAAGCTGATAAGACCCTATTGAAATGGCTTCATTCACCAACAATTGAACTTGCTCAGTGCCGTAAGCCGGACGACCCATGCGGCTTCCTTCAGCCAGTAACACCCGAGGCATGATACGGAAATTGGGATCATAACTGGCGTTCACATCGCCCACGCACATGGCACGAACATTTTGTTGGAGATGCGTACCTGCCAAAACTACAGTGTCGGTGGCATACACCCAATCGCCCGCAGGGAAAGCACTGATAATGTTCACTGCCCGCTGTAAAGTGAGCAAGGCGTCGACAGAACTTACCGCTCCGTCGTTATTGACGTCGGCAGCTCGTTCACCCAGTGCACCTGTGGTGATTACCGCTGGGTTCACCACCGACTCATTAATCAACAAGGCATCGGCCGAAGTAACCCCGCCCCAAGCGCGGGTGGTAGTGCCATTGAGCAGGTAACGCGCATCGCTGTTGTTTTGGAACAGGAAGTTACCACTGCCGTCGACATTCGCTGTTGAAATGAGACCACCAATACTATCGCGCAGTTGTACCGTACCCGGACTCAGTGACGAAGATTGCGAATTGGCATACACCAACTTACCAAAGATGTTCTTGCCCAAGAGGTTGGGGTCGATGGTTACAAGCACCGAATCGGTAACTCCACAACCATTAGCACCCGTAACCGTGAGGTAATACATGGTGGTAACTGCTGGCGAAGCGGTAGGATTCAATACAGAAGTGCTGCTTAACCCGGCCGCGGGGCTCCACAGTATAGTATAAGGCAACAAACCACCGCTGGCTACTGCCGAAAGTTGAATGCTGCCACCAGGAGCGATAGAAACAGCTAAGCCGGCATCGATGCTTGGCGTAGGATTCACGATTACTGCCACTGTGCCACTTACGCTGCATCCATTGATGGTAGCAGTAACCGTATAAACAGTAGTTGTGAGTGGCGATGCCGTAGGATTGGCCACATTGGTGGCGCTCAAGCCCGTAGCCGGACTCCAACTATAGCTCACCGCACCAGCAGGAGCGCCAATAAGGCTGGCTTGAAGTTGAACACTGCCACCTCTGCAAATATTCTGGTTGCTACCAGCCAATACAGCAGGAACAAAAACCCGAACGGTATCGGTATTGCTGCATCCACTGGCATTGGTAACCGTTACAATATAATTGGTAGTTTGAGTGGGATTGGCAGTTGGGTTGGCAATATTGGTAGCACTCAAGCCCGCTGCAGGACTCCAGCTGTAGCTCACGCCTCCACTGGCTTGCAATTGTGCCGCAGCTCCATTACATGCCACCTGATCGGCACCTGCACTGGCTTGTGGCAGCGGATTTACAGTAATCACTATAGTATCGAGCGAAATGCAACCACTGCTGGTGAGACCCGCTACGATGTACTCCGTGGTTTGACTTGGACTAGCTATGGGGTTAGCAATGTTGTTAGCCGACAAGCCTGTTGCAGGGCTCCAGAAATACTGCAATGCCCCATTGGCCTGCAGTTGAACACTTCCACCCAAACAAATAGCGGCGTCGTTACCCGCAGTAAGGCTAGGGTCATTAAAGATATTCACCACTACGGTATCGACTATGCTGCATCCTGATGCATTAAAAATTCGTACCGTGTAGCTGGTTGTTAGCAAAGGGCTAACACTGATGCCCGCGGTAGTAGCACCTGTGCTCCACAAATAACTTGTTCCACCATTTGCCAGAAGACTGGCTGTGGTACCCAAGCAAATGGTTTGATCGGGGCCAGCACTTCCAATAGGCAGCGGCAATACCGTTATGGTTTGCGTTGCTGAGTTGGTACAACCCGAAATAGGATCGGTATACGTATAAGTAATGATATGTGTGCCTAAACCTGCGGTGGCAGGATTGAATTGCGTCCCACTCACTCCCTGGCCACTAAACTGACCACCAGCAGGTATAGCCTGTAAGGGAACAACAGCACCATTCAAGCATACATCGCTGTAAGGGAAGAATTGGATGGTAGGCAATGGTCGAGCCTGAATATGGCCATTTACAAAGTTCCGTGGCAAAGCAATGCCTTGGGTATTGGTAATGGTTCCCACCCCTGTCGACACGGTATCCCAAATCAAACTGCTACTACCATTTGCTCTGAAATTCAAATGAAAGAGCACAGTATCCCCTAAGTTCAAGGTCTGTAAACCAAACCAACTCAGGCTCACACGGCCATTGGCAGCACCGCTAGCTAATGTGGCTTGGAGGGCTGAGTGCACATTGGTTAACCCGGTGTACTGCAGATTCGTTTGGTTATAAAGAAGCCTTAAAGTGAAAGTGCCAATTTGATTGAATTGACTCACCCTCACTGGCATACTCACCAATCCGCCAGCACAAAGTGTGTCTTGACGTAATCTTACCACAATGGTAGATACATTAGGTGTAACGCTGAGTTGTGCAGGTTGCGAAGTTACTCCTGGCAAACAGTTACCACTTACTTGAACACGGTATTGCGTAGCATTAAGCGCCAAGCTAGCACCCGTAATTTGCAGGCTTGCCGTATTTACCCCGCTAAATACTCCTTGGTTTTGCAGATTCACCCATTGGGTTCCGCTGAGGGTTTGCCACTGGAATTGACCGGCATTGGTTGCAGATACTGTAAAGGCAGCATTGCTTCCTTCGGCTACCGATACGGCTTGCGGTTGCTGCGTAATCACTGGTGATGTGCCATTGATAAGCACCACTCCTGGGTTAAAATTGCTGAGCATCACCTGTCCGTTGGCATCGGCAATTTCATTCACACCCTGTATGCCAGAAGTCCAAGTCAACCCACTTTGACCCAACACCCTTGTAGTAAATTGCAAATTGATGAGGGTGGTATTGCCCAAATTCACTGGCTGCACACTGAACCATGAAATACGTACGGCGTTTCCAAAATTACCATTCACCACCAATCCGTTTTGCACAGCTGCATTGGCAGTAAATCCTGCATATTGTAGCAAAGCCGTATCGTAATTCAAACTTATGGAGAAGGCGCTTACACCATTGAACTGGGTGACCTGCACGGGCACCGAAATGGTTTGATTCAAGCATGCTGTTAACTGAGGCAGGTTGATGCCAACTACTTGGCTGGTAGCAGCCACCGTAATTACGGCCGTTTGGGTGAACGAAGGGAAAGCACAGGCTCCTGTTAATCGAGCGCGGAACTGCGCACCGCTCAAACCCGTTGAGGCAAGCACACGCAATTGATTGGTTTGCGCACCGCTGAAAATGGCGTCGTTCATCACATTTTCCCAGTTGCCGTTCAAAAGGCGTTGCCATTGGAAAAACTGTACATGGCTGGCATTCACGCTGAATCGAGCAGTATCTCCTTGCGCAACCAATTGGTTAGCAGGCTGCATAGCTATGGAAGGAGCCGGATTGGGTTGGATCGAAAGGCCATTGAATGTGCCTGTCATTACAACACCATTGGTGTTTGAAATTTCGCAGTTTCCAGGCGTTTGTGTATCCCAACTTAAAGCTCCTGGGCCATTCACAGCGAAGCGCAACGAAAGTAAGGTGGCGCCATCAGGCAAATTCAAAGGCTGGCTGTTGAACCACGCAATGGCAAGCCTGCCAGGCTGTGGTGTAATCACCAAGTTGTTGGTATTCAGAGCCGGGTGCGCACTTCTCAGCCCACCAAAACCCAAGGTTTGATCGTATTCGAGTACCATAGAAATGGCACCCACTTGTTGGAATTTATCTACTTTAATTTGCACAATGGCAGTGTCGCCTAAACATGCATTGCCTGTCTGCAAACTTACCGCATAAGGTGGGCCAGCACTAGGTTGAACAGCCAAAACCACCGAATTAGAAACCAATGCTTGAGCACAATTACCTAGTACCAACACCCTTAAGGCAAGACCGTTTAAAGCAAAAGGCACATTGCTTAATTGTAAAATGGCAGTTTGAGCACCTCCAAAAACAGCGTTGTTTTGTATGTTAATCCACTGCTGCCCATCCAAGCGTTGCCACTGATAACCAGTAGCGCCGCTGGCATCCACTACCAAGAAAGTTGTGTCTCCCTCAATTAGACTGGTATCACCAAATGGACCACTGATAATACGCGGACCTGTTAAATTAACTGCCCCATTGCTGAAACTGGTGTTGAGTATTTGTCCACTACCATCTGCCAATTCGCAATTACCAGGTGTAGCCAAATCCCACTGTAGACTTGCAGATGCACGTACTACAAAAGCCAAATGGAAGAAATTACCATTTGCCAAGTTCACAGCATTGGTACTGAACCAAGAAATGCGTATTTGACCATTGGATGCATTAAACAGAAGGGCTTGAGCCAAAGCAGGATCTACCTGACTTACACCTGCAAATTCCAAATCTTGGGAAGGATAATTTAACGAAAGGGAGATAGCTCCCAAATTACTAATGCCATTGTGAGCCACGGGTACAAGAACCGTATCGCCAACGCAAGCGGATTGTTGCGGTAGGCTGATTTGCACACTTGAAGGAGGCGGCAAAGAAGGGCCCGAA
>PNNG01000037.1 GCA_013824115.1 Sphingobacteriaceae bacterium | reverse complement strand
AATAATGGGGCCGCTGTTGAAGTAGCGGTAGGCGATGCGTTCGAAGTCGTTGTCGAACATCCACAGCACAGGGTGGAATTCTACAAATACAAAACGGCCGTTGGGTTTTAAAAAATGGGCCACAACGGCAGCCCAGCGGTTTAAATCGGGCAGCCAGCCGATGGTGCCGTAGCTGGTAAATACCACATCGAATTGTTCGTGCAAATGTTGGGGCAGGTCGTACACATTGCAGCACACAAAACGCGCATCGGTTTGGGTTTGGGCGGACAGGGTGTTGGCCAGCTCTACGGCCTGGTCGGAAAGGTCAACCCCGGTTACCTGCGCCCCCATGCGGGCCAGCGAAATGCTGTCTTGTCCGAAATGGCACTGCAAATGCAAAATCCGCAAGCCTTTTACATCGCCCAACAAATCGAGTTCAATGGGGTTCAGCGTGTTTTTGCCTTGCAGAAAAGCTTCCTGCTCGTAAAAGTCAGATTGCAGGTGCACCGCCGTTTTGCGGTTCCAGGCTTCGCGGTTCATGTCGAAATAGGCTGCGTTGGGGTCCATGGGCTGCATTTAAAGCCAAAAGATAGCAAATACAGGTGTTTTTCCGCCCTTTAAGACATATTACTCCTTTCTCGCCATCCAACCCAATAGACCGCTGATGACACGGATTTGACGGATTTGCGCTGATTTTAACAGTTGGTTATCCGTTTGCCAACCCCATAGACCGCTGATGACGCTGATTTGGTACTTGGGCTATCGGGAGAAATCGGTTTTCGAATGTTAATGCGCTTGCAAAAGGATTATTGAAGTTCTTCAATGAAGGTGTAGATGTTGTTCAGCATCTTTTTGATCTTGTTTTCCTTGTAGTCAATGTCGCCTGCTGCTTTGTTCAGTAAAAGGTAACCGCTGATTTGTTCGTATTCAATGTGCACGAATGTGCGGTCGCCAATGACTTGTTTTATCAATTCGGAGTAAATTCGGTATCTTTTGTTCGCTATAAAATGTTCTGTATAATTGTTCATGGTATTCACAGACCTTGAACCAACAAATCCGAATGAAAATTTTGTATTCTCTTGTAGCAGATGCGGTATTACGGAGGCAACCGACATCAGTACATTGATTACATCACCTTTATTGATGATTTTATTGTACTTAAAATCACTCTTTCGTAGGCACTTTGGGTAGAATTTGATGGCACACAATTGTTCATCATATTCCTCTACATGCACCACATATTTGAGCTTGTTTGCAAACGATAGAAAGCTGAAAATGTAGGTGCTAATATGTCCAGAAGCGTTTTGGTGCTTCTTTCTTTGAATGAATTTTACAGGGTAACCAGGTGTGCGGATTATCAAGGCACCAGCAAAATTGATTTTTGATTACCCGCTTGGTTGCTTCTTAACTCTGACTTATCAACTTTTCTACCAGTCATTACTTCTGCGTCGAGCTTTGTAAAGCTAGCTACATGCCGAGTTTTTGCCTGGGCATTGTTGGCATGCGCACCGGTTGAAGATGATTTTGAAGTTTTCATGATAATGCAATACTAATTAATCTAGAGAAAATATCCAAAAGTGCGAAACCAAGAATCGGTAGTTTAGAGGAGGTAAACTTAAAATTTAGATTACTACGAAGCCAACTTCCACGCTTCTGTACTGTGGTGCCAAGTTGCAACGCAACGCTGTGCAAAATGCTCCGTTGCCTTCTTCAGATGCCGACAGTATCGTCGGTACGGCGCCTGCGTACAGCGTGGTTCTGCACCCGAAAAGCGCTTCTGTACTGCCCAAAGCCGTTTTAACGCCCAAAGCCTGTGCTTGCCCCAATAACCTCTGCGCCTCTGCGCCAAGGGCCCCGGCCATCCGGGGGTTTAACTGCCGCGCGCAGCGCCCCCGTGTTTCACCTTCTCTGCGCCCTCCGGACGAGTTGCAACGCAACGCTGTCCAAAATGCTCCGCTGCCTCGGCGCCAGCTGAAGCTGATAGTAGCACTAAAAAGAAGGTTTTTCAAGCTGCCAAAGTCCTACATCAACCCATGCTGCCTTTTGCCACGAAAAAAACCTCTGCGCCTCTGCGGTTTAGCTACCGCGCGTAGCGCCCACCCCGCCACAAACTATGTTAATAAACCCAGCCCCAGCCCCCGCCATCCACCACCACCCCCTACCTTTACCCCATGATCGCATCAGCAGCAGGCGCCGCACTCGCGGGCCTCACTTATTGGGCCTACCGCCACCCGGTGTGGGGCGGCAAACACACCGCCGCCGAAAAAGCCCGGATGTGGGCATCGGCCCATTACAAAAACGGCAGTTTTAAGAACCTCGAACATACTCCCGACTTCACCGAAGGCTATACCTACGGCAAGGTGATGCGCGAGTTTATATTCGACCGCCGTGCCGACCGCAATCCACCCTCCCCGGTACCGTATACCCACACCGATTTACACCAGCTGCCCGAGCAAAGCCTGGTGTGGATGGGCCACTCGAGCTACTTGCTGCAGTGGCGGGGCAAACGCATCTTGGTCGACCCCGTGCTGAGCGGCAGCGCCTCGCCCATACCGGGCATGATTGGAGCGTTTAAGGGCAGCAACGGACATACCGCAGCCGATTTACCCGAAATAGACCTGCTGGTGATTACGCACGACCATTACGATCACCTCGATTACCGCACGGTAAAGCAGCTGGTAGGTCGCGTGAAACAAGTGGTCTGCGGTTTGGGCGTAGGTGCGCACTTGCGCCATTGGGGATTTGGGCCAGGCATCATCACCGAACTCGATTGGTGGGAAGAAAGCACGGCCTTTGCCGGATTTAAGGCCACGGCGGTACCCACGCGCCACTTTTCGGGCCGTTTGCTGAGTCGCAACAATACGCTTTGGATGGGCCTGGCACTCGAAGCCGGCGGCCAAAAAGTGCTGCTGGGCGGCGACAGCGGCTACGGTTCGCATTTCAAGGAAATTGGCCGGCGTTTGGGTCCGTTCGACCTCGTGATCATCGAAAACGGCCAATACGACCACAAATGGCACTACATCCACCTGCACCCCGAAGAGGCCGCGCAGGCGGCTGAAGAGCTGGGGGCCAAGAAACTACTTCCGGTGCATTCGGGCAAATTCGCCCTGGCCAACCACGCCTGGGACGAGCCCCGCAAGCGTTTGGCAGCGGCCAGCGAGGGCAAGGGCTACGAACTGTTGTTGCCGGGATTGGGCGAGGCCATCCACTGGGGCTAAAGAGGTTCAAGGTGGAGCGCCGCGACATCCCGAGAGCCGAGGGCGATTCGGGATTCAAAATTCAAAATTCAAAAGGGGCTGCAGCGTAGCTGAAACGAAGACGAATGCAAAAGCGGCCCTGTCGGGGCCGAATGTGCGTAGCAAAGATGTTTTCCCCCAACCATTTGCGCCCTGTCGGGGTGCGATGTGTGACCCATTTCCAAGCCGTTGGGCGCTGAAGATTCAAAATTCAAAAGGGGCTGCAGCGTAGCTGAAATGAAGACGAATGCTAACGCGGCCCTGTCGGGGCCGAATGTGTGTAGCAATCATTTTTCCCCCAACCATTTGCGCCCTGTCGGGGTGCGATGTTTGACCCATTTCCGGGCCTATTGGGTTTCAAAATTCAAATTGGTCGGCGGCGCAGCTGCAAAAACAGACGCATGCAAAAACGGCCCTGTCGGCAAAGCCACGTTTTACGTGGAGCCAAATCTAACTATCGATTTACCATGCGGGACAACTCATTGAAAAGCAGTTAACCAACGGCTTCCTTCGAGTCGGAAGCAAAGTCCGGTAGTAAAAAAGAGGCTGCTGGCTTGGTTGAATTGACCTATGCCAGATCCAAAAAGCTGATCAATGCGGAATTGTACGCGAATGTTCCTACTTCCCGCCGAGATACCCCATCCCAAATTGCCAAAAAAAGCGCTGGGGTTATTTCTGTGATAGGTATAATCGCGCAAAAAGTTACTTCCGTCACGAGGCTCGCCTGTGAGGTTAAAGCCGAACAAGTGGCTGTTGCCCAAACTCAAAGTGCCAAAAATCTCGATGGCTTGAAAATGATAGCGGATTTGTTGCTCTACAAACAGGCGTCGAAAGTTGTTGGTTAAACGCACTGTTTCGGGTGTTTCGCTGAAAAGCGAAACCCTGTTTACGTTCAAAACCGAACCTTCTGAATAGCCCAGCCAGGTACTGGCACTGAGATTCCATTTCGGTATTTTGTACAATCCGCCTGCACCCAATTGGGTGGCGCTCAATCGGCCATAGTCTAATTGGTTTACAGAAAAATCATCGCCTCCGCGCAACCAACTGCCCCGCAATGCCAAGTGCTTGGTTAGGGCGATGGCTGCCGAGGCTTGGTACGTCATGATGCTTTGTAGCGATTGGTTGACGGCCAATTGCCCTTGTACATCGCCTTTGTTGTCGAGCCGGCTGATCATATGGGTTTCGCTGGAGGCAAAGTAGAGCGGCCGTTCGCAGCTGAGCAAAAGGAGCAGCAGGGGCCACCCGTATTTCAAGGTCTTAATCTCCATATGATTCCAGCATTTAGGGTGATAGAAGGGGGTAAAATGTGCGGTTGATTGAGCACATAATTGGGTTGTACATTGGCTATCAAGCGCAAGGGCTCAAAATCGACCTCTAATTGAAGTACTGGTGAAGCCGTAAAATGAAATGTTTGATGGGTAAGTTCTCTGTAAGTGCTGTTAAATGTTGCCATGTTTACAGCCGTATTGGCTGGTATTTGGTTGGGCGATGGGGCTGTGCCTATCCAGCTCACCGTAGCGGCCGAAAAGCGCATGGCGGCTACCAGGTTCAAATGGCCGAACAACATATGCCTGCTGCTTGCCTGCAGGTAAAGTTGGTTTTGCTGAAAATGCAGGGGAATGGGCATTCGGTCGTGCATGAGGGTGCGCACCAAGGAGATGCCGCCTTGGATTTGATAGGTGGTGCCCACCTGGTTGTTGCTTTTACCCAGGAGGTAAATGAGGCCCAGGTCGAGGTGGTACTGGTCGTTGTTTTCTTTGATTTCGTAGTTGTCCCAGTCGGTAGCCACGCTCACCGTTGCCACCGCCGCCACATTGTTTTTGAGGGTATGGGCCACCTGGCCTTGGAAACCCAAATAGGCGTCGCGGACGGTTCCTCCTCCGGTAATATGCCAATCTCCCTCTTCCTCCACTTGAGGAACAAGGATGCCGCCAGGATAAATGGCCGTGCTACATGACGATACCATCGCCACCAAAAACACCAGTTGTAAAGCGCGAAACATGATGCAACTTAAGCAGTGTTTTGGAATAAACAATAGTTTTGTGTTTTTTTTTACGTTAAATGCACAGGTGCGAGACTAAGTTTGGATGGGTTTACTGGCAACAAGCGGCTTGCCAAAGAGGCGCTATTCTGCTGGCCATATGACGTACACGCGCTAGCCATGCAGTTGGTTTTGCGGCTTGTGGGAGACCAGCGGATAGGCAGTTCCGATTTGCTTCATTCTGGGCTTTATGCGGGGTAAAGGAGGTATCAGTTGCTTTCTAACGGCTTGCCTCAGGCCGCTGGCACAATCGGCTTTTCGGCAGGCTAAAAGCCCGTTTTAAGTTGGCTGCCAATGGTCTTCTCCCTCATTCAAATATCCTTAGGGCTTATTGTCGAGCCAATTGTGCAATTCATATTGTTAATTGTATAACATTATCACAGCAAGCAGTACATAGCTTTGTCCACGTTATGTGCGCTTCAGGCAGCGTCCAGCCGTATAAATATTGGTTATGAAAATAAAATTACTTGCACTGCGCATGGTCCTTGTGGCCCTTGTTGTGGTCACTGCTTGCCAAAAAGACACTTTCAACGAAGATCCTGGTGTTTGTCCGGAAGTAATCTCCACCACGCCCTTTAACGGCGCCACCGCTGTGCCGCTCGACCAGGTCATCTCGGCCACTTTCAACACCCCACTCGATCCGTTGAGCATCAATGCCAGCGTTTTCAAGCTCGAAGCCGCAGCAGCTGTTGCGGGCAACTTCACCTACAATCCGCTAACGAAAAGCATGCGCTTTGTGCCCGATAGCCTGTTGGCCGAAAATACCACCTACCGGGGAACCATCAGTAGCAGCATCCGCGATTTAAAAGGCAATTTGATGCAGCAGGACTATGTATGGACCTTCAGCACCGGCGATGTATTGTCGCCCATGATTACCTGCTCCGATCCGGTGTACGATGCCACCAATGTGGTAGTTACCAAAATCATCAAAGTATGTTTCAGTATGCCCATGCAAGCTGCTTCATTCACCAATGATAAATTTGTTTTGAGACAGGGCAACAATCTTGTTTCTGGCACGGTGAGTTATGAAAATGAGGTGGCGTTTTTCACCCCTGATGTACAATTACTCAATAGCACCCTATACACAGCCACCATTCGTGCCGGTGTAATGAGTATGAGCGGGCATCCGCTGCAGTTCGACTACAGCTGGAATTTCACGACTACCGCTGTATTGGCACCCCTAGTGCAATCGACCGACCCCGCAGACCAAGCTACCGGCGTGGCGCGAAACAAAGTCATTACGGCCACCTTCAGCAGGACAATGGACCCACTCACCATTTTGCCTACCACCTTTCTGTTGCGCGCAGGTAGCACTGCCGTGAGCGGTGTAGTAAGTTACAGTGGCAATACCGCCAGTTTTACACCCGACAGCTTGCTTCAATCGGGAACTACCTACACGGCCACCATCACCACCGGTGCTATGGACCTCAGTGGCATTCCGCTCGACCAAGATTACGTTTGGGAATTCAATACCATGGCGCCGCTCGGACCACCCGTCATTGATTTGGCAGGGGTCGCACGGTTTGGCATCATTGCAGGGGTAGGCGTATCTAACCAAGCAGGCTTCAGCGTGATCAACAACCTCGATGTGGGCATTTACCCGGGCTTCCGCAGCTCCGTGGTAGGTTTTCCTCCTGCAGTGATAAACAATGGCGCCATTTATTGTGCCGATGACCTTATTCCTGTAGGAACCAATGCGATGTTGCAACAAGCTAAACTTGATTTGGTAGCGGCATACAACCTGGCTGCAGGTGCCAGCAGTCCTGCTCCACAAACCGTATCAGGCGATTTGGGCGGCACTACCCTTGCTCCGGGCATTTACACTTCCACATCGTCGCTGCTCATCCAATCGGGTGACCTTACGCTAGATGCGCAAGGCGATCAAAACGCCGTGTGGATTTTCCAAATGGGTTCCACCTTCACTACCGTTGGCGGTGCAGGTGGCAATGTCATACTCAGCGGTGGGGCACAGGCGAAGAATATTTTCTGGCAAACTGGCAGCTCTGCTACCCTGGGTGATTTCACCATTTTTTACGGCAATGTGCTCGCCTTGCAATCTATTACCATGAATTCTGGCGCTGTGGCCACCGGCCGAATGCTGGCGCGCAACGGTGCAGTGGTAATGACCAGCGGCAATACCATCAATAAACCTTAGTCTAGTATGAAAAACTATATATTCCATGGGAGTTGTAACAACCACAGCTTGTACATCACCCGCTCTTTCGTCGCTTTTGTATGGCTGTTGCTTTGTTGCACTGTGGCCATACCCAAGCATTCACAGGCCCAGGAAGTCCCAAATGCCATGCCTTCCTGGTGGTTTGGTGGCGCTGTTGGTGGCAACCTCAATTTCTATCGTGGCTCCACGCACCAACTCAATGCTGGCCTTACCCCGCCAGTGGTCTTTAAAGATGGATTTGGATTGGGTTTGTATGCCGCTCCAACAGTGAGTTATTATCGACCGAAAACTTTGTTTGGATTCATTTTTCAGTTTGGCTACGATAACCGCAAGGGTACTTTTACCGAGCAATTCACCGATTGTGATTGTCCAGCCAACCTGTCCACCAAACTCGACTATCTGGTGATAGAGCCCAGCTTGCGTTTTGCCCCCTTTCGGTCGAATTTTTACTTGTATGCCGGTCCACGATTGGCCTTTAATTGGAACCATGCTTTTGAGTACCAGCTCGAAGTGAATCCTGCTTTTCCGGGTCAAGCACCTACGCCAGCAATTTCGGGTGATTTCAGTGAAATATCGAGCCCATTGTTGAGCATGCAATTTGGTGCAGGCATCGATATTCCGCTTAGTGCCCCTGAAAAGCGCACCCAATTTGTTTTGGCGCCCTTTGTATCGGTGCATCCTTACTTTGGCCAGCACCCTCGGCAAATAGAAACCTGGAACATTACCACCGTGCGGGCGGGAGCTGCCTTGAAATTTGGGTTGAGCAGCAACAATTCCAAGGGTGTTCAAGCCGAAAAAGCGAAAGAAGAAGCTAAACCCTTGCTTGCAGCAGTGCAACCCTCCAACATCCGTTTGGCCGTATATGCGCCAGCCAATATTCCGGTAGAGCGCAGGGCCAACGAGACTTTCCCATTGCGCAATTATGTGTTTTTTGATTTGGGATCTACCGCCATACCTTCACGTTATTACCAGCTGAAGCCATCGGAAGTAAAGTCATTTAAAACCGAGCAATTGGAAGTAAGCTCTCCCCAGCGCCCTTCGGGCCGTTCGGCTCGCCAGCTCGATGTGTATTACCACCTTTTGAACATCCTTGGCGATCGCATGCAAGAAAACCCCAAGGCCACCATTCAACTTGTGGGCTCGTCGGAAAAAGGTGCAGCCGATGGTCAATTGATGGCCACATCGGTAAAGACCTATTTGGTTGATGTTTGGGGCATTCAACCGCAACGCGTCGGCACTTCTGGTCGCACCAAGCCTGTGCTGGCCTCCGAACAAGCAGGCGGAACCCGCGAATTGGTTCGTTTGCGTGAAGGCGATCGCCGCGTAAGCATCGAAAGTACCTCGCCTGAATTGTTGATGGAATTTCGCAGTGGTAGCGACGCTCCTTTGAAGCCAGTAATGCTTCAGTCGGTTCAAGAAGCCCCAGCTGAAAGTTTTGTGCAATTTGAAGTCATCGACCCCGATAAACAGCTCAATACTTGGTCGTTTGAGGTAAAAGATTATTTGGGCGTAGTGCAGCGTTACGGTCCTTACACCCAAAAAATGGTGGCGGTACCAGGCAAGCGCCTCATGGGCAACCGCAGCGAGGGACGCTATCTGATCAGCATGACGGCCGTGCGTAAAATCGGTAGTGCGGTAAAAGCCGATACTTCGGTACAGATGGTACAGTGGGCTCCCGACCAAAAAGAGCAAGTAACTCGTTACAGCGTCATTTATGAGTTTAACAACAGCGAGGCCATTTTGGTGTACAACGATTATCTTACCCAAGTGGTTGCGGCCAATATTCCACCCAATGGCAGGGTGTATCTCAATGGCTATTCCGACGATATAGGTGATGCCCAATACAACCAACAGCTTTCACTTTCTCGGGCGCAAGACGTTTTGTCGATACTCCAAAAAGCGCTTCGTTCATCTAATCGTACCGACGTAACCTTTTACGTAGTGGGCTATGGGGAAGAGAGCGCCACTACGCCGTTTGATAACAATTATCCAGAAGAGCGTTTTTATAATCGCACTGTGATGATTGATATTTTACCTGCGATTAAATAAGTTGCTTTATGCCTTGCAAAGACTGCCTTCGGGCGGTCTTTGCTGTTTAAATTAAGATTTAATATAATTTATAAATATCATAAAATCAATTAATTATGCAATAAATAAGCGTCAGGGTATAAGTGATTCAGGTAGTGTGGCAGCTACCTTTATAGTGGACTTGAATTCTCTTGTTCATTTATAAAATAGGAATGAAAACACTTTTAAAATTCCTGATTTCGGCAGCCTCTTTACTGTTGATTTCTCCATTCATTTTGGCACAGGCGCCGACCCTTGGGACGGCAGCGAATTTTGTGCTTTTTTCAAGCAATGGCGCGGTAAGTCAAACGGGTTTGTCGCAGTTAACCGGCAATGTTGGCAGCAATAATGGCTCCAGCACCAATTTCGGAAATGTAAACGGCAATATGCACGACCAAAACCCGGCAAGTGCACAAGCCTCTACCGATTTGCTAACGGCCTACAACCAATTGGCGGCGGTGACTGCCAATTTTTTCGTTGCCAGTCCGCTCGGCAATGGCGACACCTTGATTGCGGGTGTGTATTCGCTGGGGGCGGCTTCTACCCTGAACGGCATACTCACCCTCGATGCCCAAAACAATCCGTCAGCTGTTTTTATCATCCGGGTGATGGGCAGTTTGTCATCGGCTGCCAATACAAAGGTAAATTTGATCAATGGGGGACAGGCTTGCCGGGTATATTGGCAAATTGAAGGCCTGTTGTCGATAGCGAGTGGTTCGGTGCTGCGAGGAACGTTCATCGTGAACAATGCAGCCATCAGCATGAGCAGCAACGATACCGTGGAAGGGCGTTTGTTAACCACTTCTGGTGCCATCACGGCCGATAATCTGCTCGCATATACGCCCATCGGTTGCGGGAGTCCCGTTTTAACTGGCCCTACTGCTCCAACCCTTGGAGCCGTTGGCTGTTTTGGTGTTTTTTCTGCTGTGGGCGATGTAACCAATGCGGGTGTTTCGTTCATCAGAGGTGATGTGGGGACTCAGATTGGGTCAACCACCGGTTTTGATACGTTAAACATTACGGGCAAGCTGCATTTGGTGCAAGATACCACCACAGCAGCAGCTGCTGCGGCTTTGGGCGTTGCTTACACGGCGCTGAATACTTTGTCGCATGACATACAACTCATGGCTCCGGCCGCATTCGGCAACAACCTGGTACTAACACCGCATACCTATTTATTGAATGCCATGACGGTATTTACCGATTCTTTGTTCTTAAATGCCATGGGCGATTCGAATGCGGTTTTTGTAATCAAAATCAACGGGGCACTAAGTACAAGCACCTATGCCAAGGTGATTTTGAAAAACGAGGCAAGATCAAGAAATGTATATTGGTTGGTCAATGGGGCTGTTGCCATCAACGATTATTCAGAGTTTAAAGGCACCATCATCGCCAACAATGGTGCAGTGGATGCTAAAATTGGCGTTCAGGTACAAGGCCGTTTATTGACCACTGCTGGTGCCATTACTACGGCTGCAGTTACCGTTACTTCGCCTGTAGTTTGTTTGGCGCCTGCCTCGGTAGTTATCACCCAAGAGCCTGCCAATTTGCAAGTATGCGTGGGCGATACCGCCAGGTTTGTGGTAGCCGCGACTGGCAACAACTTAAACTATCAGTGGTACCGAAACAATGTGCTTTTAACAAATACTGGAAGCATTTCAGGTGCCACCAACGATACTCTAATCATCTTCCCGGCCAATTTAGCCAGTGCAGGTCATTTTTCGGTGATTGTTTCAGCTGCCAGCTTGGCAGATACTTCTGTGTTGGCATCGTTAACAGTCAATCCCAATACAAGCATCACCACTGAGCCCAGCAGTTTGTCGGTTTGTAGCGGCGATTCGGTGATTTTTTCGGTGATTGCACAAGGCAGTGGCCTCACGTATCAGTGGTACCGAGGCACTACGGCTTTGATTAATTCTTTCTTCCTTTCGGGGGCCGATTCTTCGGCGCTTACCTTTTTTGCGGCAAGCTTATCCCAGGTTGATAGCAATTATTATGTGGTTGTTACAGGTGTTTGCGGTGTTGCCGACACCTCTGTAAGGGTTTCACTCCGCATCGATTCGGTACCCCAGGTAGCTGCCCAACCCCTTAGCCAAAGTGTTTGCAATGGAGGTGTAGTGCGGTTTAGCATCACTACCACCACCGCTTCGGCCCAGGTTCAATGGTACCGAGGCAATAGCCTTTTGAGCAATAGCTTGAATTTGGTTGGCGCCGATTCTACTGTTCTGACGATCTTAGCCGCCAATCCAAGTGACGCAGCCGCCAATTATTATGCTGTAGTGAGCGGCACATGTGGATTGCCCGATACCAGTGATTTTGCGGCCTTAACGGTAAACTTGGCAACAACCATCACCACCGAGCCGGTGAATACCACCGTGTGTGAAGGCCAGCTTTTAAACTTATCGGTAGTAGCTACAGGCGCCGGGCTCACCTACCAATGGTTTAGAGGAGCTGTGGCACTGACCAATACAGCAGGCATCAGTGGTGCTACTACTGCCACTTTGTCGATTGCCAATGCGACAACCTTATATGCAGGAACCAACTATTACGTAGTGGTGAGCGGCTTGTGTGGTGCCGACACTTCCGCGTTCACAACTGTTCAAATTAACTCAGGAACGCAAATCACGAATCAGCCCCTTGCACAAACGGCTTGCCTGGGCCAACCAGTTGCCTTCACGGTGTTGGCTACTGGCAACAGTTTGACCTATCAATGGCGCAAAGGCACCGTACACTTGGTAGATGGCGGAACCATTTCGGGAGCTACAGGATCTACCTTGGGTATTTCAGCTGTCGGTTTGGCCGATATAGACGCCAATTACAACGTCATCGTTAACAGCATTTGCGGCCTTGCCGATACTTCTGATATGGTTGCCCTTACCGTGAATGCCTTGAGCGCAATCACTACCGAGCCCATTCAACAAACGGTTTGTGTAGGGCAAACAGTTAACTTGTCGGTTGTAGCTGCTGGTGTAGGTCTTACTTACCAATGGCGCATCGGAAGCACGCCGATATTGAATGGAGGCTTGATTTCAGGTGCCACAACAGCATCCTTGAACATCAGTGCCGCGGCATTGGGTAGTGCAGCCAGCAATTACAATGTCATCGTAAGTGGACTTTGTGGTGCGCCTGACACTTCGGTTTCGGTGGCAGTAGTGGTGAATACCGCTCCGGCTATCGCTACGCAACCCATTACGCAAACGGCTTGTGTGGGCGCAAATACCAGCTTTACGGTGGTGGCATCAGGTAGTGCAGTCACTTATCAGTGGCGCAAGGGATTGGTTAATCTTACCAACGCCGGCAACATTTCGGGTGTAAACACCGCAACGCTCAGCCTTACGGGCATAAGTTTGGCAGATGCTGCAACCGACTACAACGTTTTGATCAGCGGCAGCTGCAGTCCGGCCGTAGCCAGTGCAAACGTGGCCTTGTTGGTCAATACCTTGGTGCAAATCACTACCTCGCCTATGGCCTCACAAACCCAATGTGTGGGTAGCAGCGTTTCCTTTGCGGTAGTTGCTACCGGCACGAATCTGACTTACCAATGGCGCCGTGGCAATGTTGCACTTGCCAATGGGGGCAATGTAAGCGGTGCCACTTCAGCCACCCTGCTCCTCAACCCGGTGTTGGCCAGCGATGCGGCCAGCGATTATAATGTGGTGGTATCGGGCGTTTGTACACCCGCGCAGATTTCGGCCAATGCCGCTTTGGTAGTAAATGCCTTAACAGCTTTTGTAAATCAACCAGTTACCATAAGCGCATGTGAAGGCAGCAGTGCCTCACTTACTGCCACGGCAGTGGGCACCGGCCTGACTTACCAATGGTTCAAAGGAGCTGTGGCGCTGGTCAATGGTGGCAACCTCTCGGGAAGTACTACCAACACCTTGTTGATTAACCCTGTGAGCCTGTCGGATGCGGCTACGAACTACCGCTTGGTGGTAACCGGTAGTTGTTTGCCGGCTTTGAGCTCTAATTTGGTAGCTGTTGAAGTTGATTTGCCACATCTTATTGTTACTCAACCTGCCGATACCATTACACACATTGGTGGCAGCGCCAGTTTTACAGTGGTGGATAACGGCCAGGCTTTGACTTACCAGTGGCGTAGGGGAACCACCCTGGTGGTAGATGGCGGCAACATCAGCGGCAGCCAAAGTGCTACCCTGCAATTCAGTCCGGCTACGGTAGCCGATAACGGCATGAATTACAACGTAGTCATTTCGGGCAATTGCGCGCCTGATTTGCGCTCTATCAATGTGGCATTGTTGGTGACCGAGCCATTGGGTCTCGGGGAGCTAATGGCCAAAGACGCGCCCGTACTGTTTTACCCCAATCCTTTTCGCCAAGAGTTGAACGCAGTCATCGAATCGAACAGCGCCTTGCGTTCCGCCGATTTGGACCTCTACAATAGCCTGGGCATATTGGTGCTGCAATACCGCCTCACGGCCGACCATCCCATGCGTGAAACCATGGCTTTGCCAGCTGGACTGTACCAATACAGGATTACATCCGAAGGACAATTGGTACAAACGGGCAAACTAGTTGCCATTCAATAGGTAAGTGCTTCCTCAAAGGGCCCGTGGTCGAAAGGCAACGGGCCTTTTTGTAGGTAATATGCCATAATTAGTAAGAATTGTACAATAGTATAGGATTTATATCTACGTATCTTTGATAAGTGGAAATAATTCTACCCATAAACCATTAGATATGAATAAGTTAAAATTATATCAAGCTTTTTCTGCCTTGCCAGCAAGGACCTTGGTATTCACACTGGGTTTGTCGATTCTCAGCCTGTTTCAGGCGGGCGATGCCCAAGCTCAATTTGGCAAAAACAGCCGCAGTCGCTCCTCGATAGACGACCGCAACACGCCTACATTTGGCGTGAAAGCCGGCATAAACCGATCGAATGTTTGGGACGAACAGGGGCAAGACTTTCAAGCCGATGCAAAAACGGGATTTGTTGGCGGTGCATTCCTGGTAATACCCTTAAGTACCTACTTGGGCTTGCAGCCTGAAATACTGCTTTCGCAAAAAGGACTGCAAGGGTCGGGGACACTTTTATTGGTGCCCTACAGCTTTACACGTACCACCACCTACATCGACGTGCCTTTGATGCTTCAAGTGAAGCCGCTAGAGATGTTGAGCATCGTTTTTGGTCCGCAATATTCTTTTCTCATCAGAGAACGCAATGTGTATTCGTTCGGCGGAAACAATGTGGTGCTCGAAGAGGCTTTCAACAACGATAATATTCGCAAGAACCTGTTGGGAGCCATCATCGGGGCAGACTTTACTGTCGACCACCTGGTAATTTCGGGACGTGCAGGCTGGGATTTCCTCAACAATCACGGCGATGGCACTTCTTCCACTCCCCGTTACAAAAACCAGTGGTTGCAGCTCACCGTAGGTTTTAAAATTTAAACCTTTATCTCTAAAGCCATGAGCAACATCCTCTATTTCTTTGCTGTTGTGTTGATTATCCTTTGGGCCATTGGCTTCCTAGGTTATAATGCCGGGTTCATCATACACGTCTTGCTCATCGTGGCCATCATCGCGATCCTGCTTCGCATCATTCAAGGCAGAAAAGTTTATTAGTACATCTTAAAAATCAAAAACAATGGAAAATTCACACACCACCGGCAAAGTAATCGGAGCATTACTGGTCGGCGCAGCCATCGGCAGCGTACTGGGCATCTTGTTTGCCCCTCACAAAGGCAGCAAAACCCGTAAAAACATCGCCAATTCTACCGACGATTGGGCACACTCGGTTAAAAGCAAGTTTGAAGACCTGTTTGAGGAAGCCAAAGCCGGTTTTCAAGCGCAGAAAGACAAAGCAGCGGATTTTGTAGCCGACAAAACCAAAGCTTAACACCCATGGAACACGTTGCCAATAGCATCTCCCAATTAAGCAAAGCGGTCGGTAGACAGCTAAGACTTTTGGTTGACTTGCAACGTTTGAAGCTCGTTCTGAAGTTGTCGGAATTATTTTCGACCTTCATTACGAGCCTTTTGGTTTGGGGAATGCTCACACTCATTTTCCTTTTGTTGAATGCGGCGGCGGCCATCTGGTTGGGTACGCTGCTCGGGGCCAGTTATTGGGGCTTTTTGGTCCTGGCAATGGCCTACTTGCTGTTGCTGCTGGTTTTTTTGGTGGTTTTCAAAAGCGCTTTCAAACGCCAAATGCGTAATACCTTCATTCGTTTGAGTTTCGAAAATAGTGGAGGTACAACATGAAGACGGAAAAGGAACTGCGACAGCAAATCGCCACCCTCGAATCAGAACTACAGAATCAAACCGATGAGATGGAGGGCCTGTTAGAATCGGCCTTGGAACAACTGCGATGGAAAAACATCCTCACCGAAGCCCTTGACGCCTTGCTGCATTTTGCCCCTTTACAACAGTTGGTTTTCAAATCGACCGCTCGGTTTGCGGTATTCAAGATAGGCATGGCCTTGTTTGAGAAAATCAAACAGCTATTTGGATCAAAAAAGTCGAAAGCCCAATAGACCACGGTTACTAAGTTAATTTCCGGTTGTTGACAGGCACTTTTCGTTTTTCAACAACATGCAGTGGTGCTCCCGCCAGGAGGGTGTTCAAAGCTCAAGGAGTGTTTCGCTGCGCTCAACCCGTGAATTGAAATTAAAAAAATAACCGTGCGTACAAAAAACTTCTTTACCTAAAAAATCAACGCGAACCGAAATCTAGCGTCCCTCTCCTCTGGAGAGGGATAAGAGGGTGAGGTCGGTTCAAGATTCAAAAGGGGTATATCGACGAATCGCAGCTATTCGGTGGATAGGTGGAATCGGTGTCGAGCTACTTTCCAATGGTTCAGCCACCAGTGGAGCGAAGCTCAACTCTTATTTTGAATCTTGAATTCTGAATCTTGAACTAAAAGGGCACGCTCAGCATGAGCTGCACATTCCTCCCCGGATCGGGCAAGTTCAACAGGCGGAAGCGGCTGAGGTGGTTGAGGTAGCGCACATTAAAGAGGTTGTTCACCAAAAAACGGAGCTGCAGGCTTTGCTTGCCGAGTTTGATTTCGCCTCCGGCCTGCACATTGAGCAAGTTGTAAGCAGGGGTGGGGTCTTCGTTGCGGTCGACCCGGTTTTGACGGGCTACTAATTTCCAATCGACGCCTAACACCGGCTTTTGCAGCCATTTGGGTGCTTTTTCGAATTCATACGCCACTTCCCAGGTGAGGCTGGCCGGGGAGGTCCAAGGCAAGGGCAAGCGGGTATCGAGGTTTTTCATCCATACATATTCGCCCAACAAAGCGAGGTGCAGGTTGTCGAGCAGGTGGTACTCCACTTGGAGCTCGGTGCCGGTGTGCAGCACTCGACCTTGGGTGTATTGAAAAATGGTGCCTCCTTCGGGCAAAAAGGTGAATATACCGGTGGGCCGCAAGTAAATGTAGTTGCTGAAGTAGTTGAAATACGGACTCAACTTCACTTCCCAGCGGCTGCTGCGGTAGTTGGCGGCCAGGTCGAGCTGCCAACCGCGCTCTGGCCGCAAGGTGCTGTCGCCCATCTCGTGGCGAAAACTGCCATGGTGCACCCCATTGCTGGTGAGCTCAGGAATGGTAGGCAACCTGAAACTACTGCCAGCATTGGCCTTCAGGTTGATGTTTTTGCTGAGCTGGTAACTCATGCCCAGCGCGCCCGAGGCATTGCCAAAAAAGCGGTCGATTTCGGGAGCACGCTGTCGTTCTATCCACTCGCCGCGCAACAGCAAACTTTCTCGGAAAGCCGCACTTTGCAACCAGCCCACATCGTATCGCAAGCCGGCATTTACAAAAAGCCGGCGGTTGTACTGCCATTGCAAAAGGGCAAAAGCACCCATTTGCCGGTTGCTGTAATTGGGGATGAGGAATTCATAGCCCGAAACCACGTTCTGCTGCCACTGACCGCTGCTGCCAATCAACAGTTGCTTGCTGCTGTCGAGCTGCAAGTGGTAGCGCACATTGTAACTCAGGGTTTGCAAATCGAGGCCGTGGGCCACATTGGTGCTGCTGTCGAGGAAGGGCCGTCCGTGGTTGTGGGGCAGCGAGCGTTCATCGCGCACATTGCGTTGCCAGCCCAAATCGGCTTCCAGCCAGTTTTTGCCCAAAATCACACTGCTGTTCCAGCTCATTTTGTGGTGGCGGATGTGCTGGTTGGGCAGGGCGATGTTGCGGCGGTTGCCATCGTTCACCACGCGGTAGCCCAAGGGCCTGCCAATGGCCCCTGGAAAAAAGCCAATTTCCTGGTTGAAACTGCTCCAATTCAACTGACTGTATCCCCATTTGCGGTGCAAACCTACCATGGCTGAGCCGTGCAGTTCTTTGCCTGCGGTGTTTTCGAGCCGGGCATCGGGAATGGGAATGATAAAACGGTTGTATGTAAAACTATCGGCGGGCAATTTGTAATCGCCATACTGGTGGGCCGTGAGGCGGGCACGGTACACCCAACCCGAAGCCAGCTGGCCCTGCACCACCGCCGAGCCACCCACATGGTCGTTCACCGAGCGGCCGAGCAGGGTCACACTGCCCGACAAACTGTCGCCCACGGGCAGCAGTGCCGGCTTCACCTGGATGACCCCGGCCATGGCATCGGAGCCGTAGAGGAGGGAAGCAGGACCTTTGAGAACTTCTACCCGGCCTACATTGAACTGATCGAGTTCCAAGCCATGGTCGATGCCCCATTGCTGGCCTTCTTGTTTGATGCCATTTTCGGCCACCACCACCCGGTTGAAGCTCAGTCCGCGTATCACCGGTTTGGAGATTCCAATGCCGGTATTGATGCTTTGCACCCCTGGCAGGCGTTCGAGTCCCTGCATGAGGGTGAGTCCGGCATACCGCCGCAGTTGCTCTTCGCCCACCATTTCGGTGCTTTGCGTGAGGCGACTTTCATCGGCCTTGGTGAGGTCGTTTTCTACGATGATTTCACGGAGCTCCAAACTCGAAGGTTGCAGCTGTACATTTTGTACGATGTGGGCACTTATTTGTAAATCGACCCGCTGCGCCTCAAAACCCAAATAGTAAAAATGCAAGTGGTAGCGCCCGGGCCGCATGCGTTCAAAGCGGTACACGCCATAGGCATCGGTCACGGTGCCGCGCTGCAGCTCATGCACCAGCACACTGGCACCGGCCAAGGGCTTGCCGGTAGGGTCGGTTACCCGTCCTTCGAGCAGAAACTGTGCATGCAGTTGGCCCGAAACCAGCAGCAGCAGCCCCAAAAGCAGCTTTGTTTTTTGCAACACGATTGCAAAAGTACAATTTCCATCCGGCTTTGGTTCAGCTTTTCGGTCGATTTCCTACTTTGCATTATGCAAATCCCCATCCATTGGCCAGCAAGTTGGCAGAATTACCTGCTAAAGCTGCCACAAGCGGCGCGTGACAGCTTGCTGGACATATTGCTTCTCATAGAGAAGGAGGTGCCTGAGGCCGAAAAGGACTGGGCTTACCAAATGCCGGCCTTCAAATACAAAGGCAAACCTTTGGTATATGCTGCCGGCTATACCAAACATACCGGTGTGTACGCCCTGCCCAATACCCATGCTGCCTTTGCTGAGGCTCTGAAGCCCTACAAACAAGGCAAAGGTTCGGTGCAGTTTCCACACCAAAAACCGCTGCCATTGGCGCTCATCCGTGCCATGATTGCATTCAGAAAATCGACCTTGTAAACCCTGTGCTTATACCCAATTGCCCATAGAAGCAGGGTTAAGATAAATTTAATATAAGCCGGGTTGGTGGTGTCTGGTAATTTTTCGATTGCATAACTTTTTTTTACTCAGATATTTACTTATTCAGCTGCTTCCAATGGCAGCATTCTTGGTTCGAAGCTATCATCCAGCCTTTTGTAAAAAAGTTAACAGATTTTGGGAAGTTCATGCTTTATGGGCTATTATTGAAGCTTGGTTTGGACTAAAAACTCAAAAAATTGTCCGTTTATTCTAAAATTGACGAAAAACAAAAAGCACACAAAACCTAATTTCTATGAAAAAAATCGTACTCTCTTGTTTGGCTTTGTTCGCCTTGGGACTGGTAGAAACAACCGCTCAAAACATATTTTATGGTGGTGGATTTTTTGCCGGCACCGCCCATACCATACCAAAAACATTGTCCAGTTCTTCGGGACCCAGGCAACAAGCCTCTCAAAGGTCTATTATCTACGGGGCAGGCATTTCAATAGATGCACAGGTAATACCCGTGGGCGATGAAATGACGGTGGGTTTTCATGCTGAACCGGGCTTGGGATACACCATACCCGTTATAAGCGACATGGAAGATGTTGCTGTGATTTTTCAAACGCCACTCATTGCGCAGTTCAATTATGGCAATTTCAGCAGCATTGATGCGCAGTCGCGCTTTGGCGTGGGTGTTGGCGTGGGCATGCTCACCCAATATCATTTGCTGTTAGAAAGTAGTGAACCTATTGCCCAAGGCAAGTCGTTGCTGTTTTTGCCAGCGGCCCAACTGAGCCTGAGGTTCTGGAGCCCGAAAAACAATTTATATGTAGTAAAATTGAGCCATGCCATTGGCAACGAAAACTTTGGTGGCATGTCGAACAACCGGGGGTCCACGCTCTTGGGAGTGAGCCGTATTTTCAACTACTGATATTTTCACCTTCTTAAGAGCTTTATTCGTTCAATGGCGGTGAGAACAACTGCAGTAGTCATTCTACTTCTGGCAATATGTCCCCAGCTTTCCAGGGCCCAAAAGCTGTATGCCCGCTTGGGGGTTAATTTGGGTATGGCCCATATGCTGCCGGTCGACTTGCAATTGAATCGCCCGCCTGGTTTGGCAGATTATATAAACGAATGGTCGCTCAACTTTGGCTTTCCTGCTTTTGCCATTGGTCCGGGCTTGTATTTGAGCTACAGTCCCTTCAAAATCAACGAAAACCAATCGATAGGCTTGGTAACACATCCCAGCCTCCTGGTGTTGGTGGGTGCTGGCGATCCTTATGAGCCTCTGCAGCTACCCGAAAAAACCAGAGAATTTTATCCGGGTGCAGTAGCCAATTTGGCTGCTTACATCACCTACAATCGGGGTGCTTTTAGCAACCAAGATGCTACTGCTGCACATGGCTTGTCGGTAGGCTTGGGTGCCATGACGAGCTATCACCTCCACCTGGGGGTCATCGATAGTTGGTCGGTACCACGTTACAAAGCGGCACCGCAGCCTGTTTGGATGCCTGCTCTCCAGTTTTCTTATAGGTTTTGGAGCGATTTAGGTCATGCGAATACTGCCAACCTCGAGTGGGGTTTTACCCGCGTTTCGCTCCTCAATCGCACTTATCCCATGCACGTACTCAAATTCAGCTTGTATGCTTTTCCCAAATTTTAATCAATGAAGGCCCTATTTTATTTCCGCTCTTTCTCAATTAAGCTGCTGGTTTTTATCGGTACCTTGAGCTTGCCCGCTTCTTTTGCCAAGGCGCAATTCAAGCTCGATATCCACAATGAAGAGGACTACAAGCGGGTAAAGGCCAAATTCCCCGACGCATCTTTCGTTGATTTATCGCGCCAAACCACCATCACCATCGGAAAGCCCGCCAAAGACAGCGAGGAGCCTTTTGTGTGGGAAGCCGAAAAGAAGTTCGAGCGCTTATCGTCAAGCAACGAACGCAGCATCCCTTTTGGCTTTTTTGTGCACGATTTTATTGAAGTGGAAGGTGCCATGTTTTGGATGCGCAATGGGCGTGAAATCACCTCCTGGCGGGTACCTCCCACCATTGTGCCCGTTGAAAGCAACGGTATTTTCCACAGCAACTACCGGGTGCACGCCTACAGCATGCGCATTGAAAATCCGGGCGCCATCATGCGCGGCAACCTGCGCTATAAAACCCTCACCGTGCCCCATGGCAGCATCCATTATTTCAACGAAAACCATCCGGCTGAGGAGGTTACCCTGGAGTTTAAATTGCCCGCCGACTTGAAGGTGCGTTTCGAAAAATTCAATTTCGAACAATACAATATCGAGGAGCGCACATCCACCAAAGGCAAGGAAGTGATTTACACCTTTACCATGCGCGATGTGGCGGCCCGGGTGGATGAAAACTACACCCCGGGGCCGCAGCACTACCAGCCCTTTTTGATCATTGTGCCCGAAGAAATGCAAGACAACAAAACCAAGCGCAACATCCGCCTTTTTGCCGAAGCCTCGGATGTTTATGCCTGGAACAAAAAACTGGCCGACCGCACCAACAACCAGCCCGAAAAATTACGCAAGCTTGTTAACGAGCTCACTACAGGCAAAACCGAAGAGCAAAAGCTGGAGGCCATTTACTACTGGGTGCAAAAGAACATCCGTTATTTGGCTTTTGAAGATGGCTGGGCAGCCTTTGTACCCGACGCTTGCCAGGATGTATACGACAAACGCTATGGCGATTGTAAAGGCATGGCCAATTTGCTCAAGCAAATGCTGTTGCTGGCAGGCTTCGATGCCCGCTTGGTGTGGATAGGCACCCGCGACCACAGTCCGCTGTCCAAAAAAATCCCCATCACCTCCAGCAGCAACCACATGATTGCCGCTGTACGCTACAACGACCAATGGCTCATACTCGATGGCACCACCACTTACCAGCCATTGAAAGAGGTTCCCGATCAGTTGCAAGGCCAAGAAGTGTTTATTGAGGGCAAGGGAAAAAGAGATTTTGAAATGTATACCATTCCCAGCCAGCCGGCCAAACAGAATGCGGTAAGCAATCGCTTCGACTTCAAAGTGAATGTTTCGGAAGGTTCGCTCGAAGGCACCCAAGTGCAGCATATGAATGGCTATCCACGCAGTATTTTCCGCACCTATTACCACAAAACGGCCATCAAAGACCAGGAGAAATTGGTGGAGAAATACATGAGTGCGGGACAAACCTTCAAGGGCTTCACCGATTTGAGTTACAAAATCGATAGCAACTATGCGAGTCCGCTTGAGTTCAAAGCCAAGGCACTCTTCCAAGGCCAGGCTACCGTACTCGAAAACGAGGTTTATTTGCCTACCAGCATTTACAATCAAATAAAAAACATGCAGTTGCCCGAAAAGCGCGATGCTGCCGTTTCGTTCGATTACCAGCGGTATTATTCCGACACACTTTATTATAGCCTGCCAGCAGGCTACGAAATTAGCTCGCTGCCCGATGCCGTGTCTATCGACCGCAGCAAGTACCGTTTTGCTGCCCAGGCCCAAAGTCGCAACGGGGGCAAAGAGGTACAGGTGGTATATACCTTTGAATTGAGCGATTTCATTATCAAAAAGGCCGATTTCGACCAATGGAACCAGGATGTGAAAAAGATGAAAGCCTTTTTAGGCGATCAAGTCATTTTGCAACGGAAAAAATAGGCTTTTAACGATGCTCCCTTTGCACCACCATGCCATGCATGTTCATCGACCTGCTATTTATGGATTTGAATGTCTCCTATGGAAGCGATGATGAAGATATGGACCCTGTGCGCATGGGTGGGTATTGCGTTGGGACATTGATTTAAACTACTAACACTATCAAAAATTTAATGTATGCGCATTCCTAGGTTTTACAGAATGAGTTTGGCATTCGCTCTTTCCGTTTCAATGGTTCTGGCTTCAAACTTTTCCTTTTCGCAGCGGGTAAGTATAGGCTTGGGACTTACTGGAGGGACAACACACGTGGCCACCAGCCTCAGGACCATTCCAGCGTTTACAAATGGACAACTAGGGATTGACAGCTTGACTAGACCAGGGTCATCGGCCCCTTTTCTTGGTCTTAATATACCTGTGTATGCTCGTCTCTATATGCTAAATGCAGATCAGAGCATTGGGCTTGCCATCAACCCCATGTTCGGCTTTTATATTCCGGCTTTTACCTACGGCCAATTTGGGAACAGGGTACCTAATGTCGATACCTATGGTGGTACTGTAATGGTTCAGGTACCCCTGATGATTCAATTTGCGCAAGGCATGTTTAGTACTGCTGAAACCAGCAAAGAGCGTGGATGGGGTTTGGGTTTGGGGGCAGAAGCTACTTGGCTCAACGATAGCTGGCAACGAAAATCAGGCAGTGCCAATCCGTTTAACTATACCTATACACTTCCACCCAGTTTTATGATTCGCCCTATGGCTGCATTACAGTACCGCTATTGGAGCAAACGCGATGTGCCAGTTGAATGGGTCCTTTCGTTTTCAAGTACTCAGCAAACCTATGCGTTGGGTACTGTAAATAGGCCCATGATCCGCTTATCTTACAACGCTTATTTGAACTACTAAAAAAATGAAAAGGTCTTTTTACTTGACATTGGTCCTGCTGTGTACACTTCCTTCTTGGACACATGCCCAGCGCCTCACCAAAGGGGTAGGAGTGGGCTTTTTTAGCATGCAATTGCCGGAAGCCTATTTAGAACAGAAATCAACGGTTCAAGGATTCCCCGACGACAGTTTGTTGCGCCCTGCCAATTGGTCTTTCGGCTTTGGCATCAATTATTCGTTTTTGTACCGCTTGTATGCGATTAACAACGACAACAGCCTGATGATTTCGGCCTCGCCCATGTTGGGTATACATTTTACCACCAATAATTTAGACACCGATATGGGGGTATTTGGCGATTATGGTGTGCCGCTGGTTGTACAGTTGCCGCTGATGCTTCAATACGCCAACGGCATGGTAAGCACCAATGAATCCGACAGAGACCATGGCTTTGCCTTCGGTTTGGGGGTGGAAACAACTTGGTACCACGATAGATGGCGCTACGCCAATCCCAATGACCCACTGTCATCTTACAGTAACTTTTTTGCAGATAACCGGTTCATTGCTGCGCCTTCGCTGCTGGTTCGGCCCGTGGCTGCCATTTCTTGGCGCACTTGGAGCAAAAGCAATTATCCATTGGATTTTAGCCTGCAGTACTCTACCTCAAATCAAACCTACGATTTGGGTACCGCAAATCGGGGTATGATCAGATTTTCGTTCACTTCTTTTTGGAATTATTAAACCATGCATATGAAAAAAATAATCATTTACGCACTTCTAGCGGCATTTTTGCCAGTCATGGCCAGTGCCCAAACAGCCTCTGAGCGCAGGGCGGCCCGACAAAAGAATGAGGCCAATATGAAGGACTTCGAAACGAATGATCCTTTGTTCAAAGCGGCTGAAATTCCCGAAAAATGGAAAAACCGTTCGGCCGTAGTCATTGCCGAGCGCGTGGAGTTTAATTATGGCGGCAACAATGGCTCCCAGTTTACGGGTAAAGTACGCCGTCAAACCCTCTTGCTCGATCAGGCAGCTGTGGAAGAATTCGGAAGTTTGAATTACCAGGAAGACGCCGACAACCGCACGGGCATTCAAATCATCAAGCCCAATGGAAAAAGAGTGGTGGTCGACATGAGTGCTGCTGCCCCTTTCAAAGAAGAGCTCAACGACCGCCGCACCCGTACTTGGAATACCTATGTACGTGGGGGTAAAGACAGTCGCAAAGTGGCGCTACCGGGTTTAGAAGTGGGCGATATCGTGGATGTTGTAACCGAGCTCAAGGATGAAATCATCAATGCTTTTTATCCTTCCTGCACCGATGTAATTAGCTTTAACTTCTCCGAAGAATACCCGGTTTTGCGCCGCAATATTCAGTTTACCGTAAGAAAGGGCACTGCCGTTTCAGCAGTATCTATCAACGGTGCGCCCAAGGTCAAAATCATTACCGAACCTACCGGTCGTTTCCAAACGTATATGGCCAGTGGCGAAATGTTTGAAGACGATACGTTACAGAATCGGTTTACTTACGGACAAAAAACCGATCCCATCCTAAAAATCATGCTGTGTGTAACAGGTGGGGCCAAAAGCAAGTGGGATAATTTTGCCGGTGAACCCGGAGAAGTGAAAACCCGCGTTGAAGAAGACGAATTTCAGCCCATGATTGCCAATGCGTTCTACTACCGCACTTTTGGTCAAACAGGTAAGGCAAATGGTGCAAATTATACCAGATTCAACTACTGGGCCACTGCAAATAGCTTTACCAACAATTACCAGCTGTGGCTAGGGCGCCATTTCCGAGGCGAAAAAGATGCATTTAAAGTCGCCGACGCCCTCTATTACAAAATCAGGCACGATTTCACTTATGGTGATTACAAAGAAAGCGCCCGCTTTTTGAACGACGAATTATTTGCGGCCATTTTCATCAATGCCCTCCGTAAATTTAGTCGTACTTGGGATGTGCAATTAGCCATAGCGCCCGGCCGACACATTACCGAGCGCAAACATTTGCTTTCGCGCAACGAGCTGTACTGGTTTACATCCATCAAGCACAATGGCAAGCGCAAGTTGTATTTTCCGGTGGACGACCATACCAAATCGACCGATGATTTTTACCGATTGGCCGGCAACGACGCCTACATTGTGTATGTAGACAAGCGACAAGCCAAAGGCAAGTCGATTGAAAAATTCCGCATTCCCGAAGTAGAGCCAGGTTCAAGTGGCGTAAGCTATTTGGCAAATATTACCATCAACGAAAACAACGAATTGGTATTTGACGCGCAAACTTCTTTGAAGGGGGTTTCACGACTTACCAGTGGCGATTTGTTTTTGAGCAATATGGATTTCACCAAAGAAGATCAGGCTTTTGTGGCAACCTTCACCAAGGAAAAGCCACAAAAATCAGCTTCCGAATCGCGTAGAGAAAAGAAAGTGGAGGTAGGGAAGAACTTCGACCTCGAGGAAAACGAGAAGAACAAACTCGAAAGCCTCAAGTCGAGGGTATCGCGCGCCTACAAAGTGGTTTCTTACGATGGCTATAAAGTGTTGAAGTCGGGCCGCTTCCCCGATCAACCCGAGCTGGTGGTAAGTGAAAAGTACACCGTTTCCGATTTTGTGAGTAAAGCAGGCCGTAATCTCATTGTATCGGTAGGTATGCTGCCGGGCGATTATAGCCGCATCGATACTGCGGTGGCTCGTTTGAATCCTATCAGCATCGATTTCCCTGTTTCTAACCGCATGGAGTACGTGCTGCAAATACCCGATGGTTATGTAGCCGAAGGCATAGAGGCACTCAACACCGAGGTTTCGAATGAAACTGGCCGGTTTAAATCAACGGCAACGGTGGAGGGCAAAACCCTCAAATTGGTAGTTGAACGCACTTACCACAAGTCGGTGATGCCTGCCAGCGATTGGAAGGCTTTTACGAGCTTTATGAATGCCGCCAGCGATTTTAATCAGAAAAAGGTGATTCTGAAGAAGATATAATTCTGCTTCAGATGCTACAAATGGCCGGATCAGCGTAGAACCTGTTCCGGCTTTTTTGTGCCACGGTGTGATTATTAGCCTTTTAACTTGAGTTTGTGCAAAAAAAAATCCGCTTCGGTGCGGAAGCGGATTTTTGAATGGGTGGTCATCCATTTAGGCCAGCATACGTACCGGCTCTTCGAGCAATTGCTTGAAGGTTTGCAGGAACTGGGCACCTGAAGCACCATCTACCACGCGGTGGTCGCAACTGAGGGTAACCTTCATGCGGTTGCCCACTACTACTTGGTCCTTTTTCACCACAGGCTCCTGGCGAATAGCACCAACGGCCATGATGCAAGCATCGGGTGGGTTGATGATGGCAGTGAACTCTTCAATGCCAAACATGCCGAGGTTGCTGATGGTGAAGGTGTTGCCTTCCCAATCGGCTGGCTGTAATTTCTTTTCTTTGGCTTTGCCGCCGTATACTTTCACTTCCTGGGCAATTTGCGACAAAGGCTTGCTGTCGGCAAAACGAACTACTGGAACCAGCAGGCCTTCTTCCACTGCCATGGCCACACCTACGTGGATGTGCTCATTGAATCGGATTTTGTCGCCCAACCAGCTGCTGTTGATTTTGGGATGCTTTCGCAAGGCCAAAGCAGCTGCTTTGATGACCATATCGTTGAACGACACCTTCACTGGTGCCACTTCATTGATTTGCGTACGGGCAGCCATGGCTTGGTCCATGTCGATATCGATGGTAAGGTAGAAGTGCGGCGCGCTGAACTTGCTCTCGGCCAAACGGCGGGCAATGGTTTTGCGCATTTGCGATACAGCTACTTCGCTGAAGCGCTCTTCGCCCGTTACGCTGGCAAATACCACAGGTGCGGCAGCAGGAGCCGCAGCGGCTGAGGCGGGAGCTTGTGCGAGGTCGCGTACCACGATGCGGCCATTGTCGCCACTACCAGCCAAAGCACGCAAATCAATGCCTTTTTCTTCAGCTATGCGTCGCGCCAGGGGAGAAGCTTTCAAACGGCTGTCTGCAGAAGCGGCTACTGGAGCAGGTGCTGCTACAGGTGCAGGAGCAGCAGGAGCAGGAGCAGGTGCTGCTGCAACGGGTGCAGGAGCTGTGGCAGGAGCAGGCGCAGCCGCAGCAGAACCACCAGCCAACAATCCGCTGATGTCTTCACCTGGCTTGCCAATAATGGCAATGATGGTGTCAACCGGAACGCTTTCGCCTTTCTTTACACCTACGTACAACAAGGTGCCCGATTCGAAATTTTCGAGCTCCATGGTGGCCTTATCGGTTTCCACATCGGCCAGAATATCTCCGGGTTTTACTTGATCTCCTTCTTTTTTATGCCACTCAGCGATGACCCCTTCGGTCATGGTATCGCTCATTTTGGGCATTTTTATCACTTCTGCCATTGGATATTGCTTTTTTCGGATTCAAAAACGGCTGCTAAATTAACCCAAAATGCCGTAAAAATCACCGATGCCAGTGCTTTTTCATGCATCTCAGGCAGTGGCCGCCGCGAACCGCAGAAGATTTCGGAAATCGAATTATTTCTGCTGATTGTTTGTGGATTTCGCAACTCATTTTGGACGATACAAACATCCCCGCCTTCTTTTACTTTTGTGTGATGCAATCGTCCCTTTCTGCCGATTTCCTTGCCGATTTGCGTGCCTGGCTGGCCCCCGATGAACTGCTCACCCACGAGCTGGAGGCTTTTGGTCGCGACGAAACCGAAGACCTGCTGTACTTGCCCTCGGTGGCAGCCTTGCCAGCCTCGGCCGAAGCGGTAGCAGGGGTATTGGCGGCGTGCAACAAGCATGGCGTATCTGTAACTACCCGCGGTGCCGGTACCGGATTGAGTGGAGGAGCACTGCCGGTTCGTGGTGGACTGGTACTCGATACCCGCAAGCTCAACCGCATTCTCCACATCGATACCGATAATTTGCAGGCAACGGTAGAGCCGGGGGTGGTTACCCAAGCATTTCAGGATGCAGTGCAAGCGTTGGGCTTGTATTATCCGCCTGATCCCTCGAGCCGTGGCAGTTGTTCGCTAGGAGGCAACCTAGCGGAATCGGCCGGCGGTCCACATGCCGTGAAATACGGCACCACCAAAGATTATGTGCTGAATTTGGAAGTGGCACTACCCGATGGGCGCCTCATTTGGACTGGCGCCAATGTGCTTAAAAATGCCACGGGCTACAACCTCACCCAGCTGATGGTGGGCAGCGAAGGCACTTTGGGAGTGATTACCAAAGTGGTATTCCGCCTCATTCCTTACCCCGCCCACAACCTGCTGATGCTGGTGCCTTTTGCCTCGCTCGAAGCGGCTTGTGCTGCCGTATCGGCTATTTTTAAGGCCGGAATCACACCTTCTGCCCTGGAATTTATGGAGCGCAATGCCATCGAATGGGCAGCACGTTACCTCAACCAGCCCATCGATTTGCCCGAAGGGGTAGAAGCACATTTGCTCATCGAACTCGACGGCAACCAGCCCGAGCCACTTTTGGTAGAGGCCGAACAGTTATACCTTTTGCTCGAAAGTTTGGGCGCCGGGGAAGTGCAGTTGGCCGAAGCCGATCACCAAAAAGCCCAACTTTGGAAACTGCGCCGCCATGTGGCCCATGCCGTTAAAGCCAATTCGGTGTATAAGGAGGAAGATACAGTGGTGCCACGTGCCCAACTGCCACAAATCATCAAACACGTAAAGGCGGTGGGTGAAAAGTATGGCTTTGAATCAGTTTGCTACGGCCATGCGGGTGATGGCAATGTGCATGTGAACATCATCCGCGGAGCGCTGAGTGAGGAGGCTTGGGAAACAACGGTGCGACAAGGCATCCGTGAGATTTTCGCCGAAGTACACCGCTTGGGAGGCACCATCAGCGGCGAACATGGCATCGGCCTGGTGCAGCAAGAATACCTCGACCTCGTATTTGAACCCGTGCATTTTGAGCTCATGCGGGGCATCAAACAGGTATTCGACCCCAAAGGCATCCTCAATCCGGGCAAAATGGGGCTGTAAGTCCCTTATTCGCGTTCTTCCGCCTCACTGCTTTCGGTATCGTTTTGCGGGGCTTGACCGTCAAAAGTCCAAATAATCTTTTTCCCCTTGAGAAGCTGTAACTCATCACCCCGCACCCTCCAACGGTCATGCAGGTTAAATGCCGCCCAAAAGGCCGAATCACGCCCGTGAATGCAGGCCATGCGGGTGGTGGCTACTTTGCTCAAATCGATGCGCTCGCCAATGAGGGCTGTGCCAAACAAACGGTTACATCCATCGCTGCCTTGTACGGCTCCACCCGACTCAAATTGCAGCGTAGCCGCAGGTTTTTCGTCGGCAGCAGTGGTGCTGGTCCAAATAATGCCCTGCAAATCAGCAGGGTCGGCAGGCCGCTGCGAAACGCAGGCCGCCAGGGTAAGAAGCAAAAGATATCGCAAACGCATAGGGCAAAGATGGTAAAACCAAGCCGAACTGCTATTTTCGGCCCATGTTGCTGCCAAAATTTTTTCTGTTGCTTTGCTGGGCAGGCATGCTCAGCCAGATGGCCTTGGCACAGTCGGAACTCGATTTGTGGGCAGCCAAATGGAACTTGCCTCCGGGCGCCGACTGGGCCAGCCTCATGCGCCGCGCACCCGCCTACATGGGACCTAATGCCTTGCCCATACCGCAACAATTCTATCCACGGGTAGATAGCCATTGGGTCATCGAAACCACCGGCGATTTCCACCGTGCACCGGGCGATTACACCCAAAGTGCGGCCATTCGAGTGCGTTTGCCGCTAGCCGTTGGCCGCGTGGCCATGGACTTGAATTACCGCCCCATCGAGTGGTACCAAACCAGTCCCGAAGTCCGCGATATCCGCCTTGCCCGCGATACCTCGGGTGTAGGAAGGAGCAATGGAGACGTGTGGATTACTACCCTAGCGCAGTTGCTGCGACGCGAATACAACCGCTGGGGAGTAGATCTAACCATGCACGTGGCAGTGAAAACAACGGCGGGCAAAAACCTCGAAAACGCACGATTTACCAATAGTCCGGGCTATATATTCGACTGGCACCTGGGCAAAAGTTGGCACCGGCCCGGTCGGTTTATGCAGAGCATTCGCTTGTATGGCAATGCCGGATTGTATGTGTGGCAAATGGAGACCGACGCACAGAACGATGCCTTTTTGTACGGACTGGCTGCAGATATGATACACGGTCCGTGGCAGTTAACACTTGGGTCGGCGGGTTATGTGGGCTGGACCGGCGATGGCGACCTGCCCTATGCGGCACGAACCGAGCTGCGTTACCAACCATCGGCCAAGGCCTACGTTTTTTTGGGTTACCAGCACCATTTTCAGCACCTCACTACGCACCATATTCGGGTGGGAGGAGCTTATCGCATTCAACACAACCACCGATAATATGTCGCTATTCAACCAAACCGATCATTTTTTCATCGACGAACGTCTCAATCTCATTCGCTTTTCGAATCACTACCGTTTGTTCGACGGTGAGGGGAAAGAGATTGGAGCCATCCGTCAGCAATTGAGCTTTGGCGCCAAAATGCTGCGCTTACTGGTGAATAAGGCCATGCTTCCATTTGAATTGCATATCGAAAATGCGGAAGGAAAAACAGAGGCGGTAATCAAGCGGGGTTGGACGTTCTGGATGTCGAAAATCACCATTGAAAATAGCGAGGGACGCGAAATAGGCAGCATCAAACAAAAATTTCGCTTGCTCAAACCCCGATTTGTGATCAGCGATGTGCTCGATCAACCCGTTGCCGAAATCAATGGCGATTGGAAAGCCTGGGATTTTGTAATTACCAATGCGCAAAGCCAGCCCATTGGAGCCATTTCCAAAAAGTGGGGCGGTATGGCACGCGAGCTGTTCACCAGTGCCGATAAATACCATGTGGCTTTACACCCGGGTTTGAACGACGAAAAGCAGCGGGCCATCATTCTTTCAGCAGCCATTACCATCGATATGGTGCTCAAGGAGAGCAAGTAAGTTGTTCAGTCCTCGGCAGGGGTTTGTTTTTGTTTTTCAAGCCACTCCCACACCATCTGTGTTTTTGCCTCGCCTATGGCCGCTACAATGGCTTCCCGGGGAGCCTCCTGCAAAGCGGCTACCGACTTGAAAGTCCTTAACAGTGTTTCTACGCTTTTGGGACCAATGCCAGCAATGTCGCTTAATGCCGACTTGATGGTGCCCTTCGATCGCTGGTTGCGGTGATGGGTAATGCCAAAACGGTGTGCTTCGTCGCGCATCTGTTGGATGATCTTGAGGGTGTAGCCAGCTTTGTCGAGGTGTAAAGGCACAGGGTCATTCGGATAAAAAAGCTCTTCCAGGTTTTTGGCGATACCCATCACAGGCAATTGCTCAAAAATGCCAAGCTGCTTGAGCGCGTATACTGCCGAACTCAGTTGTCCTTTGCCGCCATCCACAATGAGCAAATCGGGTAGGGGCTGTTTTTCTTCCAGCAGCCGTTTGTAGCGCCGCGTAATTACTTCTTCCATCGTGGCAAAGTCGTTGGGACCTTCCACCGTTTTTACATTGAAGTGTCGGTAATCTTTTTTGCTCGGCTTGCCGTCTTTAAATACCACGCAGGCCGAAACGGCATAGCTGCCATGGAAGTTGGAGTTATCGAAGCATTCGATGTGACGCGGCTGTTTTTTGAGTCCCAAATCAGTCCGCATTTGTTCCATGAGCTTTTCGGTCTTCTGTAGCTGGCTGCGGTTATTGCGCAATTGCAGCAATTCGTTGAGGTGGTAAAAAGCGTTTTTCAGGCTGAGTTCTACAATTTTCTTTTTGTCGCCAATGCGTGGCACCTGAATGTCGAGCTCCTCGGGTTCACTTTCAATTTCCTGGTTCAGCAAAATTACACGGGCTGTGCTTTGAAAACGATTACGCAACTCAATCATGCCCCAAGTAAGCAAGTCGGCATTGCTTTCCTCCAGGTTCTGCATGATTTCGAGGTTGTGTGAACGCACAATGGCTCCGTTTTGAATGTGGAGGTAGTTTACCACCGCGAGTTCATCTTGCCGCACCAGGCTAAACACATCGGTATCGGTGATATTGGGGTTCACAATGGCCGATTTCGATTGGTAGTTTTCCAACAACTCTAACTTCTTCTTCACAGCCGCGGCTTTTTCAAATGCCAAAGCTTCGGCATATTGCCGCATTTCTTCCTTCAGCAACTGTTGGGCTTTGTGGTAGCTTCCCTTCAGTATTTCTTTGATGGCTTCTATGTTTTCGTGGTATTCGCTGGCCGATTGTTTGGCTTCGCAAGGAGCCAGGCAATTCCCTATTTGGTATTCGAGGCAGGCCCTAAACTTAGCTGCGTTGATATTGGCCTCGGTAAGTGGCAAGCTGCAGGTGCGCAGGGGGTAAATGCGTTTTACCAGTTCCAACATGGTTCGCATCATTTGCACCGAGGCATAAGGCCCCAGGTAGGTGCTGCCGTCGCGTATCATGCGCCGGGTGGGGAAGATGCGTGGAAAGGGCTCGTTTTTGATGACGATGTAAGGATAGGTTTTGTCGTCTTTGAGCCGGATGTTGAAACGGGGCTGGTGCTTTTTGATGAGGGCGTTTTCAAGCAGCAGTGCATCCAGTTCGGTATCCACCAGTGTAAACTCAATGCGGGCAATTTTGCTCACCATCAAACGAATGCGCCCCTCGTGCCTGTCGAGTTGGAAATAGCTGCCTACCCGTTTTTTCAAACTTTTGGCCTTGCCTACATACAGCAATTTGTCGTGGGTATCTAAATAACGGTACACCCCGGGTTTATCGGGAATGGTGTATTCAAGGGCTTTGAAAGTTTCGGGAGTCACACATCAAAATTAGGGCTTTGAACTATTCGGTGGTGAAGCCTGCAATCTATCAATTACACCAACAATGCAAAATCTATATTATGGAATGCAATTTTGTTGTTTTTAATAGATATCAACATATTGTAAATGTTAATGAAAGTTAAAAAATAATCAAATTGACTCAACTGAAGCCCTGTAAATTCCTCAAAATGAATGTATTTCAAATTATTAATTCTTATTGATGAATAAAAATATGCATACGTCAAAAACTGGCACAGTTTAAAGAAGGTTTTAATTCTAAATTTGGGATATCAGTTTTACACATGGTTTGGTTTGGTAAAAAAGGAATGAAGCTCTTGCAGCAGGGTATAGCCAATGCCCTGCTGCTGGTGCTTCTTTTCGGATTGTTCCAATCCGTTAGGGTATCGGATCCCGATCATAAGCAAGAAAATACCGAATCACAAGTCGAGCTGCAAAGCGCCATCAGTTCTGCGGATCCAAGCACGGCCAGCTACCAAAGTGCCGGACCAGCCCCCATTTCGCGTAAAGAATTGCGACAGGAAATACACAAGCACTTTCAATTTGGCCGCATTCAATTCCAATGGGATACCGATACAGGCTTCGATGCCTTGTATTTGTTCTATACCTTGGTGGGTTACTTTTTCATCTATACCATTCGCACCAAGTTCAATGAACCGACCTGACGGAATGTTGTTTATTGAGCCCGTACTTCAAATGCCCCGTCTTTCACTACGGTACTTAGGGTTTCACCTGCGGTTACCTGCGCCACACTCTTTACAACCTCCTTGCCCTTGAGCGTAATGCTGAAACCACGGTCGAGTACCGAACGGTAATCAAGCGCCGCCAGTCGGCCTTCCAAGCCCTTCAATTCTTCGCCCTTCAGCCGCAGCTGTTGCTGTAATTGGCGGAGCATATCTGTCCGGTGCTGGGTCAGTTGCTCTTCCATCCAATTTACTTGTCCCGATAAACTGTAAGCGATTTGCAGCTGCTGCTCATCGAGCCACTGTTGGATTTCGTTTTGATCGGCACTTACCAATTCGGCTGCGGCAGTAGGCGTTGGGGCCCTTTTATCGGCCACAAAATCGCACAGGGTAAAGTCGGTTTCGTGGCCAATAGCCGCAATCACGGGCTTGCGCATGGCAAAAATGGCGCGTACCAAGGCTTCGTTATTGAAACACCACAGGTCTTCCATACTACCCCCACCTCGGGCCACAATAACCACGTCCACATCGGACTGCCGTTCCAAAGCTGCCAATGCTTGCAAAAGAGATGGCACTGCATCTTCTCCCTGTACTTTGCTGGGCGCCAAGAGCACCTTGCTGGCTGGAAATCGCCGGTTGAGGGTATTCAAAATATCGCGAATGACTGCGCCCGTAGGAGAACTTACCACGCCAATGGTTTTAGGAAAGCGCGGAATCGCTTTTTTGTGTTTGTCGGCAAAAAGACCTTCTACCTCCAGTTTTTTCTTGAGTTCCAGAAAACGCTGAAACAAGCTGCCCATGCCTTCCTTTTCGAGCTTGCTTACCTGCAATTGGTAATTGCCCCGGGGAGCATACACGGTTATATCAGCCGTGGCCACCACCTGATCGCCCGCCATTGGTTCAAATAAAAGTGCCTGTGCAGCCGTACGGAAAAGCACACAACTCACCTGGCTGTTTTCATCCTTCAACGAAAAGTAATAATGCCCGCTGCTGTGGCGCGTAAGATTGCTGATTTCTCCCTTCACTTCAATGCGCTGTAAAAAGGGCGCACTCTCGAGCAGGGCTTTTACTACCTGGTTGAGCTGACTGACAGAATATGTTTGGGGCATGCGTAAAAATAGCGTTTCAGCACCGCTTTCCCAAAGGCAGTGGAGATGCCGAGCAGCACTTGCGACATTAAACAGTTGAATCTTTGCAATCCTCATTTTGGGGGGGATTGTTAACACAAGTTGTTTTTAGCAATATCATGACAATTCTGAGCAGAAATGGAGTTTCCTTTGTAAAAAGTGTTATTATGAGCAAGCTGTACTTTTTATGGAGTTTCATTTGTTTTTGGGCATATAATGTGGTGGCCCAGGACGTCAGATCTTTCGAAAGTTTCTCGCCTTTTACCTTCATGGCACCGGTAAATGCAGATACTGTCTTCACCATCAATCAAACGAGGGGAGTACGTAGGCTTACGCCCATCAGCAATCAGCTCATGCCGGTTACTTTGCCGGTAGCTTCTGTGAGAGGCATGCTGTTTTTAAATCAGGCGTTGTGGTTTGCAACCGACTCAGGTGTGGTGCGCTGGGCCAACGGACAAACCGATGTATGGAGTGCGGCACGTGGAAATTTCGTTTCCAACGACATCCGACAGTTGTTGGACTTTAACAACCAATTGGTAGTGCTTACTTCAACAGGCATCAGCTTATTTACAGGCACGTCTTGGACGCACTTTAACACTTCTACCCCTGGTTTCCCTTCTGTTTTGCCTGCAAGAATCAGTGCTTCGGCCAATGCGGTTTCCTTTGTTTCGGGCAATCGGGTATACGCCTTGCAAGCCGGAGGAATCACATCCTTTGCGCATGGTTTGGCCGATACCCTAGAGTTAGCTGTTCAAAACAACCAAGGATTCTACTTTTTACAGAGCAAACGCCGCTTGTACCAAAGAAACCTCGCTGGTGTGACCGATACCATTCACCAGTGGCTGGGGGCACAACTCGACCACTTACTTATGGAGAATAAGCGTGATTTTGTTTCTTATTCAGGAGGCTATTTCGCTCATTTCAATGGTCAACGCTGGACCTTTAGACTTGGTCCTTTCAGTTCAGTGCCTGCCGTTCAATTGGCACATTTGCATTTGGTGCCTACTAATAAAATCATGATGCGCAGCAGTTCAACGGTTTTTATCATTGAGCGTCCTGATTTTATCGGAAACGTCAATTCTGAAGAACGTGCTTGGCTCGATATAAATCAGGCAGAAGCCCTTTTTATAGCTAATGGCAATTTGTTTTGGGATCAGGGCATCTCCGGCAACAGTGCCTACTTTGTTCCTAAACGCACAAATCCTTCCCAGCGCAGGCCTGAACTATCACATGCTGCCGGCTGGTGGATTGGCGGCAAGTCGAATGGCGAATTGTTTCAAACGGCGCAAATGTTTAGCCAATCGTCAACCTCAGGCATTCAATTCGAAGCGGGCATTTTAGATGTCCAGGGTCAGCCAATGAACGATAGAAGCTTGCGGCGGATTTGGAAGATTAACCGAAAGGAAATTGCAGATTTTAATTGGGCTTGGTCGCTTGGTTTGGTGCAAAATGGCAGTTATGAGCCTTCTTTTGAACTTAGAACGTGGCCAGGCACTCGCCCAGGAAGCACTGAAGCACTGGCACCTTTTTTCGATCGCAACAACGATGGTGTTTACAACTATTTGGATGGTGACCATCCCTTGATCAAAGGCGACCAAGCATTGTGGTGGGTAATGCACGATTTGCCACCGCAGAAGTTATGGCCGGGGTTGGGCTTGGAATTGCAGTGCATGGCTTATGCCTTCACTTGCGAAAAAACCATTCAGCCCATCGACAGCGTCGTAAACTACACGGTTTTTTTAGATACACGATTTACCAATCGTTCAAACCGCACCTACGACAGCACGTTCATTTCTTTTTTTCATGATTATGAGTTAGGAGGATTCCGCGGCTCTTTGCTTGGAACCGATGTAAAGGGAAATGGCATGTATACCTACAGCAGGTTTGAAGCCGATACTTTTTCGGGTGGTTTTGGCTTCAGTCCACCTGCCATGGGTACTTATTGGCTCAAAGGCCCACTTGCTAACAACAACGACGGCATCGACAATAATTTCAACGGCGTGGTAGATGAACCTGGCGAGCGCATTTCCATGAGCTATTCCTCCTACTTTTTCAATAATCCCGACACACAACGCGGTAATCCTGTGACTGCCGAAATGTTTAGAAACTACAGCCTAGGCAGGTGGAGAAACGGTTCACCCATCGTCTATGGTGGTTCTGGTCAACCAGGTACAGCGGGCACACTGGCACAGACTGCAAACTTTGTATTTCCCGGTTCCTCTGATTCATTGGGAAGAACACTGGGCGGAACCGTAGCAGCTCCTGTTTGGCTGCCATCGCTCTGGGGTACCAATGGCGCTACAAGTTCGCTTGATTTGAATTTACCACCGCCACAAAATGAAAGTTACGACATCCGAATGGTGAGCAGTAGTGGGTTTTTTCAGTTTACGCCCGGTGCTTCTCAAGAGGTATCTATGGCCTTCATCTACAGTCGTAGTGCGGGCAACAACCTCAGTTCTGTCCAAAAGTTAATTCAAAACGATGCGCCACGCGTTCGACATTGGTACAGCCAAGCGCAGTATCCCAGCTGCCTCGATTTGAGCACGGTTTCGGTAAACGAAAGCAGAGAGGCGCTGAAATTGCATATCTACCCCAATCCTGCTACCAACACCTTATTTGTAGAAACCAACAACGAGCAACCACTGCATTTAAGAATGACCGATTTGCAGGGCAGACTGGTTTTGAGTGTTGAATTGGCAGGCCAAACGAATTACCGCATTGATTTACCGGCAGCGGCGCCAGGAATTTATTTGTTGCGATGGGAGAAGGACGGACATGTGAAGATGGAAAAATTGGTGAAGCAATAAATGGCTAAAAGCGTTAGAGAGCCTTTGCATGAGCAAGGGCTTTCTTTTTTGCAGCCGTTTTTCAATATCTTTCGTTCATGTCGAATTTGCGATTAATCATCGAAGAACGTGCCCGAAACATCGGAAACTTTTTAGTAGGCCGCTTGCTGCCGTTCAGTCAACAACGTACCATTGGCCCCTTCATTTATATCGACCATATGGGGCCAGTGGCATTGACTGAGCACGAGGCCTTCGATGTGCCGCCCCATCCGCATATTGGCCTTTCTACCCTAACCTATTTGCTGGAAGGAGAAGTGATGCACCGCGATAGCATAGGAACTGAACAGCGCATTCGACCAGGGGCAGTGAATTGGATGACCGCCGGCAAAGGCGTAGTGCATTCTGAAAGGAGTCCCGGCGATTTGCGTGGGAAACCCCAGCGCATGCATGGACTCCAAATTTGGGTGGCGCTTCCTGCACACGATGAAGAGATAGAACCCTATTTTGCCCATATTCCTGCTGAAGCACTACCCGCTTGGGAAGAGCAGGGGGTGCATTATCGCCTCATTGCAGGAGCGTTTGGTAACCAAAAAGCGGGTGTACCGGTTCACAGCCGGCTGTATTTGGTGGAAATACATTGTATTGAAGATGCTTATCTGGCTCCGGGCGATCGGTTATTCGGCGAAACCGGCTTATACATCCTCGAAGGTCAGGTGCAATCCGATGGGGAGTGGTTTGGTCCGCGACAAATACTCATAGCTCAAAATCCTTCGCTGTGCGGCTTCAGGGCCAAAGCCGGTACCAAGCTGTACCTGCTGGGAGGTGAGCCTTTTGAGGAAAACCGCTATATCGATTGGAATTTTGTGAGCTCCCGAACCGCGCGTATCGATGAAGCACGCGCAGATTGGAAAGCAGGTCGTTTTCCTGCCATTGTAGGTGAAAACGACCTGATTCCGATGCCCGAACGACCTCGGGGTTTTAAATGGGCCTAAAATCCCAGGATGTCTGATCGGCGTTGTACCTGATTCTTTGATTGGAAACCAAAGCGCAGCCCCACTTGCAATCCCACATGCGTGCCTAAGTGGTGGTTCAAAATGGTAGGGTCGTGCAAAAAAGCATGATGCAAAACAGAGCTTACTATCAAGTGGACGCGGTTAGGTTGTTCCGACAACTGGAAATCAATACCTGTTTCAACATTTCCGATGAGCCTCACGCTTCCGATGAGGGACGGCAAAAGACTGAATCCTGTGTTTTCCCATGGGATTTCCTCTTCAAAAATGCCCATCATCAGCCCCATACCGCCTCCTACACGCCACTTCATCTTTTCATTCATGGGCCTTTGGTAGATGGTTCCAATGCTTAAGCTTTGTTGAAAACTGGTTGAAGGCCCATTGTCGACATACTGATTTAACCGGAAGAGTGAACCATCAGAAAAGTACTCCCTCGAGCCAAAGGTGTATTGGTGAATGGCAACATCGCCCATAAAATACAACAGCCATTGCTTGCTTAAGGCGGTATTTACCCTGAAATACGACCGTTGCATGAAGCTGCTTTGACGGGTCAATTCTGTTCTAGTGGGACTTAACCCCGTATTCCTAGTGGTGCTATAGAATGCCCTGCCGCTGAGTGGATTCGCTAGGCTTGTGAAACCCAGCTCCCAAAAACTGCCGTTGCCAAAAATGGGATCGCCATTAATAATTCCTTGTGCCCTGCTGTTTCCGAAGGATACCGCAAATAGTAAACACAAGCAGTAAGTGATTGCTTTCATCATGGTAAATTTGGAATATCGAAAATAAAACACAGAATGACTTGTGTCAAGGGTTTGTGCCAGAGAGTTTTACACAGTAAAAAACGAAAGTTGGGCTGGACCTCATTTTGGTTGCTACATAAAAAAACCCGGCTAAACCGGGTTCTAAGGCATTATTGAGGCGATTGTCGCTTCTGCATCGGATTGGGACTGCCTTGTGAAGCATTGCGACCCGCTGCCCGGGCTTTGTACAATTGGAGGCGACTGGGTTGTACATTTTCGCCTTCGCGTGGCCAGCGGTGGTTACTTTCGTCTATGTCGGCAGTTTCGCGCCAGGGATCTAACACAATGGCTTTAACTGGCTTGTGCTTCAAAAAGGTTTTTACCACTTCTTTCTCGTCTTTACGCCAGATATAGGCGCTGATGCGTTCAATTTCGCTCGTACCATCTTCATATTCCCATTTCAAAATGATGGGCATCACCAATCCGCCTTTATTGCTGAAATGAAGTTCGTAGACATACTTATTGACGTGGCCACCTTGGGTGAATTCCTCGGCAGTAAGCGTGTCTAAGCCACCAAATGGATTCACAGGGTTCAATTGCGCATCCTCAGCATCTTCTTCGCGCTGTGCCTTGGTGTAATAGAAGTAGAAATCACGCAGGGTGGTGTCAACATCTACCAAAAACGACATGCCCGACTCTTTGTTTCGGTATTGACTGATGTGTACAAAATCATCATCGTCGTTGTTGCGACGCGGGCGTGGGTTTCGGTTGCCAGAGGTAGAAGCTTGTAACTTGCCAGGGGTTGCCCGAAGTACCAAAACACTGTCGAGGCTGATATCTACTGGCTCAATGTCGTAAAACCAACCGCGCCAAAACCAATCGAGGTCCACCCCGGAGGCATCTTCCATGGTGCGGAAGAAGTCGGCCGGACTAGGATGTTTAAAGGCCCAACGGGTGCTGTAGGTCTTAAATGCAAAATCGAAAAGCTCGCGACCCATCACGGTTTCACGCAGGATATTGAGCGCAGTGGCCGGTTTGGAATAAGCATTTGGGCCAAATTGAACGATGTTTTCGCTGTTGGTCATGATGGGCTCCAGCTGATCTACCGGCAATCGCATATAGTCGGTGATTTTGTGGGCAGGCCCCCTACGCGATGGGTAGTTGTAATCGAATTCCTGCTCGGCCAAAAATTGCACAAAGGTGTTCAAACCTTCATCCATCCAGCTCCAGTTGCGTTCATCGCTGTTCACAATCATGGGGAAGAAATTGTGACCTACTTCGTGAATGATTACGCCAATCATGCCGTATTTGGTTTGCTCGCTGTAGGTGCCGTCGGCATTGGTACGGCCATAATTAAAGCAAATCATGGGGTATTCCATGCCATTGCTGGCTTCTACGCTGATGGCTACAGGGTAAGGGTAGGGGATGGTGAATTTGCTGTATACGCGTAGGGTATGCGCCACCACCTTGGTGCTGTACTTTCGGTACAAACCATAGGCTTCTTTGGGATAAGCGCTCATGGCCATGATTTTTTTGCCCTCAATGGTCACCGGCATGGCATCCCACACAAATTTACGCGAACTGCCCCAAGCAAAGTCGCGCACATTTTGCGCCCGGTACTCCCAGGTTTTGGTGCCACTGGCCGGTTTTTTCTCGCGGGCAACTGCTTCGGCCAAAGTAACTACCTCCACCGGCTCAGTGGCGGTTTGGGCCTGTTTCCAACGATCTTGTTGGGCTTTGGTAAGCACTTGCGCGTAATTCACACACTCGCCAGTTCCTACAATGACATGGTCCTCGGGTACAGTCATCCGAACGCGGTAATCGCCAAAAGGCAAAGAAAATTCACCGCGTCCGGTAAATTGTTTGTGGTTCCAACCCTGATAATCGCTGTAAACACACAAGCGCGGAAACCACTGGGTAATGGTGAAAACAATGTTTCCATCGTCGAATTTTTCGTAGCCACCTCTACCACCAATGCGCATGCGGTCGGGAATGCGGTACGACCATTCTACCGAAAAGCTGATTTTTTTGCCCGGAGCCAATGCTTTGGGCAAATCAACGCGCATCATGGTTTGGTTGACAGTATAGGGCAGTTTTTTGCCCGACGCATCGGTTACCGATTTGATTTTTACCCCATGGCCCGCCATTTCTGCGTGAACATCCAAGCGTTCTAGGTCTCTGCCGGTAATGCGTCGTCCCAACTGACTTTCGTTGAAGTGATTGGCTTCATTTTCGGGGTCATGTTGGTTTTCGTCGAGCTGTAACCACAAATAGGCCAAGGCATCGGGCGAATTGTTGGTGTAGGTAATGCGCTCTTTCCCGTAAAGGACCAGGTTTTTTTCATCCAAGGTGGCCTGAATATCATAATCGGCCCGCTGCTGCCAGTATTGATGTCCCGGTGCACCCGATGCCGTACGGTAGGTATTGGCGTCGGGCAGAATGGTGCCCAGCTGTTCGAACTTGTTTCCGTGGTTGGATGTGGGATTGTTTCGGAGATTTTGTGCCCACAGGCTCAGGGGAAGCAGTCCGAGAAGGAATAGTATTATCTTCATGTTATTGAGGAATTCTTTCGAGGGTCATGAGGAGGGCAATGCCCAATGTAAAGACAGAAAGCGATAAACGCCAGTCGCGTTCTTTGATTTTGAGCGCTTGAACCAAACTGCCAGCAAGCAATAAACCAAGCACAATCAAAATTTGTCCGGCTTCCAAGCCCACATTAAAAGCAAAAAGGGGCAGGAGCAAATCGCTTTGGCTGCCAAGCATCGATTTGAGTAAATAGCTGAAGCCCAAGCCGTGAATCAAACCAAACACGGCCGCCATGCTGTAGCGTAGTGGTTCGCTTTTGGCAGGTCGATGCGCCAAGCGAAATAGATTGTACACGCAGGTAAGTACAATGCTCAGCGGAATGGCCAACTCAATGTAGGCAGCGGGCATAACCACTACCTCTAAAACACTCAAGGCCAAGGTCAAACTGTGACCGAGAGTGAAGGCTGTAATTAAAACGAAAAGACCCTTCCAATCGCGCCAGCTGTAAAAGCCGCAAAGGGCTATCAGAAAGAGTATGTGGTCATAGGCCATAGGATCGGCAATGTGCCACATGCCCGTTTCAAACCAAACGGAAAAGTTTTCCAAGCAATCAGGTTTTAAGCAGAGCGCCAAAATAGGGCTTTTCGGCATGCAAACAGCCTTTTGTGAAAAAGGGAATTCACAAAAGCTGTTAAAGGCACTCATAATTTTGCATAGTACCTTGCAATGCAAAATACCTTTTATACCTTTGTAGCTGTTAACCCAAAGTACCATGCCATGAATGTTGAGAACACCTCCATCCAAATGCGCAAGGGCATCCTTGAATACGGCATCCTATTGGTCATCGCCAGGGGAGAGGTATATACCTCCGACCTCATCGAAGAACTGAAGGCAGCCCGCATCATTGTGGTAGAAGGAACCCTCTACCCCCTGCTCAACCGCCTCCAAAAAATGGGCCTGCTGGCCTATACGTGGAAAGAATCGCCCAGCGGTCCACCCCGCAAGTACTACCGCCTTACCGACGAAGGCAGTGCTTTTTTGGCCGGACTGCACAGTACCTGGACCGAACTCACCACCTCTATCCAATCCATCTTGAACAAAACCAACAACCCTGAAAGCCATGAATAAGACGGTCACCTTTAACCTAAACGGACTGGTCTTCACCATTGAGGAAGACGGTTACGAAAGCCTGCGCCTTTACCTCGATGCGGTGCAGCGATACCTCGATAAAATGGACGGAGGCCGAGAAATCCTCCTCGAAATTGAAGCACGCATTGCCGAAAAATTCAAAAATGTGCTGCAGCGCGACGACCGCATGGTGCTGGTATTGGCCGATGTAGAATTGGTAAAAGCGGAAATGGGGAGTCCCGAACAATTTCAAGAATGGGACGACGATACCGCCTTCGACGCTGGGCAACCGGCCGAAGCTGCGGATCAAGCTGCCGATACGCCCCGACAACTTTTCCGAAACAAGCGGCAGCGCATGCTGGGCGGCGTTTCATCGGGCTTGGCGCATCACCTGGGAGTAGACGTAGTGGCCATTCGCTTGCTTTTCATCCTGTCGGTATTTCTTTTTGCCGGCTACGGCATCGTGATTTACCTCATTTTATGGGTGAGTATCCCGGCTACCGACCAGCTGCCCGAGCAGGTGGTACTGCAACGTGCCGATGGAAGTAGGCGCATTTACCGCAATGAAGCCAACAAAGTAATTGCGGGTGTGGCCAGTGGCTTGGCTGCTTATCTCAAAATAGATGCTGTGATTGTGAGGGTGTTATTTCTTTTGGCCATGTTTTGGGGTGGTTTTGGCTTGTTAGCTTACCTTGTTTTGTGGATAGCTACCCCAGCGGCCAAAAGTTTGAGTCAAAAGGTGGAGATGGAAGGTGAACAGCCCAACCTGGCCAATTTGCGCAAAGCCGTGGTTCGCAAAGACGAGCAGCCCAATAAAACCCTACTTGAGCGCGTTTTGGCTTTGCCTTTTGAAATCATCCGTGCGGTTTTTGGCCTGATGCGCAACTTGCTAACGGGTGCTTTGAGTGTGTTTAGGGTAGTGGGGGGCTCGGTGGTGCTCATGGCAGCCGCTTTTGGCCTTTTTATTTATGTGGTCATTGTAGGAGCTGCCGTAGGCGTGTATTTTGGCAGCATTCCGGCTGAAACCCCTTTCCCCTTGGCCAGCTTATCGGGCTCCACCGGCAGCGATTTGGGAATCCTGTTTTTTGCCAGTGCTTTTTTATTGATTCCTTTGCTTATCGCATTGTATTTGGGCATTCGATTCCTCTTTAACCGCAGTATTTTTAGCCGCAAGGTGATTTTTGTGGGGGTGGTTAGCTGGTTGGCCCTGGGCATTGCTTTGGTATTCTTTGGTTTGCGAACGGCTACTTTTTATCAGCAAGAAGGCAAGTTTGTAACCAACCAGGATTTTGGCAAAGCACCGGCACGTTTGGTGCTACAATACGATGATGACGACCAACGCTTTCAGCCAGCAGGCATAGAGGTGGTAGCCAGCAAAGATTCGAGTTTGCAACTTCGTCAGGAAATTGTTTCACGCGGCTTGAATGCCGAAGATGCCGAAGCATGGGCCAGCATGGCGCGTTACCCAATCGATAAAACCGATGATACAACCCTGATGATCGGCCGCAGCTTGAAATTTTTACCCGGAGCACGTTTTCGGGCACAAGAAGGACGCATCAAAGTTTTACTTCCCAAGGGCAGTAAGTTGAGCGTACCCCGCGACCTATTATGGCAATTTTCGTGGGACGATCCGGCTTACCGCGAAATCCTCCGCTCCAAAGAGCTCGTTCGATATGAATTTGTAGTGACCCCCGACAGCCTGCGCTGCGTCAACTGCCAACCCATTGAGGCAGAAAGCAGGCAAGACCTTTAACCGGCACTCAACCCAACTCCCCACAACTTCTTCATAAACCCTCAGATGCCCGGGGAAGCATCGATACAGAGCCCACCGGGAGGTTGGGCTTTGTATTTTACCAGCGTTTGAACCAACCTTTCCGCCAGAATAGCAGCAATTGAAGCAGGGCTATACCCAACATAATGCCTACTGCCCAAAGGTATCCGTGTGGTTGGTAGAGCTCGGGCATGTTCAGCGGAAGCGGTTCGCCGCTTTCAGTAGAAGGGGAAAAGTTCATCCCGTAAATACCGGCAATGAAGCTCAAGGGAATGAAAATGGCCGAAATCATGGTCAATACCTTCATGATTTCGTTCATATTGTTGCTTACCTGGGTGTTGTACAAATCGAGCAGGTTGGAGCTCAATTCACGGTAATTTTCAGTTAAGTCGAGCAGGTTCACCAAATGGTCGTACACATCGCGCAAATAAATGGCGATATCTTCTTGTCCGCAAAGGTGCTCGTACCTGATGAGGTTGTTCACCAACTCCCTACTAGGCCAAACGATGCGGCGCATGCCCAATAAATCGTGTTTGAGATGTAAAATGGTATCGCGGTGTTGCCGGCGGGGCCTGCGAATCAAATGCTGCTCGAGATTCTCCATCTTCTCGCCCAAATCGTTCAACACCAAATAATAATGATCAACTACCGCGTCGAGCAGGGCGTAGGCCAAAAATTCGCTTCTGCGTTTGCGCAAAGGCATATTTTCATTGCGCAATCGAACTCGTACTGGTTCCAACACATCCTCATAAGTTTCTTGGATGGTAATGAGGGTGTCGCCCAGCACAAAAAACGACAATTGGTCGTTGATCAATGATCCGTCGGTTTGATAATACACCATCCGCGTAATCATGAATAAATGCCCGAACTGCTGCTCTGCTTTTGGATTTTGCTTCGAACTGAGGTCCTCGAGTTCCAGTGGATGTATGCCAAAATGCTCCTCGAGCCATTGGAAAAGCGCCGGATCTTGGATGCCACGCACGTCGAGCCAACGCGTTTTGCCCGCAGGAGGCGCAGGTCGCACTGCTGCTTCCGCCACCTGGCAGGCAGGTAATTCGTGCAGACCGTGCGCATCGAAATGATACTCAAATACCTTGGTTGGCAAGGCATCGTGTGGGATAAAAACGGTTCCCGGTCGCGCGCCAAGCTTGGCCTTGTTGTAGCGAAAGTATCGAAATGGACTGTGAATGGTGGGTACTTGCATGCACCAAATTAGCATTTTTACGTTTAAGGTGTTTAGTTGCCTCCATTAGCCAATATCTTTGAAAGTATGAAACGATTGGTACTGCTCTTTATCGCCCTTTGGATGGTGCAAGCCGCTCAGGCTGCCCGCTTGCTTTTGCCCATGGATAAAAGCCAACGCGATCACCTGAAAGCCTATGGCATTGCCTATTTTGCCCTCCAACAAGGAGTAGAAATCAATTGGATGCTCAACTACCGGGGAGGGTCTTTTAGCATGCCGCAATTGGCCACGCTCGAAAACGAATGTCGCATCAGAGGGGTGAGCTACGAAATTGTGGCGGAAGCCCGCTACAATCAATTGCTGGTTGAAATTGCCGATCCCGAAGTGAATATGGACGTGGTGAAATTGGAGGTGGCCCCAAAAATTGCGGTATATACGCCGCCTACCAAACAGCCTTGGGATGATGCCGTAACCATGGCCCTTACCTATGCCGAAATACCCTACGAAAAAGTATACGACGATGAGGTGCTGCAAGGCAAACTGCCACTGTACGATTGGCTGCACCTGCACCATGAAGATTTTACCGGGCAATTTGGTCGTTTTTATGCTGCCTACCGCGATGCCGCTTGGTACCAAGCCGAAGTGCGGGAAGCCAATGCCACCGCCGCTCGCCATGGCTTCAAAAAAGTATCGCAGCTCAAGCTGGCAGTAGCCCATAAAATCCGCGATTTTGTATCGGGTGGCGGTTTCCTCTTTGCCATGTGCTCCGCTACCGATTCATACGATATTGCCCTGGCCGCCGAAGGAATCGATATCTGCGAAAGCATGTACGATGGCGATCCTGCCGACCCTCAAGCGCAACAGAAGCTCGATTTCAGCAAAACCTTCGCCTTCCGCAATTTTCAATTGAAACGCAATCCGCTCGAGTACGAGTTCAGCGACATTGATGCCACCAACACCCGTGGATTTATGGGTGAACAAAACGACTTTTTCACGCTGTTTGAGTTTTCAGCCAAATGGGATGTGGTGCCTACCATGCTCAATCAAAACCACGAGCAAATCATCAAAGGTTTTATGGGACAAACCACCGCTTTTAGAAAAGAAGCCATGAAAAGCGATGTGCTCATTTTGGGGGAGACCAAAAACCTGAACGAAACACGCTATGTACACGGCACCTATGGCAAGGGTACATGGACGTTTTTTGGCGGTCACGACCCGGAAGATTATCAACACATGGTGGGAGAGCCCCCTACCGATTTGGCTTTGCACCCCAATTCGGCCGGTTATCGCTTGATTTTGAACAACATTCTTTTTCCGGCAGCCCGCAAAAAGAAGCAGAAAACCTGATTACGTGCTTACCGAAGGCGGTCCGAGCAAAGCATGCCGCTATTTTATTTCTAACCGGTATTTCTCAAAGCAGCAGCAATGGCATTTACGGTTTGCAAAAGGTCATTGAGCCGCTTTTCCTGAGCAGCATCAGTGGTATCTGCTTTGCGCCAAGCTTTGAGCAGCGATAATTGGGTGAGATGCAAGGGCCGAAGTGCTTCCTCGCGTAACAGATTGGAGTGATAGTGATTGGGTCGGCGCTCTGCCAGGCTACGTCCCAACAGTCTTTCTATCTGCTGTCGGGTTCTGCTTAATTCCTCGAAAATGAGTTGGCCCATACTTGCCCTTAACTGTGGGTCTTCCACCAAATTGGCGTATTGTCGGGCAATGTCTTCATTGGTAGCGGCCAGCGCTGTGTCGATATTGGTGAAAACGTATTTGTAAAAGGGGTCATTCCAAACCAATTGCTGCACTTGCTTCCAAGCGGCAGCATCAGCGGCTTCCAACTCGGCCAGGGCCGTGCCCACCCCATACCAGGCCGTCAGATTAAACCTGCTCTGGCTCCAGCTGAATACCCAAGGAATAGCACGCAAATCGTTCACACTGCTTTGTCCGGTTCGCCTGCTCGGCCGCGAGCCAATTTTGCTTTGCTCAATCACATCAATAGGCGATGCTTGCCTGAAAAAGGGCACAAATCCCGGGTTGCGTACCAAGGCTTCGTAGGCCTTGCGGCTGCTAGCAGCGAGCCTCTCCATATAGCCACCCGTAGATGTTTCTGATTGCCTGAGCTGCTTTTGAAGCAAACTTTCACTCCAGGTGCCTGCCAACAAAAGTTCTAAATTGAAGGCGGCGTTCACACGATTGGCATACTTCTGTGCAATGGTCTCGCCCTGCTCGGTGAGCCTCAACGATCCTCCCAAAGCACCAGGGGGCAAGGCCCGCAAAAAGTGGTGAGCCGGACCAGCACCTCTGCTGATAGATCCGCCCTTTCCATGAAAAAATACGATTTGGGTGTGGTGCTTTTGACCTATTTCACTGAGCAATTGCTGGGCCTTGTGCAATCCCCATTGCGAGGCTAAAATACCCCCATCTTTATTGCTATCGCTATAGCCAATCATCACCATTTGTTGGTAGTTTCCTTGGGGGTAGAGCTGTTTCAGGGTTTCACGGGTAATGGGGTGCGCTAAAAAACTGTCGAGCAAGGCAGGTGCCGCTTCCAAGTCATCGATGGTTTCAAACAAAGGCACTACTTGGATGCGGCAGGCGATGTCGTTCCCTGTACGATATAGCAAGCCCGCTTCTCGGGCCAAAAGATAAACCGCCAACAGGTCGCTCACCGAGCGGGTCATGCTTACAATCAATCCACCCAAGCCTGTAAACCCATAAGCTTCACCGTGTATTGCCACTGCACGGTAGCACGAAACAACGGCATCGGCTTCGGCAATCAGATGGCTTGCTTGACCGGTAAATGGCCGCATGCCTTGCAGTTCGGTGCGTAACCAATGCAGGCGTTCTTGCTCGTTCAACTGACTGTACCTCATTGCATGGCCGCTTTCTTCCAGCAGTTGGTCTAAGGCTTTTTCATGAAAGGCACTGTTTTGCCTGATGTCGATGCGGGCGAGGTGAAAGCCAAAAGTCTCTACTATACGCAGGCTTTCGTGAACATCGTATCGCGCTGCACGGGGCGCTTGCATCGCATACAAAGCTTCCTGCAAAAGCCGGAGGTCGGCCATGAGTTCCTCAGCCCTTTGGTAACAGCCGCCGAAAGCGAGCAAAGCCGTGGCATGACCTCTTTCTACTTGCACAGGTAGCTTGTGCAAACATAAGTTCACAAACTGACGGAAGGCTTCCCCTTTGTTGCGCATAAACGCACTTTCGCCAGGTTCACCTAATTCTTGACGCATTTGGATGAGGCGTTGTCTGAACCAAGCCGGACATTCCTCAGGCCATACACTGTAGCTGATGCGCTGTACCAATTGTAAAAGCGACCGCCGAACAACAATCAGCGCATGTAGGCGGAAATCGCGCAAAGTATTCGCCGTAAAAGCTGCCGAAACAAAGGGATGCCCATCGCGGTCGCCACCCACCCAATTGCCCAATTTCATTTGTGGAAAGGCATGTGCTTGGTAAAGCCGGGCTACATCAAAACCGGCTTGCTTCCAGGCGGCCAGCAGCTGCCGGTCTACCAAACTTACCAATTCGGGAAATACCTGGGTGAGATAGTACATCACATTGCGAAGCTCGTCGGCAACATTCGGCTTTTCGGTAAATATTTCACCAGTACGCCAAATGCGGTCGATTGCCTGTTTGATTTCGCCCTTGTTGAAGTCGCGCTCTACCTGGCTATACATGCTGTTTTCGCGCTGAACGAGCAGTAAATAAAGCGCCCGGTGGTGTTCCAGCATAGTAGCGCGTTTGGCTTCGGTAGGGTGGGCCGTCAACACCGGTTCTACCACGGTTTGAGCCAATTGCTGTAGCATCTCTTCCTCCGAAAGGCCTTTTTCTTGCAGCCGCAACAAACTTTGCATCCAACTGCCATTGATGGAGGACGGACCTCTCTCGTCGGTTTTTCGCCTCCGTTGCTGAATGGCTCCATTGGTTTCAACCATATTGAGTAGTTGAAAGCAAATGGAGTAAATAGGGATGACAGAATTGCTTAATGGTTCGGTGGCAACTGCCCCCGCTTGCCAGGGGAGTGATCCAGCCAATGCCGCTTGCCCACTTTCTTCCAACAACTCTGCAAAACACTGCAGTAGAAAGTGAAGGTCGTGGTAAGGCTTACCAAGGGTGTCGGCAGTTTGCTGCAACAAGGGAGACGGAGTAATCACGATACTTTGATTTTATAGAGTAAATCTTGATGCGCTACTTTTTGTCCGGTAAACGCCAAGGCCTGAATGCGGCCATTTTCCTCCGCTTCAAGCGCATAAGCTTTACCGTTTTGCCATAATAGTACGATTGCCTGACCCATATGTACAAGGGCACCGTCGGTAACCAACCAGTGACCTACTTCAAGTGGACTGTTTTTGTCGGGCAGCGCCAAATCCGCTACATCCAGACCCACATAAACTTCGGCATCGTCAGTCGCTTTTTGTGCTGCCCTGCGCTTTTCGAGCCACAAACTAAATCTGCCCCAAAGCCAACTGATCAGCCAAAATAAAAATCTGAGGAGGTTCCAAGCTACCAATGCAAAGGCTATCAAAACCAATCCAATGAGCCAGCTGCCGTCGCCTTTTTTGCTTCCTCTTTGTTTGCGGTACGTTAAGCCCGGAATACCCGTCCTCAAACTAAAGCCTTTGCTTCCAAAACTGCCCCAACGCGTGCGTATACTGCTGCTCACTCCGCTTTTGCTGAGGTTGAGCCCCACACCCTGGCCTAAGTGGATCCTGCGTTGATAACGAAACGACATGCCCCTAAAATAAGCAGGAGGGCCATTCTATACAAATAAAGAGAATAATATTAGAGTCCTTCTTGGGCCACCCGCTGTTCCCAGGCCCAAGCCGTACGCATCATATCATCCAGATTGAACCTGAGCTGCCAGCCGAGTGCTTCAATGGCCTTGCTGTTGTTAGCATAAACAGCCACTACATCGCCAGCACGTCTATCGCCAAATTGCCAGTTCAATTTAAGGTCGTTTACGCGCTCAAACGACTCAATCATCTCAAGCACACTTTGGCCGATGCCGCTGCCTAAATTGAATACTTCAAAAGAAGCCTTGCTCTTGCCTCCTTCCAGGTATTGAATGGCATTTACGTGGGCTGCCGCAATGTCGCAAACATGGATGTAGTCGCGAATGCAAGTGCCATCACGTGTAGGATAATCCTGCCCAAAAACCGTGAGCTTCTCGCGCTTGCCAATGGCCGTTTGGGTCATGTAGGGGAGGAGGTAACTCGGAACGCCCAGAATGTACTCGCCAATTTCGTTGCTGGGGTGGGCTCCAACCGGATTGAAATACCGCAAGGCAATGACCTTGGTAGAGGCCACTTTTACAAAATCACGCAAAAAAGCTTCACCCACCACTTTGGTGCGGCCATAAGGCGATTCGGCTTCCTGCAAAGGCGTTTCTTCGGTTACTGGCAATTGCTCGGGATTGCCATACACAGTACAGCTCGATGAAAATACAAAATGGGCAATCTCATGCTTCTGCACGCATTTGAGCAGGTTGATTTGCCCCAACAAGTTATTTTCAAAATAGAGAAGCGGCTCTTTAGCAGATTCACCAACCGATTTATACGCCGCAAAGTGAATTACCCCACTGATGTTCTTTTCCTGTTCGAAAAAAGCGCCCAATGCTTCCATATCGCACAGGTTGATGGCATGATTCACCACTTTTTTGCCGGTAATGATGGCTACACGGTCCATCATCCAGGCATTCGAACGTGAATTGTCGTCAATGCTTATTACTTCATAGCCAGCCTGCAATAGCTCAACTACGGTATGCGCACCAATGTATCCACAACCGCCGGTTACCAGTATTTTACTCATTTCAGTAGGTTAAGAAGGTATTGGCCATAGCCGCTTTTTACCAATGGATGTGCAATTTTTTCAAGCTGCTCATCATCAATAAAGCCCATATTCCAGGCAATTTCCTCAATACAGCCAATTTTTAAGCCTTGACGCTCTTCGATCACTTGCACAAATTGGCCGGCCTGCATCAACGAAGCAAAGGTACCCGTATCCAGCCAGGCGGTTCCGCGATCGAGCACACCCACCTTCAGTTTGCCAGCCTCCAAATAGTGCTTGTTTACATCGGTGATTTCGTATTCGCCACGGGCCGAAGGCTTGAGGTCCTTGGCAATTTGAACCACATCGTTATCGTAGAAATACAAACCGGGTACAGCATAATTCGACTTGGGCTGCTTGGGTTTTTCTTCGATGCTCATGGCACGCATATTCTCATCGAATTCAACCACACCATACCGCTCGGGGTCGCTTACGTGGTAGGCGAAAACCACGGCACCATCGGGATCGTTGTTTTCTTGCAACAAGCGACCCATCCGCGAGCCATAAAAGATATTGTCGCCCAAAACAAGGGCCGCTTTATCGTTGCCAATGAATGGCTCACCAAGCACAAAAGCCTGTGCCAGTCCATTAGGCACTTCCTGCACCTGGTAACTAAAATTACACCCAAGCGATGCACCATCGCCCAGCAGCTTGCGGAAGTTGGGCAGGTCGTGCGGGGTAGAAATGATGAGGATGTCGCGCATGCCGGCCATCATCAGTACCGACAGGGGATAATAAATCATGGGCTTGTCATACACGGGCATCAGCTGTTTGCTCATGGCCAAAGTAAGGGGATGCAAGCGGGTGCCGGATCCACCGGCGAGTATAATGCCTTTCATAAGTTCAAGGTTAAAGGTTCATAGTTCAAAGTTGAGCCAAGCGAAATCCCGAGAGCCAGCGGCGACTGCCCCGAGAGCCAGCGGCGCCTGCCCCGAGAGCCAAAGGCGATTCGGGGATTCGGGGATTCGGGATTCAAAGTTTGTCGGTGCCTGATTTGGCTAGTTTGTCGTCCATTGTCTATCGTCCGTAATCTATCGTCCATAATCACACATTCATCACTTCTTCAATCTCCTCCGTTTCAATGGGAATTCCTGCCATCAAATTTACCGGTCCGTTTTCGGTGATGAGGATGTCGTTTTCAATGCGAATACCCAAGCCTTCCTCCTTTATGTATATACCGGGTTCGCAGGTGATCACCATCCCCACATCCAACTTGCCGTAACGGGCGCCAATGTCATGTACATCGATGCCTAAAAAATGCCCCGTTCCATGTGGGAAATACTTTTTATAAGCTGGCCAGGAGGCCGATTCACGGGCAATATCGTCTCGGGTGATGAGTCCCAAACGAAGCAGCTCGTCTTGCATGATCAGGGCCGACTCCTTATTATAAGCGTCCAGCGTTCGGCCAGGTACCAATAATTTGGTGGCTTCGCGGTTAACCCGCAATACCGCGTCATACACTTCTTTTTGCCTTTTGGTAAAACGGCCATTCACAGGAAAACAGCGGGTCATATCGCCGGCGTAGTTGGCATAGTCGGCACCAAAGTCGAGCAGCAACAAATCGCCATCCTGGGTTTGCTTGTCGTTCTTTACATAATGCAAAACACAAGCACTGGCGCCACTGGCTATGATGGGCTCAAACGAAAAGCCGTTGGCCCTATTGCTTAAAAAGTGCTTGCTGATGATGCCTTCTATTTCAAACTCCCACATGCCAGGCTTCACCGAACGAAGCACTTCATCAAAAGCGCCGGCTGTAATGTCAACCGCCTTATTAATAAGGCCTACTTCAATGGGGTGCTTGCGCGAACGGTGGTGTTCAAACACCTTTGCCGCCCGTTCATACCGGTGTAGCGGAAATAGCTGTTGCAGCTCGTGGGCGAAACGCAGCTCAGCGGTTGGAACCGGATTATTCGCCCGGTCGTTTTCATTGGTATTGAGGTAGCACGCATCGGCATACTTCATTTGCGTATGCACCAGCTGCCTGAAATCATGGTTCCACAATACGGTTTGAATGCCCGACATGGCGGCTGCTTCGGTCTTGCTGTATTTATGCCCTTCCCAAGTAGCAATTTCTTCGTTGGTTTCGCGCACAAAAAGTACTTCGCGGTAGGCGGGGTTCGGACAATCGGGATACAATAGTAAATAGGTCTCTTCCTGATCAATCCCGGTCAGCCAAAAAAGCTCCGAATTCTGACGGAAGTAAAAATTAGCATCGGCATTGCGGGGAAACTGGTCGCTCGACACCAATACGGCCATGCTGTTCGGCTGCATGTGTGCCGTAAAGCGCGCTCTGTTGTGAACAAACAATTGCGGGTCGATGGGCTGATATCTCATAAGACTGAAAATAGAGCCACAAATTAGGAGTTTTCCACTGGAATGTGCCGGCGATTGCAGGAATGTTTTGCCTTTTTTGTGGATATCGCCAAAGGACAAAATGCGTCTCAGGCCTTCCAGGGGCGTTTTTCGGTCAACACTATCCACAAAAACATACGGCTAACTCACTCGCATCCAAAAATTTGGACATTGGTTTTGCAAATATTCAGGAATTGAATACCTTTGCAGTCCCTTGAACAGAGGGAGTAGTGTGTTTATTCAAATAGCGTATTTAACAAACGTATGCCAACCATACAGCAACTCGTAAGAAAAGGCCGTGAGCATAAGGCCGACAAGAGCAAGTCGCCGGCATTAGATGCTTGCCCGCAGCGTCGCGGTGTATGCACCAGGGTGTATACCACCACCCCCAAGAAGCCGAACTCAGCCATGCGCAAAGTAGCGCGTGTGCGTCTCACCAACCAGAAGGAAGTAAACGCTTACATCCCTGGTGAAGGTCACAACCTGCAAGAGCACTCCATCGTGCTCATCCGTGGTGGTCGTGTAAAAGACCTACCCGGTGTGCGTTACCACATCATCCGTGGTGCACTCGACACAGCAGGTGTTAACGGCCGCAAGCAAGGTCGTTCAAAATACGGTGCCAAGGCCAAGCAGGCTGCAGCTCCAGCAAAAGGCGCAAAAAAGAAATAATAAGATATAAGCGATGAGAAAGACGCGTGCCAAAAAACGGATCATTGAACCAGATCCGAAGTTTCAGGACATCGTAGTTACCAAGTTCATCAACAACATGATGCTCGATGGTAAGAAAAGCACAGCTGCTGAAATTTTTTACGCTGCCATGGAAGTGGTAGAAAAGCGTATGAATGAAACAGGCATCGAAGTTTGGCGCCGTGCGCTGAACAACGTAATGCCAAGCGTGGAAGTGAAGAGCCGCCGTGTTGGTGGTGCTACCTTCCAGGTGCCCATCGAAGTTAACCCCAGCCGCAAACAGGCATTGGGAATGCGTTGGTTGATAGGTTATGCCCGCAAGCGCAACGAAAAAACCATGGTCGACAAACTCGCCGGCGAAGTAGTTGCTGCTTCTAAAGGTGAAGGTGCCGCAGTGAAGAAGAAAGAAGATACATACAAAATGGCTGAAGCCAACAAGGCCTTCTCGCATTTCAGATTCTAAGACATGGCACAAAGAGACCTTAAGTTTGTACGCAACATCGGTATCGCAGCTCACATCGATGCCGGTAAAACCACTACTACAGAGCGTATTCTGTACTACACCGGTATGACCCACAAGATTGGGGAAGTACACGATGGTGCAGCCACCATGGACTGGATGGCACAGGAACAGGAGCGCGGTATTACCATTACCTCTGCAGCTACCAAAACTGCTTGGAAATGGGAAGAAAATGAATATGCCATCAACATCATCGATACCCCCGGTCACGTGGATTTTACCGTAGAGGTAAACCGTTCACTCCGCGTACTCGATGGTTTGGTGTTCTTGTTTTCGGCAGTTGACGGTGTCGAGCCGCAGTCGGAAACCAACTGGCGTTTGGCCGACAACTACAATGTTCCTCGCATTGGTTTTGTAAATAAAATGGACCGTCAGGGCGCCGATTTCTTCAACGTGTGCAAGCAGGTGAAAGAAATGTTGGGCTCTACCGCTATTCCTTTGCAAGTGCCCATCGGATCAGAAGAAACCTTCAAGGGTGTAGTTGACCTCATTACCAACAAAGCCATTGTATGGGATGAAGAATCAAAGGGTATGACTTACACCGAGATTCCTATGCCTGCTGACTTAGCTGAACAAGCACATGAATTCCGTCAGCAGCTCATCGAAATCTGTGCAGAGTACGATGATGTGTTGATGGAGAAGTTTTTTGACGATCCGGACAGCATCACTGAAGAGGAGATGCGTGTCGCTATCCGTAAGGCCGTAATTGATGGCAAGTTTGTGCCCATGATGTGCGGTTCTTCATTCAAGAACAAAGGTGTACAGGCTGTTTTAGATGCAGTTTGTTCTTTCTTGCCATCACCTATGGATGCAGAAGCAGTAGAAGGCACCGATCCCAAGACCGATGCCCCTGTTACCCGCAAGCCTTCGGTAGATGAGCCTTTCTGTGCCTTGGCATTTAAAGTAGCTACCGACCCATTCGTTGGTCGTTTGGTATTCTTCCGTGTATATTCTGGCCGTTTGGATGCCGGTTCTTACATCTCAAAGGTGAGAAGCGATCCTGACAAAGGTATTTCTATCGACAAAGAACGTATCTCGCGTTTGTTCCAGATGCATGCCAACGATCGTAAGGCCATCGACTTCGTAGAAGCAGGTGACATTTGTGCGGCGGTAGGCTTTAAGGACATCAAAACTGGCGATACCCTTTGCGACGAGAAGCACCTCATTATCCTCGAAGCCATGCAGTTCCCCGAGCCGGTAATCGGTTTGGCAATTGAGCCTAAGACACAAGCCGACAGCGATAAGCTGGGTAATGCTTTGGCAAAATTGGCTGAAGAAGATCCCACCTTCCGTGTGCACACCGATGAAGATTCAGGCCAAACCATTATTCAAGGTATGGGTGAATTGCACCTCGAAATCATTGTTGACCGTTTGCGTCGTGAGTTCAAGGTAGAGTGTAACCAAGGTGCTCCACAGGTTACTTACAAAGAGGCCATTACCAAGCCCGTTATTCACCGCGAGGTTTATAAGAAGCAAACGGGTGGTCGCGGTAAGTTTGCCGACATCCAGGTGGAAGTAATGCCGGGCGATCCTGAAAAACCAGGTTTGGAGTTTGTGAATGAAGTTGTGGGTGGTTCAATCCCCCGCGAATTTATTCCTTCGGTTGAAAAGGGCTTTGCCTCTGCCATGTCGAATGGTGTGTTGGCAGGTTTCGCCATCGACAACCTCAAGGTACGTTTGTTCGACGGTTCGTTTCACGCAGTTGACTCCGATTCGCTTTCATTTGAAGTGGCTGCCCGTGCGGCCTTCCGTGAAGCTTGTCGCAAGGCTTCTCCGATCCTCCTTGAGCCAATCATGAAGGTAGAAGTAATTACGCCTGAGGATTATATGGGTGACGTAATCGGCGACTTGAACAAGCGTCGTGGCCAAATGCAGGGTATGGACTCGCGCAATGGTGCCCAGGTAATCAAGGCTTTGGTTCCATTGTCGGAAATGTTCGGATACGTAACTGTATTGCGTACCCTCACTTCGGGCCGTGCCACCTCTACCATGGAGTTCTCACACTTTGCCGAAACACCTAGGAATATTTCCGATGATGTACTGGCGAAGTATGCAAAAGCAAGAGCTGAAAAAGATTAATAAATACGAAAATGAGTCATCGTATCCGCATAAAGTTGAAGTCTTATGATCACAACTTGGTTGACAAATCAGCCGAGAAGATTGTGAAGACTGTAAAAACCACCGGTGCCGTAGTAAGTGGACCCATTCCATTGCCTACCGAAAAGCGCATCTTCACTGTGTTGAAGTCGCCGCACGTGAATAAGAAAGCCCGTGAACAGTTCCAGTTGTGCTCTTACAAGCGCATTCTCGACATCTACAGTTCTTCGTCGAAGACCGTAGACGCGTTGATGAAGTTGGAATTGCCCAGCGGTGTAGATGTTGAAATTAAAGTTTGATAACCGACAATCATGTCAGGAATAATTGGTAAAAAAGTTGGAATGACCAGCATTTTCAGTGCCGATGGAAAAAATGTTCCATGCACAGTTTTGGAAGCTGGTCCTTGCGTAATTACGCAAGTGAAAACCGTTGAAAAAGACGGTTATGACGCCTACCAGCTTGCCTATGGCGACAAGAAAGAAAAGTCGACCACAAAGGCAATGCTAGGACACTTCAAGAAAGCTGGTACTGCGCCCAAGCGCAAGCTCACCGAGTTCACGACGTTTCAAGACGAATTGAATTTGGGTGATGAAGTAACGGTTGAGATTTTCGCAGAGGGCGACTTCGTTGACGTAGTTGGCCTGAGCAAGGGTAAAGGTTTCCAAGGCGTTGTAAAGCGTCACGGATTTGGTGGTGTGGGTGGACAAACCCACGGTCAGCACAACCGCTTGCGTGCTCCCGGTTCATTGGGTGCATCGTCGTTCCCTTCGCGTGTATTCAAAGGCATGCGCATGGGTGGACAAACAGGCAACAAGCGTGTGAAGGCCATCAACCTCGAGATATTGAAGGTATTTCCCGAGCAAAATCTGTTGGTTGTTAAAGGTTCTGTTCCAGGAGCCAAGGGTTCATTTGTAATTGTGGAGAAGTAAGAGATGCAACTACCTGTTTTTAATATCCAAGGTCAAGAGACCAAGGCAAAGGTTGAGCTTCCTGAAGCAATCTTCGGTATCGAGCCCAACGATCATGCGATTTACCTCGACGTGAAGCAGTACTTGGCCAATCAACGTCAAGGAACGCACAAGACCAAAGAGCGTTGGGAAATCAGCGGCTCTACGCGCAAATTACACAAGCAAAAAGGTACTGGTGGATCGCGTAAGGGCGACATCAATAGCCCATTGTTTAAAGGTGGTGCCCGCGTGTTTGGTCCTCAACCCCGCGACTACAGCTTCAAGCTGAACAAAAAAGTAAAAGTATTGGCGCGTAAATCGGCCCTTGCTTATAAAGCACAGGGTAACAACATCACGGTATTGGAAGATTTCATTTTTGAGTCACCCAAGACCAAGTCGTTCGCCGATATGTTGAATAAGTTGAATGTAAATGGTAAGCGTGTATTGTTGGTTACTCCAGAGAAAAACGAGAATCTCGTGCTTTCTGGTCGCAACTTGCAAAAGACCAAAATCGTGGTGGCCAGTGATTTGAACACCTACGATGTAATGAACGCTGCCCGTGTACTTGTGTTGAACAGTGCGATTGAGAAAATCGCTGAAACTTTAAACAAGTAAGGATATGGAGATTCTAAAAAAGCCGATCATCACTGAAAAGATGACCATGTTGGGCGAAAAGCGCAATCAATACGCCTTCCGTGTTGACAAGCGCGCCAACAAATTCCAAATCCGTCAAGCCATCAAGGAGTTGTATGGAATTGAGGTAGAATCGGTGAATACCATGCGGTATGCCGGTAAAACCAAGAGCCGCTTCACCAAAGCTGGTTTCGTTGAAGGCAAAACCGACAGCTACAAAAAAGCTGTGGTTACGCTGAAAGAAGGAGAAGTAATCGATTTCTACAGTAACATCTAAGAGCAATGTCAGTAAAAAGATTTAGACCGCTTACTCCGGGTCTGCGCTTCAAAGTAGCTAACTCGTTCAGCGAGCTTACCGGTGCTACTCCAGAGAAGAGCCTCCTGTTGCCCGTGAGGAAATCAGGTGGTCGCGATAATCAAGGAAAGATGACCATGCGCTACATTGGCGGTGGTCACAAGAAAATGTATAGGGTCATTGATTTCAAGCGTAACAAGTTTGATATCCCCGCCACTGTGAAGTCGGTAGAATATGATCCCAACCGTTCAGCTTTCATCGCTTTGGTATCTTATGCCGATGGCGAAAAGCGTTACATCTTGGCTCCCAAGGGCTTGCAAGTAGGTCAAACCATCATGAGTGGTGCTACAGCAACTCCTGATCCTGGAAACGCTCTTTTCCTAAGTGCTGTACCACTGGGTTCTGCCATTCACAACATCGAATTGCAGCCTGGAAAAGGTGGACAAATTGTACGCAGTGCAGGTGGCAGTGCTACCTTGGCAGCTCGTGATGGCAAATATGCCATTGTGAAATTGCCTTCAGGCGAAACACGTATGATTTTGCAAAGCTGTTTGGCTACCATGGGTGAGCTTTCTAACGAAGACCACCTTTTGGAAATTAGTGGTAAGGCTGGTCGCAGCCGCTGGTTAGGTCGTCGCCCTCGCGTTCGTGGTGTTGCCATGAACCCTGTTGATCACCCTATGGGTGGTGGTGAAGGCCGTGCTTCTGGTGGTCACCCACGCTCACGCAAAGGTTTGTTGGCCAAGGGTTATAAGACCCGTAAGCCGAAAAAGGCCTCCGACAAAGTAATCGTTAAACGTAGAAAAGGATAAGCAATGGCGCGTTCACTGAAAAAAGGGCCCTTTGTAGAATATACCCTCGAGAAAAAGGTACTTACCATGAACGATGGTGGTAAGAAATCGGTAATCAAAACTTGGTCGAGAAGATCAATGATTACACCTGACTTCGTTGGACACACTTTTGCCGTGCACAATGGCAATAAGTTTATCCCTGTGTATGTAACGGAAAACATGGTGGGTCACAAGTTGGGCGAATTCGCCCCCACCCGTAACTTCCGCGGTCACGCAGCTAAAAAAGATAAAGGTAGAAAGTAATGGAAGCATTAGCCGTATTACGTAATTGTCCAACCTCGCCGCGCAAAATGCGCTTGCTGGTTGACTTGATCCGCGGACAGAAAGTTGAAAAGGCAGCCAACATCCTGAAGTTTTCGAAACAAGAAGCTTCAATCCGTTTGGAAAAGCTGTTACTCTCTGCAGTTTCTAACTGGGAGAAGAGCAACGAAGAAAGTAGCCTTGAAGAAGCCAATCTCTATGTAAAGAGTGTGCAGGTAGATGGCGGTCGGATGTTAAAGCGTTTGCGCCCAGCCCCCCAAGGCCGTGGTCACCGTATTCGCAAGCGTTCGAACCACGTTACCCTCGTAGTTGATAGCCTTCCAACCGTAAATGATTAAGAAGCATGGGACAAAAAATTAATCCAATTAGTCTTCGCCTGGGATATATCCGCGGTTGGGATTCCAACTGGTTCGGTGGTAACAACTATGCCGACAAACTGGTAGAAGATGACAAAATCCGCAAATATTTAGCGGCTCGTATCAACAATGGGGGTATTGCGAAAGTAGTAATTGAGCGTACCATCAAGCGGATCATCATTACCATCCACACCAGCCGTCCAGGTATTGTGATTGGTAAAGGAGGTCAGGAAGTGGACCGTATCAAGGAAGAGATCAAGAAGTTGACAAGTACGGATGTGCAAATCAACATTTTTGAAATCAAGCGTCCTGAATTGGATGCCGCTTTGGTAGCAGAAGGCATTGCTCGTCAGTTAGAAGCCCGTGTTTCTTTCCGTCGTGCCATGAAAACCTCCATCGCCTCTACCATGCGTATGGGTGCCGAAGGTATCAAAGTAATGGTATCTGGTCGTTTGGGTGGTGCAGAAATTGCCCGCTCTGAGCAGTACAAAGAAGGACGTATTCCATTGCACACCATGCGTGCTGATATCGATTATGCTTTGAAAGAAGCACAAACGGTTTACGGTAAAATTGGTGTGAAAGTATGGATCTGTAAAGGTGAGGTCTACGGCAAGCGCGATTTATCGCCAAACGTAGGAGCTACCAGTGCTGCTCAAGCCCGTCAGGGTGGTGGTGGTGCCCCGGGTGAGCGTCCTGCAGGTGGTGGTCGCGACCGCAAAGGGGGTGGCCGTGGTGGTGATCGTCGCAGTGGTGGTGGTCAGGGCCGTAACGAAGGCAGATCAAGAAAGTAATCTTCATCTTGTAAAGAGAAAAGAAAATGTTACAGCCGAAAAGAACCAAATATAGAAAGACTCACAAAGGACGGGTAAAAGGAATGGCCACCCGTGGAGCAGAGCTTGCCTTTGGCAGCTTTGGACTCAAGACTTTGGAAGAGAAGTGGATCACTTCTCGTCAGATCGAAGCAGCTCGTATTGCGGTAACCCGTTTTATGAAGCGTGAAGGTCAGGTATGGATCCGGATTTTCCCGGACAAGCCAGTGACCAAAAAGCCTGCAGAAGTGCGTATGGGTAAAGGTAAAGGTTCACCTGAATATTGGGTGGCCGTAGTTAAACCTGGCACTTTGATTTTTGAAGCAGAAGGTGTACCTTTGCCGGTCGCAAAAGAGGCCATGCGCCTTGCCGCTCAAAAATTGCCGGTTAGCACCTCATTTGTGGTAAGAAGAGATTACGTAGAACAATAAGAAATATGAAGTACTCCGCAATAAAAGAACTTTCCACAGCAGAGATTGCTGATAGGATCAAGGAGGAAAAGCTTCAGTTGACCAAGCTGAAGTTCAGTCACGCCGTTTCGTCGGTAGACAATCCGGCAAGAATCCGCGAGACCCGCAAGGTAATCGCGCGTTTGCTGACTGAACTCCGCCAGCGTGCCAATGAAGTAACCGGAGCAACCAACAACTAATGGCTGAGATGGAAAGGAACGCAAGAAAAGAAAGAATTGGCAGTGTGGTGAGCAACAAAATGCAAAAAACCATCACTGTAGCTGTAGAGCGTAAGGTAAAACACCCCATCTACGGTAAGTTCGTGAAAACGACCAAAAAATTCCACGCGCATGACGAGAATAACGACTGCAATGTGGGTGATTTGGTTCGTATAATGGAAACCCGTCCGCTCAGCAAGAACAAGCGTTGGAGATTGGTAGAAATAATTGAAAGGGCTAAGTAATGGTACAACAGGAAAGCAGATTGGCAGTAGCTGACAACAGCGGAGCCAAAGAGGTTTTAGTAATTCGTGTGCTCGGTGGAACCGGCAAACGTTATGCTTCACTGGGCGATAAGGTTGTTGTATCTATCAAGTCGGCCATCCCTTCAGGAAACGCCAAAAAAGGTACAGTTTCAAAAGCTGTAGTAGTACGTACCAAAAAAGAAGTACGTCGCCGTGATGGTTCTTATATCCGTTTTGATGACAACGCTGTAGTGTTGTTGAACAACCAGGATGAGCCCCGTGGTACACGTATCTTCGGACCAGTAGCACGTGAGCTGCGCGAGAAATCGTTCATGAAAATTGTTTCACTGGCGCCTGAGGTGCTTTAAGATTCGCAGACATGGGAAATGTAAAGCTCAAAATCAAAAAAGGTGACGTAGTTCGTGTAATCACGGGCGACGACAAAGGCAAAGAAGGCCGTGTATTGGAAGTACAACCCGCTGAGATGCGTGCGATTGTAGAAGGTATCAATATGATCACCAAGCACACCAAGCCAAGTGCCACTAATCCTAACGGAGGCATCGTGAAAAAAGAAGCTCCCGTTCACATTTCGAACTTGATGGTGGTTGCTGGTGGAACTCCCACCCGCATTGGCCGCAAGCCCGATGAAAATGGTAAACTGGTCCGTTTCGCAAAGAAAACCGGAGAAATAATTAAGTAATGTCTTACAAAGTACGACTGAAGACCAAGTACAAGGAGGAGGTTGTCCCTGCCCTCCAGGCGAAATTTGCTTACAAGAATGTAATGCAGATTCCCCGCCTTACGAAAATCGCTATCAACCAAGGTGTTGGTGCGGCTGTTTCAGACAAGAAGCTGATTGAATCGGCTTTGAATGAGATGACCATGATTGCAGGCCAGAAGGCCGTTGCAACCAAGTCGAAAAAGGCCATCTCTAACTTCAAACTTCGTGAACAAATGCCTATTGGTGCCCGCGTTACACTGCGCGACAATAATATGTATGAATTTCTCGATCGTTTGATCTCTATTGCCCTGCCACGGGTACGCGATTTCAAGGGTATCAGCCCCAAAGGGTTTGATGGACGTGGTAACTACACATTGGGTGTTAGTGAACATATCATTTTCCCTGAGATCAACATCGACAAGGTGAACAAAATCACCGGTATGGACATCACTTTCGTGACTACGGCCAAAACCGATGAAGAAGCCTTGGCACTGCTCACAGAAATGGGTCTTCCGTTCAAAACGAATAAAAACTAATCCATGGCTAAGGAAGGAATAAAGGCAAGAGATCGCAAGCGCGAGAAGACAGTTGCCAAATATGCTGCCAAGCGTGCCGCTTTGAAAGAAGCTGGTGACTACCTCGGTTTGCAGAAGTTGCCAAAAAACGCTTCACCGGTACGTTTGCACAGCCGTTGCAAAATTACAGGTCGTCCACGTGGCTATATGCGTCAGTTTGGTATTTCTAGGGTATTGTTCCGTCAGATGGCATCTGAAGGTAAAATACCTGGTGTAACCAAGGGTAGCTGGTAAATTAATAATAAGGAGAGAGAGAGAAATGACTGATCCTATAGCAGATTACCTCACCCGTTTGAGGAATGCATTAAAAGCCAACCACCGTGTGGTAGAAATCCCTGCTTCTGGCTTGAAGAAGGAAATTACCAAGGTGTTGTTTGAAAAAGGTTACATCACGAACTATAAGTTCGAAGATGAAGGCGCACAGGGCTCTATTAAAATTGCCTTGAAGTATTTGCCTGGTAGCAACGAGCCAGCTATTCGTAGCTTGCGTCGTGTGAGCCGTCCAGGTTTGCGTCAATACAAAGGCGTAACAGAATTGCCCCGTGTTATCAATGGTTTGGGCATCGCCATTGTATCTACATCTAAAGGTGTGATGACCGATAAAGAAGCTCGTCAACACAATGTGGGTGGCGAAGTATTGTGCTACGTTTATTAAGATTTAAGGAATGTCACGTATAGGAAAACTTCCCGTAGTAGTACCCGCAGGTGTGAACGTTACCGTAAGCGACAAGAATGTCGTTACTGTAACAGGACCAAAGGGTCAACTGGATCGCGCTGTTGACAGCGACATTCAGGTAGTTGTTGAAGAAGGTCAGGTTGTTGTACAACGTCCTACTGACAGCAAGCGTCACAAAGCATTGCATGGTTTGTATCGCTCACTCATCAACAACATGGTTAAAGGTGTAAGTGAAGGCTTCAAGTTACAACAGGAGCTCGTTGGTGTGGGTTACCGTGCCAACGCCAACGGTCAATTGCTTGAATTGGCGCTTGGCTATTCACACGATATTGTATTGCAGATCCCTGCTGAAGTAAAATTGATTACCGAAACCCTCAAAGGTAAAAATCCGGTAATCACCCTGGAAAGTATCGACAAAGAGTTGATAGGTCAGGTTGCTGCTAAAATCCGTTCGCTGCGTAAGCCCGAGCCATACAAAGGCAAAGGTGTTCGTTTCGTGGGTGAAGTGTTGCGTCGTAAAGCTGGTAAGTCTGCTTCTAAAAAATAAGCTAAGTCATGGCAAACAATAAGATAGCACGTCGTACACGTATAAAGAAAGGCATTCGCAAGCGCGTAGCAGGAACTCCTGAGCGCCCCCGTTTGTCGGTGTTTCGTAGCAACAATGAAATTTATGCTCAAATCATTGATGATGTAGCAGGCCGCACTTTGGTGGCTGCTTCGTCAACTGAGAAAGCAGTTAGCACGCAATCAGGTAACAAAGTAGATTTATCTGCTTTGGTAGGAAAGGCGCTCGCTGAGAAGGCGATAGCCGCTGGAATCAGTGCAGTGGTTTTTGACCGGAATGGTTACCTCTATCACGGCCGTGTGAAGGCTTTGGCTGAAGGTGCTCGTGAAGGTGGTCTGAATTTTTAAGGATAATCGGATATGTCAACAACGAACATAAGAAGAGTTAAAGCCAGTGAGATCGAATTGAAAGATCGTCTCGTTAGCGTTCAGCGTGTTGCTAAGGTTACCAAGGGTGGTCGTACTTTCAGTTTCTCTGCCATTGTGGTGGTAGGTGATGAAAACGGAATCGTTGGTTACGGCTTAGGCAAGGCAAAGGAAGTATCGGAGGCCATTGCCAAAGGTATTGATGATGCAAAGAAGTCGCTGATAAAAGTGCCCATCATGAAGGGTACTATTCCACACGAAGCCGATGGTAAGTTTGGTGGTGGTCGCGTATACATTAAGCCTGCATCGCATGGTACAGGCGTAATTGCAGGTGGTGCGATGCGTGCTGTACTGGAGAGCGCGGGTATTACCGACGTATTGGCCAAGTCGAAAGGTTCATCGAACCCACACAACGTGGTAAAGGCAACCATCGATGCGCTCGCTAAATTGCGCGATCCTTACACGGTTGCACAACACAGAAATCTATCTATGTCTAAAGTTTTTAACGGTTAAGTCATGGCCAGATTCAAAGTAACACAATTGAAAAGTGCAATTGGTCGCCCTGAGCGCCAGAAGCGTACTTTGTTGGCCCTTGGCCTGCGAAACCCACATGCTACTGTTGAGCACGAAGGTACTCCACAAGTATTGGGTATGATTAAAAAAGTAGCTCACCTTGTAAAAGTAGAGGAGATTTAAGCGATGGAACTGAACAATTTGAAGCCTGCTGCAGGTAGTGTAAAGCCCCGCAAACGCATTGGTCGTGGACAAGGTTCGGGCCGAGGTGGTACTTCTACCAAAGGTCACAAAGGAGCTCAAAGCCGTGCTGGTTATAGCACTAAGCCTGGCTTCGAAGGTGGACAAATGCCTTTGAAGTTGCGCGTCCCTAAGTTTGGATTTAAGAATCCTTTCCGTGTGGAGTACAACGCTGTTAACCTCGATGTTTTGGAGGAAATGGCTGCAACACACAAAACAGATTTGATTGATCCTACCTTTTTGGCAGCCCATGGGCTCATTGGCAATGCAAGCAAGAAAGTGAAGATTTTAGGTCGCGGTGAGGTGAAAACCAAACTGACTGTTAAGGCGCATGCTTTTAGCGCTGCTGCTAAGAAACACATTGAAGCTGCGGGTGGCGTAGCAGAAGTTATCTAAACGCACATGAAGAATTTCATCAATACGATTCGGAATATCTTCAAAATCGAAGAGCTCAAGTCGAGGATCATTATGACCCTCGGCCTGTTGCTTATCTATCGTTTGGGTTCGTACGTGGTACTTCCAGGTATTGATCCGGTGATACTTGAAGACTTAACCCCGCAAGGTGGTGGAGCTGGTTTGACTGGCTTAATCGACTTGTTTGCGGGTGGAGCCTTCTCGCGCGCTTCGGTATTTGCCTTGGGTATCATGCCGTATATATCTGCCTCAATTGTAGTGCAGTTGATGGGTATGGTGGTACCAAGTTTCCAGAAGATGATGAAGGAAGGGGAAAGTGGTAGGAATAAAATCAACCAAATTACCCGCTATCTCACTATTGTCATTACAGCCGCTCAGGCGATAGGTTTTATCATCAATCTGAAAGCGCAATTTTTGCCGGCAATCATTTTGCGTACTGGCGATGCACTCGATTTGAGCTTTATACTATCTACGGTAGTTGTACTTACTGCAGGCACCATGTTTGTAATGTGGTTGGGTGAGAAGATTACCGACAGGGGATTAGGGAACGGTATTTCATTAATTATCATGGTGGGTATTATAGCCCGCCTCCCAGATGCGTTGATTGGTGAATTCCAATTTCGCGTTGGAAGCGGTGGCGGTGGTTTAGTGCCATTCCTGGTGGAAATTGTGATGCTTGCGGTAGTAGTGGGATTGACTATCCTGTTGGTTCAAGGTACGCGTAAAATCCCTATTCAGGTGGCCAAGCGCGTGGTAGGTAATCGCATGTATGGTGGTACCCGTCAGTACATCCCTATCAAGGTGAATGCTGCTGGTGTAATGCCCATCATCTTTGCACAAGCCATCATGTTTCTGCCTGCCACGGTAGCGCAGTTTTTCCCAAATAGCGACCTTAGTCAAGGTATTGTGTCTGCTTTTGTTGATTTCACCAGCATTACTTACAATCTTACATTGGCCGTCTTGATTATCGTATTTACCTACTTCTACACTTCGTTGTCGGTGAATAGCAATCAAATGTCGGAAGACCTGAAAAGAAACGGTGCTTTTATCCCTGGTGTAAAGCCTGGTAGAAAGACCGCAGAATTCCTAGATGATATCTTGGCACGTATTACTTTGCCTGGATCAATTTTCCTGGCCGTTGTGGCCATCCTTCCTGCCATCGCAACGGTAGCAGGAGTGAACTCTCAATTTGCGCAGTTCTATGGCGGTACCTCTTTGTTGATTATGGTTGGGGTGATTCTCGACACCTTACAACAAATTGAAAGCCATTTGTTGATGCGTCATTACGACGGTTTGATGAAAACCGGCAGGATTAAAGGTCGTGCGGCAGTAGGAGCGTCTATCTAACCAATTATGGCGAAACAGACTTCTATCAAACAGGACGGCACCATTCTCGAAGCTTTGTCGAATGCCATGTTCCGCGTTGAGTTGGAAAATGGGCACCAGATCATAGCGCACATCAGTGGAAAAATGAGAATGAACTACATCAAAATTTTACCCGGTGATAGGGTGCAGGTGGAGATGTCGCCTTACGACTTGACTAAAGGAAGAATTTCATACAGATACTAATACCATGAAAGTAAGAGCATCGATTAAGAAGCGCAGTGTTGATTGTAAAATCGTACGCAGAAACGGAAAGCTGTACGTTGTCAACAAGAAGAACCCTAAGTTCAAACAAAGACAAGGATAAACCATCATTATGGCAAGGATAGCAGGTATTGACCTACCTAGAAACAAAAGAGGCGAAGTTGGCTTGACCTACATTTATGGGATCGGCCGTTCACGCGCCCGTCAGATTCTCGATCGTTGTGGAATCGACGTAAACGTAAAAGTTGGTGAATGGTCGGATGACCAAACCAACCAGATCCGTACCATCATTACGGAGGAGTTCAAAACGGAAGGTGAATTGCGTTCAGAGGTGCAATTGAACATCAAGCGATTGATGGACATCGGTTGCTACCGTGGTTTGCGTCACCGTAAGGGCTTGCCTGTGAGAGGTCAGCGCACCAAGAACAACTCTCGGACACGTAAGGGTAAGCGTAAAACTGTGGCCAACAAGAAAAAGGCTACCAAGTAATAATTTATAGCAATGGCTAAGAATACTAAAGTTGTAAAGAAGCGTGTAGTAAAGGTGGAGCCTGTTGGTCAGGTTCACATCAGTTCTACCTTCAATAACATCATCATTTCTATCACCAACAACGAAGGTCAGGTGATATCATGGGCTTCTGCCGGTAAGGCCGGATTCCGTGGTTCTAAAAAGAACACTCCTTATGCAGCTCAAGTGGCAGCACAGGATTGCGGTAAAGTTGCTTATGACTTGGGTTTCCGTCGTGCCGAAGTGTTTGTAAAAGGTCCAGGCGCTGGCCGTGAATCGGCTATCCGTGCTTTGGGCGGTTTGGGCATCGAAATCACAACCATTACGGATGTGACGCCTATCCCACACAACGGCTGTCGTCCTCCCAAGAGAAGAAGGGTTTAATTTAATTAAGAGAAAGACATGGCAAGATATACAGGCCCTAAAAGCAAAATCGCCCGTAAGTTCCGTGAGGCAATTTTCGGTCCCGATAAGGCGCTCCAGCGCAAGAATTACGGTCCCGGACAACATGGTCAGAGTAAGCGTAATCCCAAGAAGTCGGAATATGCTGTTCAGTTGATGGAGAAGCAAAAGGCGAAATATACCTATGGTGTATTGGAGCGTCAGTTCCGCAAGACGTTTGAAAAGGCGAACCGTAAAAAAGGTACAACTGGTGAAAACCTGTTGAAGTTTTTGGAAGCTCGTCTCGACAATACCGTTTTCCGTTTAGGTATTGCACCTACACGTGATGGTGCACGTCAGCTGGTTTCTCACCGCCACATTACTGTGAATGGTGAAGTAGTGAACATTCCTTCGTATGAACTGCGTCCTGGTGATGTAGTTGGTGTACGCGAAAAGTCGAAGAGCTTGGAGGCCATCAATCACTCATTGAGTGGTAAGCAAGTTTCACGTTTCGCTTGGTTGGAGTGGGACAAGGATAAATTGGAAGGTCGTTTCCTCGCCCTGCCAGAGCGTGATCAAATTCCTGAGAACATCAAGGAACAGTTGATTGTAGAATTGTACTCTAAGTAATTCATTTAACAAGATATTCAATGTCGATCCTAGCTTTTCAGAAGCCCGATAAAGTATTAATGCAGAAGGCTACCGATTTTGAAGGTAGCTTCGAATTCAAGCCTTTGGAGCCCGGTTTTGGGGTAACCATTGGAAATGCGCTTCGCAGGATCCTGCTGTCTTCGCTTGAGGGCTATGCGATCACATCTATCCGCATTCCTGGTGTAGATCATGAATTTACTACCATCAAGGGTGTGGTGGAAGATGTGGTGGAGTTGGTGCTTAACCTCAAGCAAGTACGTTTCAAGGCGAAGTTTGAAAATGCTGATGCCGAAAAAATATACGTATCTGTAAAAGGTAAAGACGCCTTCACAGCAGGTGATATTGAGAAGTTCTCTTCAAATTTCAGCATACTGAATCCCGATTTGGTTATTTGCACCATGGACACCAATGTCAATTTCGAAATTGAGTTGACGGTTGAAAAAGGTCGTGGTTATGTTGCCGCTGAAGAAAACAAACAATCTGATGCTGCTATTGGTGTAATTCCAATCGACAGTGTTTTCACGCCCATCAAAAACGTGAAGTATACTATCGAGAATACACGCGTAGAGCAGAAGACCGATTACGAGAAATTGATTATTGAATTGAAAACCGACGGTTCTATCCATCCGGAAGAAGCCTTGAAAGAAGCTGCAAAGATTTTGATCCAGCACTTCATGTTGTTCAGCGATGAGTCAATTACCTTGGAGTCGAAGCCTAAGGATATTGCAAATGAAGTGGACGAGAATATCCTCCACATGCGCAAAATCCTGAAAACCCCACTGAGCGATTTGGATTTATCGGTGCGTGCCTACAATTGCTTGAAGGCAGCCGAAATCAAAACGCTTGGTGACCTGGTGAAATATGATATTGCCGATCTGTTGAAGTTCCGCAACTTCGGGAAGAAGTCGCTGACAGAGCTGGAAGAGCTGGTGAGGGAAAAAGGTCTCACTTTCGGTATGGAAATAGCTAAGTATAAACTTGACGAGGAGTAATAAAAATGCGTCACGGTAAGACAATTAACCACCTGGGGCGTACCGCCTCTCATCGCAATGCGATGTTGCAAAATATGGCTGTATCGCTCATATTGCACAAACGTATCAACACCACTGTAGCGAAAGCCAAGGCTCTACGCAAGTTTGTTGAACCTATAATCACCAAATCAAAAGACGACAGCATGCACAGCCGTCGTACGGCCTTCTCTTATCTTCAAGATAAAGAAGCGGTTAAAGAGTTGTTTGGAACTATCAGCGCTAAAGTTGCTGACCGTCCGGGTGGCTATACGCGCATCATCAAAACGGGTTTCCGTTTGGGTGACGCAGCCGAAATGTGTATGATGGAATTGGTTGATTTTAATGAACTCCTTTTGGGTGAAACCAAGGCGAAGAAGGCCAAAACCACCCGTCGTGGTAAAAGTGGTAGCACCAAAAAAGCAACCGCTCCCAAAGCCGAAGTAACAGCTGCTGATAGTGCTGAAGCTACCGCTTAAGAGCATTTATCTGCTAACTTTAAAACCCCGCTCTGCGGGGTTTTTTTATGTCTTTATCACACTTTTTATCCGCTTATTTAGACGGATTTTAAATTGCTCAGGCCTTTTGAAAATTTTGTGACATATGGTGCGGCAATGCATGGAACAACTAATTTTGCGACTGGAAGAATTTATGGCTTTCAGGCTCTAAAAAACTAGCGAAATGAATCAGAAACAGGGATTTTCACTCCGTAGAATCCTATTCTCAGCAGCCACTCTGGTGTTGTTGGGAATGAGTCCGATGGTGGGTACTGCCCAGCCCGACGGCGCAGCGTTATTTAACAATAATTGTGCTGCCTGTCACAAGATTGACCAAGATTTGGTTGGTCCAGCTTTGGGTGGTGTAACCGACAGGTTAGATGAAGCGTATTTGATCAAATGGATCAGAAACTCACAGGCAGTAGTAGCCAGTGGTGATCAGTATGCCGTTGACTTGTACAACAAGTGGAACAAAGTGGCGATGCCTGCTTATGATTGGACCGACGAAGAAATCAAGTCGGTGTTGGCTTACATCAAAGAGCAAGGAACTGCTACAGCATCAGTTGCCGCTGGTAGTCCTGGCGAGCAGGCGTTAGCTGCGGTTGAAGCAGAGGAGGGTTTTCCGATGTCGCAGGTTCTCTGGATCGTGGTGTTCCTCATTGCGGCCGTTATTTTCTTCCTGGCTCAACAGCGTAAAAAACTGAATGAGGCTTATGAAGAGAAGGTGGCCAGTGGCGAACTTAACGAGGAGCAACTCAAAGAAATCAAGCCTTCATTCAAAATCAAGCCCATTCATGCCATTGGTGGTGGGTTGACTTTCTTTTTAATTGGTGCCATTGGCTGGGGTATTGATGTAGCCCAACACGTAGGTATTCAACAAGGCTATCAGCCTGCGCAACCCATCGCTTTTAGCCATGAACTGCATGCTGGTACGCATGAAATAGCTTGTAGCTACTGCCATACAGGTGTTGAACGCGGTAAGAGTGCAACTATTCCTGCTGTTAATGTGTGTATGAACTGCCACAATCAAATTAAGAAAGACGCACCTGAAATCAAGAAGATTCACGCGGCCTGGGAAAATAACCAACCGATTGAATGGATTCGTATCCATAATTTGCCTGATTTGGCCTACTTTAACCACTACCAGCACTACAAGGTGGCAGGTATTGAGTGCCAGACTTGCCACGGGCCTATCCAAGAAATGCCCGAAGTATACCAGCACAGCGAATTAACCATGGGCTGGTGTATTAACTGTCACCGAGAAACCAAAGTTGATTTGGATAACGGTTACTACCAAGCCGTTCACGGTAACAAAGAGTCTTTCCAAAAGGCTCTTAAAGAAAAAGGTTTAACCATCGCTAATTTGGGTGGTATCGAATGTTCAAAGTGTCACTATTAATCGTCAACTCAATAACCACGCTATAATGGATATTGCACAAAAGAAGTATTGGAGAAGTGTCGACGAACTCAGCAACAGCCCTGCTTTTGTTGAGGAAGCTTCGAAGGAATTCGCACAAGAAATTCCTGTTGAAGAGATGCTGAATGAAGAAGGCATGGGCTTAGAGGCCAATCGTCGTGACTTTCTCAAAATATTTGGATTTAGCTTAACGGCAGCCACCTTGGCGGCTTGTACCCAAACCCCTGTAAAAAAGGCAGTTCCTTTTGTGGCACAACCTGAGGAGATTTCTCCCTCTATTGCCACCTGGTACGCAACTACTTTCAGCGATGGATACGATTATGCCAGCATCTTAGTGAAAACGCGCGAAGGCCGTCCAATCAAAGTGGAAGGCAATACCTTGTCAGGTATTTCACAGGGCGGCGTTAATGCCCGTGTGCATGCGTCGGTATTGAGCCTTTACGATGCCAACCGTTTGCAGCAGCCCAAATTGGCAGGCAACTATGTGAGCTGGGAGGAGTTTGATTCAAAACTCGGTGCTAAGTTGAATGCTTTGGGCGGTAAGCCCGTGGTGTTGTTAACCAACAGCATTATCAGCCCTACCACAAAGCGTTTGATAGAAAACTTCAAAGCGAAATATGCTGGAGCGAATCATGTGACTTACGATGCCATTTCGGCGTCAGGCATGATTGAAGCCAATGAAGCGAATTTTGGTGTAGCGGCATTGCCTACTTACCATTTCGACAAAGCAGAAGTTATTTTAGGGGTGGGTGCCGATTTTCTGGGCAACTGGATTTCTCCAGTAGAATTTACCCGCGATTACACCACTAACCGCAAGGTGAGTAAAGACAAGCCTAAAATGTCGCGCCACGTGCAGTTTGAGTCGTTTTTGAGCATTACGGGCTCGAATGCCGATTTGCGTGTTACCTATCAAGCTTCGAAAGAAGGTGTGGTAATCGCCAATTTATACAATGCCATCGCCAAGTTGGCCGGTGCTTCAACTATCAACGCACCTAAACATGATTTGGCAGGAAATGCCATTGCCGCAACCGCTACTGAATTGTGGGCCGCTCGTGGAAAATCGCTGGTGGTTTGTGGTTCGAACAATACGTCGGTACAGCAATTGGTAAATGCCATCAACCATCTTTTGGGTAATTATGGCAATACCATCGATATAGCCGCACCGGTTTATCTCCGTCAGGGGAAAGACGCTGCCATGGAAAACCTGGTTGCCGATATGAATGCCGGCAAAATAGGGGCGGTGATTGCGTACGGTGTGAATCCAGCTTATGATTACTACAAAGCCGATGCGTTTGCAGCCGGTATGAAAAAAGTAGATGTTTCGGTAGTAGTAAGCGAGCAAAACAACGAAACAGTACAGTTGGCCGGTTTTGTAGCCGCTGCCGATAACTTCCTCGAAAGCTGGGGCGATGCCATGCCAGCTGCTGGGAAATACAGTGTTAGCCAGCCTGCCATCAGCAAATTGTACGATACACGTTCTTTCGACGAAGTGCTCTTGGCCCTTACAGGGAATGCAAGTAGCACTTACGATTATATGAAAGAAAGCTGGAAAGATGTTTTCAGCAAATCGGGTGCTTCCGATTTTGGCACTTTCTGGCGCACGGCATTACACAATGGTGTATTCGAAATGCCAGTAGTAGGCAGCCAACCTGCTTTTAGAGGCGATGTAAATGCGGCTGCCAATGCAATCAAAGCAGAGGGTAGCGAGTTGGAATTGGTTGTTTACGAAAAACTTGGTTTGGGCAATGGTAATTTGGCGGGCAACCCTTGGCTGCAAGAAATGCCAGATCCAATCAGCAAGGCTTGTTGGGACAATTACTTGGCGGTAAGCATTAAATATGCCCGAGAAAATGGTATTAGCGAAGGCGATATTGTAAAGGTTAGTGCCAATGGATACGAAGTAGAAGTGCCTGTGTTGATTCAGCCAGGTACCTACCCAGGTACGGTTGCTTTGGCTTTGGGCTATGGTCGTACCCACGTAAGCAAAGCGGGACTGGGCATTGGTGCCAACGCCTATCCATTCATGACTTTCAATGGAACGCGTGGCAATGTGTCTACCAAAGTGAGTGTTAGCAAAACGGGCATGAAAACTGCCATTGCGCAAACGCAAACACACCACACCATTGAAGGACGTAACATTGTGAAGGAAACTTCACTCGATAAATATGCAGTGAATCCTGCCGATGGCAATGTGCGTCCGTACATCCAAGTGAAGCAAGCCGATGGCACCTTTAAAAAGGTTTATCCAGGCATCAACCGCAATGCGGTTACCTTGTGGGATAAACGCGATTACGAAGGTCATCACTGGGCCATGGCCGTCGACCTCAATGCTTGTACTGGCTGCGGTGCTTGTATTGTAAGCTGTCAGGTTGAAAACAACGTGCCCGTAGTTGGCAAGCAAGAAGTGCTCAATCGTCGTGAAATGCACTGGATTCGCATCGACCGCTATTATACTTTCAATGAAGATGGTATGATGATCGACAAGGAGAAGGAGTACAACATGATCCAGAACGGCGATAATGTTCAGGTGGCTTTCCAGCCGGTGATGTGTATGCAATGCGACAATGCTCCTTGCGAAACGGTTTGTCCGGTATTGGCAACGGTACACAGCGATGAGGGTTTGAACCAAATGGTTTACAACCGTTGTGTAGGTACCCGTTATTGTGCGAACAACTGTCCATACAAAGTCCGTCGCTTCAACTGGTTCAGCTATACCGACAATCCGAAGTTTTACAGCAACCCATCGCAAACCGATTTGGGCCGCATGGTACTCAATCCGGATGTTACCGTTCGTGCTCGTGGTGTAATGGAGAAGTGTACTTTCTGCGTTCAACGTATTCAGGCAGGTAAATTGGAAGCCAAGCGCAACAGTCGTGGCGTATTGGACGGCGATGTTAAAACCGCTTGTCAGCAATCTTGTCCTTCGGGCGCCATTGTATTTGGCGATTTGAACGACGAGAACAGCGAGGTTTCGAAGCTCTTCCTGAATGAGCGCGCTTATGGCATCATCGAAGAACTCAACGTATTGCCTTCTGTGAATTACCTCACCAAGGTGCGCAATACCCAATCAATTAAGGCTTAACAGTAAATCGAACTAGACGATATGTACGAATCTCCAATTAGGCGTCCGTTAATTACCGGTAAAACTTCTTACGCGAAGATTACGGACGACATCGTAACGCCTATCGAAGCTGCTCCCACCAAATGGTGGTACTTGGGTTTCGGTGTTTCTGTCGCCGCTTTGGGACTTTGGTTGCTCACCGTTGGATACCTCCTCTTTACGGGTGTAGGTGTTTGGGGCTTGAATAAGACCGTAGACTGGGGTTGGGACATTACCAACTTTGTATGGTGGGTAGGTATTGGTCACGCTGGTACCCTCATTTCGGCGGTATTGTTGTTGTTCCGTCAAAAATGGCGGACGGCTGTAAACCGCTCAGCAGAAGCCATGACCATTTTCGCGGTAATTTGTGCGGGTACCTATCCGCTTTTACACGCTGGTCGTCCTTGGGTGATTTACTGGGTATTTCCTTTGCCCAACACCTACGGTTCTTTGTGGGCCAACTTCAACTCGCCTTTGTTGTGGGACGTATTTGCGATTTCTACCTATTTGACCGTTTCATTGGTATTCTGGTACGTAGGTTTGATTCCCGATTTTGCAACCATCCGCGACCGTGCTGAAGGTTTACGCAAAAAGATTTATGGCTTACTCAGTTTTGGATGGAATGGTTCGGCCAAAGCTTGGCAGCGTTTCGAAAGTGTATCACTGATTTTGGCTGGTTTGGCCACGCCGCTGGTACTTTCGGTACATACCATTGTATCTATGGACTTTGCTACTTCGGTAATTCCGGGTTGGCACACGACCATTTTCCCTCCTTATTTCGTAGCTGGTGCGGTGTTTTCTGGCTTTGCGATGGTATTAACCCTCTTGATCATCATGCGCAAGGTGATGCGTTTGGAAGCTTACATCACCATCAACCACATCGATGTGATGAATAAAATCATCTTGGTGACGGGTTCTATTGTAGGTTCGGCTTATATTACCGAATTCTTCATCGCTTGGTACTCGGCGGTTCCTTACGAACAGTATGCGTTTATTAACCGTGCTTTCGGTCCCTATTGGTGGGCTTATTGGGCCATGATGACTTGTAACGTAATTACGCCACAGCTGTTCTGGTCGCAGAAACTGCGTCGCAATTTGGCAGCGGTATTCATCATTTCTATTTTCGTAAACATTGGTATGTGGTTCGAGCGATTTGTGATTATCGTTACTTCGCTGCACCGCGACTATCTTCCATCTAGCTGGGCAATGTATTCACCTACGTGGGTGGAAATTGGAATGTTCATCGGTTCGTTGGGATTGTTCTTTACGCTATTCTTCCTCTTCGCCAAGTTTGCTCCTGTAATTGCGATTGCTGAAGTGAAGTCGATTGTAAAAACCTCGGCTGAAGAGCACATCAAGAAAGCTGCTGAGAAAGAGGGCATGGACCTCAAGGAAGTTAACCCTCAAATTGCTTGATCATGAGTCAACACAAATATATCATTGGTACTTTCCTCGATGAGGAACCTTTGCTGGCCGCTGTTAAAGAGGTTCGTGCAACGGGTACCCCCATCCATGAGTGTTACACCCCATTTCCAGTGCATGGATTAGATGAGGCACTGGGTTACAAACGCAGTCGCCTGCCACGTGCCGCATTTATGTTTGGCGTTTTGGGCTTCAGTGCTGGTTTATCGATGCAAGCTTGGATGCTCGGTTTCGATTGGCCTATGAACATTGGTGGTAAGCCGGCTTTGGCATGGCCCGATTTTGTGCCAGTTACGTTTGAATTGACCGTACTCATCACGGCTTTGGGCATGGTGGGCACTTATTTGGTGGCTTCTGGTTTTGTTCCTGGCAACGAACCAAAGTTTCCAGATCCGGATGTTACTAGTCACAAGTTTTGTATTGCTATTCCAAGCAATACCGCCGATTACGACAAAATTGCTTCCGTATTGCAAGGTCATGGTGCTACGGTAGAGGAAAAGGAGGTTGAATTATGAAGAATGTATTGCTTTTGGGTGTTGGCTTGAGCTTTTTGAGCAGCTGTGCCCTCATTGCCGATAAGAAGGATCCAGGTTGGGAGTATGCTCCTCAAATGTATGTGTCGGATGCCTATGAGCCTTACTCACAGGTAGAAGACCACAGCATCAACAAAGATGGCAAGAACATGCGTGAGCCGGTTGCAGGCACTATCGCACGTTCGGGTGTGGGTTACGATAATACCCGTTTGGAACTCATGAACAATTATCCAATTGGAAAGGACAGTTTGGAATATGCAGCCAAAGTGTTGAAAAACCCATTGGAAGTGAATGACAAGAACCTAGAAAAGGGTGCTTATTTCTACAATTCGTATTGCTCGCCTTGTCATGGTAAAGAAGGCAAAGGCGACGGTTTGGTAGGCCAGAAGTACGGTGGTGTTCCAAATTATCAGGCGAGTTATATAGTAAATCAGCCTTCGGGTCACATCTACCACGTAATTACCAAGGGCAAAGGCCGCATGTGGGGCCATGGTTCGCAAATCAGACCCGAGGAGCGCTGGCAGATAGTGATGTATGTTAACAAGTTAAGAGGTTATACAGGAGAATAAAGAGCATGGGACATCATCATGAAGTAGCGGTACACGAAGAAAAATTTGTTGTACCAGCACGTTTGAGAAACATTGCCTTTGGTTTGATGGGTATAGGTTTGGTTGCTATCGTGACTGGATTGATGACCGATAGCCACAGGTTTTGGGCGAATTTTCTGCTGAATAACTGGTACTTTTTAGGAGTGGCCTTGATGGGAACGCTTTTCATTGCTACACAGGCGGTTACCAATGCAGCTTGGTCATCGGGTTTCAAAAGGGTACCCGAAGCCATGGCTACATTCTTGCCTTATGCCTTTGCTGGCTTTGGTATCATTATTCTAAGTGTATTGATGCATTGGAATCATACCTACCACTGGACCCACGAAGGCATTACTGATCCAACAAGTCCAGAGTACGATGCCATCATTGCAGCGAAAGCGGGATACCTGAATTTGCCGTTTATGATTGGCCGCGTAGTGGTGATTTTTGCATTGTGGTATTTGTTCAGCCGTGCCATTCGCAAGAACTCTTTGGCCGAAGATTTACAAGGCGGTATGCATACCTTGAAGCGCAATAAAACCCTCAGCGCTATTTTCTTGCCTGTTTTTGCGGTAAGCTGGGCCATGGCGAGCTGGGATTTTATCATGAGCATCGACACCCACTGGTTCTCTACCATTTTTTGGGTGTATCATTTTGCAGCTGCTTGGGTGACTGCCATTTCAATCATGACCTTGACAGTATTGCTGTTGCGCAGGGCAGGTTATCTGTCTATTGTAAGTGAGCACCATTTGCACGATTTGGGTAAGTTTATGTTTGCCTTTAGCATTTTCTGGACATACATTTGGTTGTCGCAGTTCCTGTTGATTTTCTACGCCAACATCCCCGAAGAATCTATCTACTACCAAGAGCGCTGGGAGCATTTTAAGGCACTGTTTTGGATCAATCTGATTATCAATTTCATCGCTCCATTTTTATTGTTGATGACCCGTGGTGCCAAGCGCAATGAAACCATGATGATGGGAGTTGCTGTATTGCTGATCATTGGTAAGTGGATTGACCTTTATGTAGGAATTATGCCTGGTGCCGTTGGCGCACATGCGCACATTGGTTTTATTGAAATCGGCATGTTCTTGGGTTTTATTGGCCTGTTTATGTTCGTAGTAGCTCGCAGCCTTACCAAAGCATCTTTGATTCCGGTGAAACATCCTTACATCAAAGAGTTTGCTACGCACGAGGTACTCTAATCCTGCCAAAACG
>PNNG01000016.1 GCA_013824115.1 Sphingobacteriaceae bacterium | reverse complement strand
CCCCCCTGTCATCCCGCCTCGCTTTCGACCATCTGCCGTGCGAAGCGGCTGCAAAGGTATGAAGTTTATTTCCTAAAACGCAAGTGAAAAAAAATATTTTTTTTTCACCTCGTACCCAGAGCGGGACTTGAACCCGCACGTCCTCAACGGACACAGGATTTTAAGTCCTGCGTGTCTACCGATTTCACCATCTGGGCCCGTGAGCGGGAAACGAGACTCGAACTCGCGACCCCAACCTTGGCAAGGTTGTGCTCTACCAACTGAGCTATTCCCGCAATCTTTTTTCTTTCAATGAACACCCGTTCGCGACGGGAGAGCAAAGGTAGATATTTTCTAATTCATGGCAAGTACCCGCCTCACTTTTTTAGCAGAAAATTTAGCCTTTCTGTCAAAGTCGCTGATTTTCAAAAACATCATCGGAGAAAAAAAATGATCATACCCACGTGCAGGAGCCAAAAACCTCTTTTTGTCTCAAAACTCAGCTACCAAACGCAGATTAATGAGGCGTCCCGTGAGGTAATTGGGGATGTTTTGGAGGAAACCTTCAGTATCGAGCACCCATAAATAAGAGATGGTGTTGTTTACCTGTAGCAAGTTGAACACCTCTGCATTTAGCCATAGCGACTTGAAATGCTTGCCCCATCCTTGCTTGCCCCAGCTACTTCCTTCGCCAATGAGCAACTTACTGAAGCCAATATCCACTCTGCGGTAGGGCGGCATACGCAAGGTATCGCGACCCCGGTCGTAATCGGGTGGACCGTAGGGCAAGCGCGAGCCATAAACCACATTCAAATGCACCTTATAGGTAGGGTTGCTGGGAAGCAGGTCCTGGAACATGATATTGAACATGGCCAATTGGTCGGTCGGGCGTGGTATGTAGCCTGCTGGCACTTGATTGCCATCCGCGTCTCTATAAAAAGTGCCATTCACGATTTCACGGGTGCGCATGAGCGACAGGCTAGCCCACGATTGTAAACTGTTTACAAACTCACCATTGATACGGAAGTCGATGCCGCCAGCATAGCCCCTCGCATTGTTCTCGCCCAAATAGCGAACACGCACATTGTCGAGCTCATAAGGAACCAACCTGCGCAAGTCTTTATAATACACTTCTGTCACAAAACGGAAGGGACGGTCCCAAGCTTTGAAGTTGTAATCGGCACCGGCCACATAGTGTATGGCTCGTTGGGCGCGGATATTCGGATTTAGCTGACCGAACTGGTTGCGCACTTCGCGATAAAAAGCAGGCTGCCCATACAATCCTGTGGCAAAGCGGTACACCCAATCGCGTCGCCAGCGGGGACTGAAAGAGACTTCGGCACGCGGGCTTACCAGCAGTTCGTTGTTCCAGGTCCAATAATTGAACCTTGCGCCGGCTGTTATTTGAAGGTTGTGTGCTTCATTCAACTGCCAACTGTCTTGGAGGTAGCCACTGAAACGCTGTGCATTGATTTGGTTGCGGGCGTAGATGCTCTCGCGCAGGCGTACCACACTATCGCCAAGGGTCCAACCAGGGAAGGCAAACCCGGCCGAATCGCTGTTGCTCCATTCAAAAAGGCGGTCGGCAATGCGTTCGGTTTGCAGGCGCAACCCCCATTGAACATAACCCAATGCCGGCGACTGCCAATAGCCGCGGTGGTCAAATGCATATACCTGAACCGTAAGCTGATTCCGCGCGAAATCCTGGAAAGCCCCTACCCCGCGGGTAAAGGCCACCTTGCCGAAGTTTTCAGAACCCAACTCTGTATCAAGTTGATTCAACAACCATTGCCCTTCTATATCGAAGTTCTCGCGTTCGTCGCTGGTGTACATACTCCCTATGAACTTCAGCTGCAAAAGAGAGTGCGGTTTATAGGTAGCCGTAGCGCCTGCGGTGAAGGTTTTAAAGCTGGTAACTTCTTGTCCATCGAAGAAAATGCGGAGCTGTAAAGCTTCTCGCACGGTGCCAAACACCGTTTCGCGGTTGGCGGGCACCACCCGAAAATCGTTTTGGTTGTAATTGGCCAGCAAGCCGAACTCCCATTTGCGGTTAGGGGTGTAAGTGAAGTAGGCCTGTGCATCGCCCGCAACTGGGAAATATTCGCCATCGGTATCTAAGGAACCAAGCAAGTACGACAAGGTACGATAACGGGTACCTATCAAATAAGTAAACTTCTTGCTGCTATCGGTGCCTTCCACCGTAAGAGCGCCGCCTAAAAAGCTGCCCTGCACCCCTACCCTAAATTCCTCTGGTTTGCGATAACGCACATCAAGTACTGAGCTCATTTTATCACCATACCGCGCTTCGAAGCCGCCTGCCGAAAACTGAACACCGCCCACCATGTCGGGATTGATGAAGCTCATGCCTTCTTGTTGGCCCGAACGCATCAATACGGGGCGATAAATTTCAATGTCGTTGACATATATAAGGTTCTCATCGAAATTGCCTCCACGCACCGAGTATTGTGAACTCAACTCTTGCTGCGAGCGGGCGCCTAAGCCTTGCAGCACCATCTCGAAATTACCGGATGGATTGGCCAGTGAGCGGCTGATGCGAGGATCGATTTTCACCATATTTCCCCCGCGCTCGGCTTCGCCTTGCACCTCTACCCCTTGCATATCGACCGCGCTGGGTTGCAAACGAATTTCGAGCTTGATTTCTTCGCCCGGCCTGGGTCGGATATTCCGTTGAGCGGTTTGAAATCCCAAATACTGAAAACGAAGGGCATAAGATTTTCCAGCTGGCAAACTAAGCTGAAATTCCCCCGCGGCATTGGTAGTAGTGCCTTGCGCGGTTTCCACCACAAAAACGTTCACCAGTTCAAGCGCCTTGCCTTGGTCGTTCAGCACTTTGCCCGAAATCTTAGCGTTGGGGGTTTGCGCCAACGATGCAGAAAAGCACAGGCAAAAAACGATGGTAAACAGGCGTACCGGGCTGAACACCCAACGTGAACGCGACTCGTGCAAGGTTGTTGTTTTAAAGGGCCTTTAACCCTGCGATGGTTGCCACAGGGTCGTTGGCCGAAAATACAAAATTGCCAGCAACAAGTACATCGGCACCGGCAGCTTGTAATAAGGGTGCGTTTTGCTGGTTTACACCACCATCAATTTCAATTTTGAACTGATAGCCCCCTGCAGCGCGCATGGCTGCCAGTTGTTCGATTTTGCGGTAGGTGCCCTCAATGAATTTTTGTCCACCAAAGCCTGGGTTTACGCTCATTAGACAAATCAAATCGGTTTCGGGCAACATATCTTCAAGCAAATGAACGGGGGAATGTGGATTTAAGGCCACACCCGCCTGCATACCGGCTTTTTTGATTTCCTGGAAAGTGCGGTGCAGGTGGGTGCTGGCTTCTAAATGTACGGTCAATACAGCGGCTCCGGCATCGGCAAAGGCCTGCACATAGCGCTCGGGCTGCACAATCATGAGGTGTACGTCGAGCGGCTTTTGGGCATGTTTACGGATGCTTTGAAGCACCGGAAAACCAAAAGAAATATTGGGCACAAACACTCCATCCATGATGTCGATGTGAAACCAATCGGCCTGTGAGGCGTTCACCATCTCCACATCACGTTGGAGATTGCCGAAATCGGCGGCCAGGATGGATGGAGCTATGAGTACACCCATGGCTTAACGGAATGCAGAGATGCCGGTAATGTCCATGCCCGTAATGAGCAAGTGGATGTCGTGCGTGCCTTCGTAAGTGACTACCGACTCGAGGTTCATCATGTGGCGCATGATGGGGTACTCACCGGTGATACCCATGCCGCCGTGGATCTGGCGGGCTTCGCGGGCCACTTCCAATGCCATCTGCACGTTGTTGCGCTTGGCCATCGAAATTTGTGCGGTGCTGGCGCGGTCTTCATTTTTGAGCACACCCAAACGCCAAGTCAACAATTGGGCTTTGGTGATTTCGGTGAGCATTTCTGCCAATTTCTTTTGGGTAAGCTGGAAGCCTGCGATGGGTTTGTCGAACTGAATGCGCTCCATGGCGTAGTTCTTGGCCGAATCGTAGCAATCCATAGCAGCACCAATGGCACCCCAGGCAATGCCGTAGCGGGCTGAATCAAGGCATCCCAAAGGTCCTTTAAGTCCACTGATGTTAGGGAGCAAGTTCTCTTTAGGCACCTTCACATTGTCGAACACCAATTCTCCGGTGGCCGAAGCGCGCAAGCTCCATTTGTTGTGGGTTTCGGGAGTTGAAAAGCCTTCCATGCCACGCTCTACGATAATACCGTGGATTTTCCCGGCTTCATTTTTCGCCCATACTACCGCAACATCGGCAAATGGGGCATTCGAAATCCACATTTTGGCACCGTTTAAGAGGTAATGGTCGCCCATGTCCTTGAAGTTGGTAGTCATGCCGCCGGGGTTAGAACCGTGGTCGGGCTCTGTGAGTCCGAAGCAGCCCATCCATTCGCCACTGGCCAATTTGGGCAAGTACTTGCGGCGCTGTTCTTCGCTGCCGTACTTATATATAGGGTACATCACCAGGGAGCCTTGCACCGAAGCGGTGGAGCGGATGCCTGAATCGCAACGCTCGAGTTCTTGCATGATGATGCCGTAGCTGATTTGATCCATGCCACCGCAGCCGTATTCGGCGGGTAAGCTGGGACCGAAGGCTCCAATTTCACCCAAACCTTGGATGATGTGGCGAGGAAACTCGGCACGCTGGGCATAATCTTCGATGATGGGGCTCAGTTCTTTTTTCACCCAGGCGCGAACGGTTTCGCGGATGAGTTTGTGTTCCTCGGTGAGGAGTTCGTCCATCAGATAATGATCAGGGTGCTGAAAGCGATCGGTTCTCATGTTTTTATTTTAAAAGCGCTGCAAAATTAAGAGATTAGGCCGGTTCTTTGTGCCATTTACAATAAAACATCGATGGGACTGATTGTTTTGGAAGGAATGCAATTTCATGCATTTCACGGCGTGCATACCGAGGAGCGTTTGATGGGTGGCAAATACCAGGTGGACGTTTATCTCGACTATCCTTTTGAAGGCAATGCCGACCGGTTAGAACGTACTGCTAATTATGAACAGGTGTACCAGATAGTTGCTTCGTGCATGCAGGAGCCTGTTCAACTGATTGAACATTTGGCTGAATTGATTTTGGGCGATTTGCAAGCGGCCTTCCTGGAAGCCAAGGTAAAGGTGCGTGTGAGTAAGTTTCAGCCTCCGGTTGGCGGGGTGGTGGCCCGGGCCTATGTGGAGGTGGGTTGAAAGCCCTCGCTGGATTTTTGATGGCCACATCCGGATAAAGCAAGTAAGGGAAAAAATACAAGCCGCTTCCCTTTCGGAAAGCGGCTCCACAAAACCTGCCAGAAACTGGCTACTACCCTCCCGGGTAATGGTGTTGAGCAACGGAATGACTCAAGCACCAAATCAAAATTAGAGATTAATAAAGCAGTGAACTATACCGCATATAGGGTAAATGTAGTACCGCCTATTGCGGCTTTTTGGTTACAATGGCAAAATAATCAAGCGCTTGCTCGTTGATGGGCGCCAGAAAATAGTCATTGGCTTGGATGTCGCTCACCAAGCCGGCATTTTCTTTTTTCAAAAGCACGCGGTTGAGGCGATTGGCCATATCGTAAGGCACCTGCAACAGCCGACGGGGCAAACGGTACTGCAAATTCAAGATGTCGAAACGCGTAAAGCGACGTACCGAAGATTTGTTCTTTTCGTAATAAGCCATCACCTTTTCGTTGCCAAAAACGCCCAGCAAATCAACCTGCTCACCACCGAAAACTTCTGCCAAAATGCCCCGCATTTCGCCCGGAACATATTCACGTACGTGCCAGGGATTGCGGCTGAGCGACATCAAGCGGTTGGGTGTGGTGAGGATGAGCTTGCCGCCGGGCTTCAGCACACGTTTGATTTCCCGTAAAAAAAGCAAGTCGTTTTCAATGTGCTCAATCACTTGGAAGGTCACCACAAAATCGAAACTATCGTCGGCAATGCCCTTAAACGGAGGCACTTCCAACTGCATGATTTTGCCGTGTGCCGGCACTTGCGCCTGGGTTGGAAATTTGTCGATGCCCAAATACGAGCTGCAGGCAGGTGCCAGCAACGAAATGCCGTAACCCTCGCCACAGCCTACTTCGAGCAAACTGCCCGAAATGCGCTTGGCAGCTTCCTGATAAGCGATGATGTGCCGCTGGTAAATCGGATTTTCAGAAGCACTTTGCGAAGAAGAACGTTCGGCCGTTTGAATCATGCGGCGAAGATAACCAAATTGAAACAATTCAAGGAACAGCCGAAGTGCTTGTTCATTTTCAACCCAATCGGAGGCGACCTGTATGAATCCCAAATCCACCCCATCTGTGTCATCAGCGGTCCATAAAGGAACACGGAGCACGCGGATTAAACAGATAATCACAGATTTCATAACCACCCAGCCCCGCTAGGGCGACATCTGGGAAGCAAAAAAATCCGCGTGAATCCGCCCCATCCGTGTCATCAGCGGCCCAACATGGAACGCGGAGAACGCTGATTTAGCGGATAATCACTGATTGAATGGCTGATTACCTTGTAAGAGGACGCCACATCCTTAGCCTTCTCCCACGATCTTCTTCAGCTCATTCAGTAAAAACAACGCCTCTACGGGGGTGATGCGGTTGATATCGGTTTGGTCGAGCAACTGCCGTACCTGCGCCAATTGGGGGTCGTTGAGCTCAAAAAGCGACAATTGGAACTCGCTTTTGCGGCTCTTCTGCAGCTTTTTGTTGCCTTTGGCTTTCTCTTGCTCTAGCGATTGCAACAGCGCATCGGCCTTGCGCACCACGGCCTGCGGCACCCCGGCCATGCGGGCCACGTGGATACCAAAACTATGCTCGCTGCCACCCGCCACCAATTTGCGCAGGAAGATGATTTTGTTGGCGTGCTCGCGGATGCTCACATGGAAATTGTGGATGCGCGGGTACTGCTCGGCCATCTCATTCAACTCGTGGTAGTGCGTGGCAAAAAGCGTACGCGGCCGGTACACCGGATGCTCGTGCAAATATTCGGCAATGGCCCAGGCAATGCTGATGCCGTCGTAAGTGCTGGTACCCCGACCGATTTCATCGAGTAAAATCAGCGCGCGGCCCGAAATGTTGTTGAGTATGCTGGCCGTTTCGTTCATCTCTACCATGAAAGTCGACTCGCCCGAACTGATGTTGTCGGTCGCCCCTACCCGGGTAAAAATCTTATCAACCAGGCCAATGCGGGCCGACTTGGCCGGCACAAAGCTGCCCAATTGCGCCAGCAGGGTGATGAGGGCCGTTTGCCGGAGCAAGGCGCTTTTACCGGCCATGTTCGGACCAGTAATCATCAGAATTTGCTGTTGGGCGGCATCTAAATAGATGTCGTTGGGCACATAATTTTCGCCGGCGGGCAGGCGGGTTTCAATCACGGGGTGCCTTCCTGCTTCAATGTGCAGCACCTCACTGTCATCCACTTCGGGGCGGTGGTAGCCGCGACTGTCGGCGAGCAAGTAAAACGACAACAAGCAATCGAGCCGCGCCATCAGCTGTGCATTCAGCTGCAGCGGTTGGATGTATTCGTGCAGGGCCAGTACCAGGCGGTTGAAAATCTCCTCTTCGATGCGACCAATTTTTTCTTCAGCGGTAAGGTATTGCTCTTCAAACTCTTTGAGCTCGGGCGTGATGTAGCGCTCGGCATTTACCAGGGTTTGCTTGCGGATCCATTCGGCCGGCACCTTGTCTTTGTGCGAATTCGTGACCTCCAAATAAAAGCCAAACACATTGTTGAAGCTGATTTTGAGCGAGCTGATTCCCGTGCGCTCCACCTCGCGCTGCTGCATTTGGGCCATATAGTCTTTGGCCGAAAAGGCAATTTGACGCAGGCGGTCGAGCTCGGCATCTACCCCATCGGCAATGGCGCCGCCCTTGGCCAGTTGTAAGGGCGCATCCTCCCGCAATTCACGCTCAAGGCGTTGGCGGATAAGCAGGCATGGATTCAACTGATCGGCCAATTGCAGCAATTGGGGCAGTTGGCTTTGTCGGCACAAATCCTGCAAGGGTTCAAACAAATTCATGGAGCGGCGGAGTTGCACCACTTCGCGCGGACTGATCCTCGCCGTAGCCACCTTGCCCACGAGGCGTTCGAGGTCACCCACCTGATCGAGCAGGCGCTCTATATCGCCCGCCAATTCGGTTTGGGTGAAGAAAAACTGCACCACTTCTTGTCGGTCGCGGATGCGTTGCACCTCTTTTAGCGGAAACACCAGCCAGCGTTTGAGCAAGCGGGCCCCCATAGGCGTGCGGGTATGGTCGAGCACCTGCACCAGCGACACCCCGCCCTCGTGCGCCGGTTCGAGCAGCTCGAGGTTGCGGATGGTAAAGCGGTCCATCCACACATAATCGGCCGGATCGATGCGCGCAATGCCCGATAAATGGGCCGTTTGTGGATGTTGGGTTTCGTTGAGATAATGCAGCACAATGCCTGCCGCAATGGTACCCAGGGCCATGCTTTCGATGCCAAAGCCCTTGAGCGAGCTGGTTTCGAAGCGCTTGAGCAGGGTTTCGCGGGCGTAGTCGGCGGTAAATGCCCAATCGTCGATGGGGTGGGCGTACCACTTTTCGCCGAAGGTGCTGAGGAAAAGCTTGCCCCTACTTTTTTGGAACAGCACTTCGGCCGGACGGAAGCTCTGCAGCAGCTTGTCGACCTCCGCCAAATTGCCCTCGCCCACCTGAAATTCGCCCGTGCTTACGTCTACAAAAGCCACTCCCGCCCGTTCGCCATCGAGGTGCAGGGCACTCAAGTAGTTGTTGCTGCGGTGGTCGAGCAGCTTGTCGCTAAAGGCCACACCCGGCGTCACCATTTCGGTCACATCGCGTTTGACGATGGTTTTAACTGTCTTGGGATCTTCGAGCTGTTCGCAAATGGCCACGCGCTGACCGGCACGCACCAGCTTGGGCAGGTAGGTATCGAGCGAATGGTGCGGAAAACCCGCCAGCTCCATGTCGGCAGCCGCTCCGTTCGACCTTTTGGTGAGCACTATGCCCAAAATGCCTGCTGCTTTTACGGCATCCTCGCCAAAGGTTTCGTAAAAGTCGCCCACCCTGAACAACAGGATGGCGCCCGGATGTTTGGCCTTGATGCTGTTGTATTGTTGCATCAAAGGTGTTTCCTTTGCGGTGCCCGATTTAGCCACTAGCTTGATTTATGCGAAAATTATCGATGGATGAACTCCAACGGCTCGATGCCGAGGGCTTCAAAAATAGCGAAAAAATACCCGTTGTGGCAGTGCTCGACAACATCCGCAGCCTGAACAATGTAGGCTCGTTTTTTAGAACGGCAGATGCCTTTGCACTCGAAAAATTGGTGCTTTGCGGCTTTACCGGCACCCCACCCCACCGCGAAATTCACCGGGCCGCCCTGGGCGCCGAAGAAACGGTGGCTTGGGAGCATGCCGAAAGCACGGCAGAAGCCATTCAACAGCTCGCCTCGGCGGGTTACCGCTGCCTGGCCATCGAACAAACCAGCGACAGTGTGCCCTTGCAGCAAATGGACTGGCAGCAACATTCGAAATACGCCCTGGTTTTTGGCAATGAAGTAGAAGGTGTTTCCGAAGAGGCGCTGGCAGCCTGCCAGGGCGCGCTCGAAATTCCCCAGAGCGGCACCAAACATTCGTTGAATGTGAGTGTGTGTGGGGGGATGGTGCTGTGGGAGGCGTATAAGGCGTTTGGCGTTTAGCGTTCGGCTGACGGCTGATTGCCGACCACAGAGCCGCGGAGGCGGGGTGAATCTCTTGCGCTGGCAACCCCTAAATTTAAATCATTGTACCTTTCACCAACCTTTTTAATCAGTGCAGGACCAAACTGCTGTCAGGCCGCGCGTTTCGACTTCGCTCAACGACCAGCGGAGGCTTTTGGCTCATGCGCTGCGCTCATTGGCCCGTACCGACGATGCTGTCGGCATCTGAAGAAGGCCGCAGAGAAATGAAATTCTAAGTTTTGTTCTGTGTAATTCTGCGTTGTCCGCGGGAAACTTCATCAGGAATTTCTGCGAAAGTCTGCGTCGTCTGCGGGAAAAAGGACCACGGAGAGCGGGGGACGGACGACTGACAACGGATAACGGATAACTGACCACCAATAACTGTTGAAAATACAGTCACCAGTCCATTGTGACTTGCTACCCGTCGACAGTCGACAGTCGACTGTCAGCCGTCGTCTATTCCTCCGTTTTCGGCTCGTGCAGCTGCCCTTCAGAAGAAGCCACAATCACCGCCACAGCCGCATCGCCAGTTACATTTACCACCGTACGGGCCATGTCGAGAATGCGGTCAACCGCCACGATGAGCGCGATACCCGCTGTATCCAATCCCACCGACTCCAACACAATCACCAGCATCACCATGCCCGCACCGGGTACTCCCGCAGAACCAATGGAAGCCAAGGTGGCCGTGAGTACAATGGTAAGTTGTTGGGCCAAACTCAAATCGGTACCAAAAGCCTGGGCGATAAATACCGTGGCCACCGCCTGGTACAAACTGGTGCCGTCCATGTTTACGGTGGCGCCCAGCGGCAGCACAAAACTCGATACCTCTTCCGATACCCCCAGGTGGTCTTCTACCCGCTCCATGGTTACCGGCAGGGTAGCCGAGCTAGAGCTGGTGGAAAAGGCCAGCAATTGGGCCGGACCAATACCCTTGAAAAAACGGGCGTAATTGAACTTGGTGAAAATGCGAAACAGCAGCGGGTAAATGATAAAAATCATGGTCGCCAAACCAATGATGACGGTGAGGCTGTACACACTTAAGGCTTTGAGCAATTCCAATGCATCGGCCGGATTGCTCCCAGCAAATTCGGCAATGAGCGCCGCCAACAAGGCAAAAACACCATAAGGCGCACCAATCATGATCAAATCAACCATTTTGAGGATGATGTGGTTGGCACCTTCAAAAAAGGAACGCACCCCGGCGGTTTGTTCATCGGGAATGAGGATGAGCGCAATGCCAAAAAAGACCGCGAAAAACACCACCTGCAGCATATTGATATTGTCGCCCATGGCTTTGAAGAGGTTGTCGGGCACCACATCAACCAAAGGTTGCAAAGGTCCGGTTTGGGTAACCAATTCGGCCTTTTCCGATTTAGAGGCCGCTTCGGTAGCATACCGGGCTTTGAGCTCGTCGCGTTTTTGGGCCGACAAATAACTGCCTGGCTGCAGCAGGTTCACCGTTACCAAACCAATGGTGATGGCGATGACCGTGGTTGCGAGGTAAAGGCTGATGGTTTTGGTACCCAGTCGCGATAATTTGCTCACGTCTTTCAAGCTCGCAATGCCCACCACCAGCGATGCCAGCACCAAAGGCATGGCAATCAGCTTCAACAAATTCACAAAGATGGTACCTATGGGCTTCACCCAATCGACCACCCAACTGTTCCAGCCTAGGCTGCTCGATAGCAATCCGAACAGCACCCCGGCCACCAAACCGATGATGATTTGCCAATGCAGTGCGAGTTTTTTCTTTTTCATGGCCACACGATAGAAAGGCGAAGGTAATCCCCCTACGGGGTAGTTCAAAGTTCAAAGTTCAAAGTTCAAAGTTCAAAATTTTCAGCTGCCAAAACAAAGGGTGGTTTTTCTCGCCAGACACCCTATTTTTGAACAAATGAACCGCGAAGTCTTTACCAACATCAGCAAAATCATTGAGCGCGACAGCAAGTCGACGACCTATAAATTTGCTTTGTTGCGCGGGGTAATAGATATCATCGACGATAATTCACCCTTTATTGACGAAATACTTGGTAGGGTATACATACCCACTGGCTTGCTCATCGAAAAGTGGTTGATGTATTACTACCCCATATTGCGGTCGGAAACAACCATTCCGCAAATCAATGGCGAAGCCAAATTGGCATTCAGTACGCAGTTTAAAAAAGTGATTGATACCTACGAACTGAGGGGCGGCTTTTCGGCCTTTTACAACGACCTCAAAAACAAAGGCATACCGCATGAGCTAAGGGAAGATGTCTTTCAGTTGATAAAAAAACTGCGTGATACCATCACCCAAATGCCCATGAAATACATTGGACGTTCCATCACCAATGCTTACTACTCCATATTCGAATACGAGAATGCTCCTATGCATTTACCCATTTACGTAAATGTAGAATACCTCATTCAGCATGCTGGTACTTTCAGTATTCCGGTAGAATATTACGAAGCCTTCAAGGTTTTCGGCAGTTTCATCAATGGCCAAAATTCCATCTTATTCAAATGGGCACAGTTTTCGGTAAATGCCTCGGGGCAAAATCTGTCCATTGAAAACGTCATCAATGAAGTTCTGGTGAGCCCCATAACGGCACGCAATATTGAAGAATCAAAAAAGATTTACCGTGAGGTGCTGAACCAGCAAGGCCAGGTGTATTGTGTATGGACAGGCGACAAGCTCCATTCCTACGACATCGACCATGTTATCCCTTTCTCAGTCTGGAAAAACAACGATTTGTGGAACCTTCTGCCTGCTCACTCTACTGTAAATGGCAAAAAGCGCGACCGTATTCCTACTCCAGAACTGATTGAAAGGCAAAAAGACCTGATTCTAAATTATTGGCAAATCATCCAGAAAAATCAAAATGACCGGTTTCAGCGCGAAATGCAAGTGGCTTTGTTAGGCAAACGTGATTTTGACAATTGGCAACATGCAAGTTTGGCACAGCTTCAAAAGAGCTGCAACTACCTCATCGAAAGCAGGGGATTTGAAGCATGGAGCATTTGAATTATTCAGCGCAATGCCCCTTTTGCACACCCATGACTGACCGCCGCATTCTGGCTGAAAACGACTTTGCTTACACCATATTTGACAAATTCCCGGTGAATGCCGGCCATGCACTCATCATCCCCAGACGTCATGTAACCAATTACTTTGAGCTGTCGCCCGATGAAAAAGCGGCCTGTTGGCAACTTCTCGATGAAGTAAAGCGCTTACTCGATACTGACTTTCAACCCCAAGGCTACAACATCGGCGTGAATGTGGGCGAAATAGCCGGCCAAACGGTCATGCATGTGCATTTGCATTTGATTCCGCGTTATGATGGTGATGTAGAAAATCCAATAGGCGGGGTGAGAGGGGTGATTCCGGGGAGGCAACAATACTAACTCACCCCTACACCCGCGCCACCCTTTCCCGCAACATATGATCGGCCAGCACCAAAGCGGCCATGGCTTCTACGATGGGTACGGCGCGGGGCACCACGCAGGGGTCGTGGCGGCCTTGGGCTTGGAGCTCGGTGGCTTCGCCGCTGCGGGTGAGCGTTTGTTGCTTTTGGGCAATGGTGGCCACAGGTTTGAAACCCACGCGGAAGGTGATGTCTTCGCCATTGCTGATGCCACCCTGGATGCCGCCTGAATGGTTGGTGCGGGTGCGGACTTTGCCTTCTTCCAGCACAAACGCATCGTTGAAGGCGGAACCACGACCTTTGCTGGCGGCAAAACCACTGCCTACTTCAAATCCTTTTACGGCATTGATGCTGAGCATGGCCTTGGCCAAATCGGCCTCCAGCTTATCGAAAACGGGTTCGCCCCAACCTGCCGGCACACCACTGGCCACACAACTGATCACCCCGCCTACCGAATCGCCCTCGGCTTTGAGCTGGGTGATGAGGGCTTCCATGGCAGCGGCGGTTTCAGGGTCGGGACAACGCACGGCATGGCTGTCAACGAGGCTTAAATCCAACTCAGCAGCCGACTTTTGGAGTTCAACAGGCCCCACCGCGCTCACATAGGCCTGCACCTGTACGCCAACCGTTCGGAGAAGCAATTGGGCCAGGGCACCGGATGCCACGCGCGCGGCTGTTTCGCGCGCCGAGCTGCGTCCACCTCCGCGGTGGTCGCGCAGGCCATAACGGGCCTCGTAGGTATAATCGGCATGCGAAGGGCGGTACACTTCCTTCAAAGCATCGTAATCTTTAGAGCGCTGGTCGGCATTGCGCAACAGCATGGCAATGGGCGTTCCGGTGGTTTTGCCGTCGAATACGCCCGACAGCACCTCCACCCGGTCGGCTTCGTTGCGGTCGGTGGTGAGGGCGCTTTGTCCCGGACGGCGGCGGTCCATTTGCTGCTGAATAAAGGCAAGGTCGAAATCGAGTCCGGCCGGACACCCATCTACCACCACCCCAATGGCCGGTCCGTGCGATTCGCCAAAGGTGGTGATGCGGAAAAACTGTCCGAAACTGTTGCCTGCCATTTATCGAAAATTGATGCCTTGGGTGGCCAGCTGTTCCCAATAGTTGGGATACGATTTGGCTACGACCTCGGGCTGGTCAAAAATAACGGTTTTTTGGGCCGCTGCGAGCACACTAAATGCCAGGGCCATGCGGTGGTCGTGGAAGCATTGGACGTGTACCTCTCCCGCTCCTTCTGGAATGCCTTTTTCGATGTGCAACCAATCGGGACCGCTGCTCACCACCGCTCCGGCAGCACGTAAATTCACGGCCAGGGCTTCGATGCGGTCGCTTTCTTTGAGGCGCAAGGTAGCCAAACCGGTAAACAAGGCGGGTTGTTGCTGCAAGGCGCACAAAACTGCTTGGGCGGGTACGAGATCGGGACAATCGCGACCGTCGTAGTTTCGCCCATCTGTAATTTCAGGCGTTTGGTGACGGAGCAGCAATCCGTTCGGTTGTCCGGTCACCTTCACGCCCAGTGGCCCCATCCATTCCACCGCTCGGCTATCGGCTTGGTGCGAGTAAAGCGGCAAATTTTCGAGCAGCAGCTCACTGCCTGGCACAGCAGCCACCCAGGCCAACCAATAAGCGGCCGACGACCAATCGGGCTCCACCTGCACCACCGCAGGCATGTTGATGTATTGCTCCGCGATCGTGTAGGTATTTCCTGCTTGCTGCACCTTTACACCACACGCAGCCAACAGCTCGATGGTTTGCTGCAAATAGGGGCGCGATACCAGCTCGCCGGTAAGTTGCAGTTGGAGTCCACCGGGTAGCCTGGCTCCTACCAACAACAGCGCCGTGGCGAACTGTGAACTTTGGTGTGCTGGAAGCTGTACGTCTCCCCCATTTAACGTTCCGCCTTCAATGCGCAAGGGTGGAAATCCTTCCTTGTCGAGGTAATCAATTTTCGCTCCCAAGCTGCGTAAGGCATCTACCAGCGGGCCGATGGGCCGTTCGTGGGCGCGATCGCTGCCGTACAGCTCCCAAATGCCAGGGCGCAGGGCCAAAACGGGCAGCAAAAAGCGCATCACTGTTCCGGCGGCTCCGGCGAAGATGCGTCCACCCGGCTGGGCTGTTATTTGTTGCAAGGCGGCTTGCATATAGGCGGTATCGGCGGCGGTGGAGAGGCCGAGGAGTTGGGTATTGGCGTTGGCCAGTGCGCGGAGGATCAAGAGGCGGTTGCTGGCGCTCTTGGAGCCGGGCAGGGCGATGGGGCCGGAGAGTGGGCGGGTGGCGGGCTGGAGCTTGGTGGAGACGGCTACTTGCATCATGACTAGCGGGTTTCAGGATTGAACCCCCGGATAGCCGGGGCACAGCGCAGAGGCGCGGAGGGAGTACTTGTCACGAATTCCCACTGTGCAAGCCCACTACTATTGGCACTTGAATTGGCATTCATTGACATCAAGAACGGCTGCACGCGGGCCTGGAGTGAACGGAGCCTTTTGGCCATTGTTGCTACGCAACTTGGCCGGAGGCCGCAGAGAATAAAACCAACGATTTTAGTTGCAGGCAAATTCACAACTTTGACCAACGAACGGGTCGATGGCTTTGAAATCTTCATCCTTCAAGGAGTTGGGGGTACCACTTTTCCAAATCGGCAACCGAAACGGCTTGGTCGTACACCGCGCTGCCGATGGCGACGGGAAGTACAAATTGCACCTGACTGCTGTGGTTCTTTTTATCGTTAAGTAACCAAGGTAAAATGAGCGCCAACGGAGGCCATTTTCCAGCGGGCTGCCAGTTTTGAAGCACCCGTTGTATTTCATCTAAATCGGCTTCGCTCAGCAAACCCAGCCGATTCGATAACCGGGCTTCTAGCAGCATCCCTGCAAAAATGGCCTCACCGTGCAACCAAGGCGTGCTGCTGTACATGAAATAACTTTCGAAAGCATGGCCAAAAGTATGGCCCAGGTTAAGGAGTTTGCGTAGGCCTTTTTCGGTGGGGTCAGCGGCTGCAATTGTGGTTTTGAGGGCAATGGCACGTTCGAGCAAAGCACGACCGGGCCTAGCTGCTGCCGGAAGAGCTGTCATTTGCTGCCACAATTCCGCATCGCCCAGCAAGCCATGTTTGAACATTTCGGCCTTGCCGCTTTGCAATTCGCGCAAAGGCAAGGTATCGAGCAGGGCTGCGTGAATAAAAATGGCTTCGGCTGGATAAAAATGGCCGATGGCGTTTTTTACACCGCCCATATTGATGCCTGTTTTGCTGCCGTGCGCAGCATCTACCATGGCCAATAAACTGGAAGGCACATGGATGCAGGAAATACCGCGTTTATAACTAGCGGCCACAAATCCACCCAAATCGGTAATCATGCCGCCGCCCAGGTTGAGAAGCACCGCCCGGCGGTCGGCCCCCGCATTGAGCAGTTGCTGCCAAATTTTTTCGGCTTGTTGGAGATTTTTGTGGTTTTCACCAGCAGGCACAACCAGCAATTTGGCGTTGAGTGCTTTGGCCAAAGGTTCGGCATGCAGGCGTGTGTTGGTATCAGCCAAAACGAAGCGGGCCGAATAGCGGTCGGCTACAAAGGCCTCCATATCGACCTCCAAATCATCGCTGAAATACAGCGGTGTACTCATTCAGCGGTTTTGGAGGCGTTTAGGCGTGCCTCTTGGAACATTTTCACTTGGGTATTGATGCTTTCCTGGTGAAGCAGCTGCAACAGGCGGGTTACGAAGGTGGGGTCCATGCCCAGACTGCCCGATTTTTGAAGTCGACTTTCCACAATTTCGGCCCAGCGCTCGGGTTGCAAAATGGTAATGTCGTTGTCTTTTTTCACGGCACCCACCTCCGAAGTCAGGGCCAAACGCTTGGCCAACAAGTCCAACAATGCGGCATCTACCCCGTCGATGTCGCGGCGCAGGGCCTCCAAACGGGCATTGAACACCACATCGTCGGTTTGTGGTCGACGGTAAATAAGGTTTTGCAGCAATTCTCCCAAGCTGGCGGGGGTAATTTGCTGGCGGGCGTCGCTCCAGGCATTTTCAGGATCGCAATGGGTTTCGATCATCAAGCCGTCGAAATCCAAATCGAGCGCTACTTGCGCTGTTTCGGGCACCAGCAAACGGTTGCCGCTGATGTGCGAAGGATCGGCAATGAGCAGCATATCGGGCAAAAGGCGCTTGAGTTCAATGGGAATTTCCCAATTGGGGTGGTTGCGGAAAATGCTCTTTTCGTAACCCGAAAAACCGCGGTGAATAGCCCCCAACTTGCGGATGCCCGCCTTGTTGAGGCGTTCGATGGCACCAATCCACAGCTCCAAATCGGGGTTCACCGGATTTTTCACGAGCATCGGATTGTTTACGCCCTGCACTGCATCGGCAATGTCTTGCACCATAAACGGATTTACCGTGGTGCGGGCACCCACCCACAACAGGCTCACGCCGGCTTTCAATGCAGCTTCCACGTGCTTGCCGCTAGCCACTTCAACGGCCAAAGGTAAACCCAATTCGCGACTGATTTCCACGCTCCAAGCGAGCGCATCTACCCCTACTCCTTCGAAACTGTTCGGACGGGTACGCGGCTTCCAAATGCCAGCACGCACAAAATCGGGCTTTAGCTCGGCCAAAGGCGTGAGGGTGGCACGGAATTGGGCAGGCGTTTCGGCACTGCAGGGACCGGCAATAAGCAAAGGACCATGGGCTTTCCACGCAGCTTTAGGCACTAAATCCAGTTGTGGTTTCATCAGCATTTAAACGCAAAATAACGCAGAAAGGTTGAGAGCAGCACAAATTGCCATTCCATTTGCAGCTTCATGGCCAATCGTGCTGGCAAGTTGGTAGTGAAAATACCCAATCCACGGCATTTTTTGCCCTTTGTTTCTGCGCTAAAATTGTCCAAAAAAAAACATGAAATACCTTTTATTCGGCTTGCTTGGCTTGTGCACCACGGTTGCTACAAAGGCCCAAAACAATTTTTTATGGACTTGGGGAAGTCCAATCGGCAGCTTTTACAACATAAACAATTTTTACGGCACCAACTTTCAAAATCCCTGGCCTTTCCATTTCCGTCAACCGGTGCCCATTATCTCTCCCGGTGGTGAGTTTGTGCATTTGTGTGCAGCCGGGGCGAGCGCGGCTTCGGCTGGTGTACGCTCCGATGGCAGTTTGTGGAGGTGGCAAAACAATGGCAACCCGAGCTTAGCACCCGACATTCAACGTTACGGCAACGACAACAACTGGAAGCTGGCAGGTTTCTCAAACTCCGGACGTTATGCCATCAAAACCGACGGTACACTGTGGAACATCCTCGACACGGTACCGCAACAAATTGGTACCGACAACCAATGGGTAGACCTCAAAGGCGGCATGGACCATATGATTGGTCTCAAATCGAATGGCACCATTTGGCGCTGGACAAACAATACGGCTGGAGTTATCAACAGAAATCCTACCCAAATTGGTACCGACAACAACTGGGCAAAAATTGATGCGATCAACCAAAATTCGGGGGGCATAAAAACCGATGGCAGCATTTGGCTGTGGGGAAATGCCCAGCGCGATACCTTGCCGGTACGTGTAGGCACGGCAAACGATTGGCGTGATTTGAGCGTAATTGCCAGTGGTTTAATTGCCATCAAGAACAACGGCACCCTCTGGTCGATGGGAAGTTTGAATTACGCCGGTCAACTGGGGCAAGGCAACAGCAATACCTCGGCTGGTTTTGTGCAAATTGGCACCGATTCAAACTGGAGCCAAATAGCTTCGGGAGAGGCCAATGTATATGCCATCAAAACCGACCAATCGCTTTGGGCATGGGGTGCAAACAACTTCAGGCAATTGGGCGACTCAAGCACCACCGACCGCCTGGCACCTGTGCGCATAGGAAATGCAAACAATTGGTTGAAAATTGAAGCTTCTACCTTGCATGCCATTGCCTTGCGAAATACCGGCTTTTTGCTGCCCAATATCAGCTCCGTTTTTGCTGAGGAAATGCCTGAAGGCATGCTTTTGTACCCCAATCCTGCCAGCAATGTGCTATTTTTTCAGCTAGCGAATGAAGTTGGACAGCAGACCTACAGCATTTTCGACTTGCACGGAAAACGATTGCTGCAAGGAGAGATCACTGCAGCAGACAAATCGGTAAAAATTGATTTTTTGGCAAAAGGCGTATATTTATTGTTTGTGGAAACGCCGAATAGAACCTATTGGCAGCGTTTTTTGAAACATTGAAAATTCCTAAAAGGCAGCATAGGGGCAGTATTTCAGCCAAACAGTGGTGAGCAAATTTGCATTGGTAACAACCAAGCCTCGCTTTGGGCTGTTAACTTTGCACAGCTCATTTCGCAACCATGGAAGCACACCCACGCCTCGATTTTTCGAATACCGCCATTGCTTTTGCAGGCAAATCAGACCAAGAATTACGGAAGTCGTATTGGATGTTCCGCCTGATGAATGCCAAGTGGCTGGTAGAAACTCTATCGGCGCTGGCCCCATTGGCTTTGAAATTGCGCCTTCCCATCGATCCCATGGTGAAAGCTACGGTTTACGACCAGTTTTGCGGGGGAGAAAGCATTGCGGGCTGCGAAAAAAGCATGACGGAACTCTCGCGTTACGGTATTGGCACCATCCTCGACTATTCGGTAGAAGGCAAGGAATCGGAAGCGGAGTTTGATGCCTGTCAGGCCGAAATTATCCGCACCATCCAAAAAGCCAAAGGCGATGCCTGCATTCCCTTTTCGGTATTTAAAACCACCGGCGTAGTGCGTTTTGGTTTGTTGGAGAAATTGAATGAAGGTGCTGTCCTCAACGCCGACGAACAGGCCGAATGGGAACGTGCCCAAAGACGGGTCGACGGCATTGCCAAAGCTGCTTTTGAGGCAGGACAACCCCTCTTCATCGATGCCGAAGAAAGTTGGATACAAGATGCCATCGACGCCTTGGCCACCGAAATGATGGAGCGCTACAACCGCGAGGCTCCTATTGTGTACAATACTATTCAGTTGTACCGCCACGACCGATTGGCTTACATGAAAAAGGCGTTTGCCAACGCTCGTGAAAAGGGCTATTGGTACGCCGTTAAGCTGGTACGCGGTGCCTACATGGAAAAAGAGCGCGAACGGGCTGCTGAAAAAGGCTATCCCTCTCCCATTCAGCCCGACAAAGCCTCGAGCGACCGCGATTACAATGCCGCTTTGGCTTTTTGCGTAGAGCATATTGAGCACATGGCCGTTTGTTCGGGCAGCCACAACGAAGACAGCAACCGCTTGCTGGCCGAATTGATGTCTAAACACGGCATCGACCACAAACATCCACGCATTTGGTTCGCCCAACTCAAAGGCATGAGCGACCACATCAGCTACAACCTGGCCCATGCCGGGTATCAGGTGGCTAAATACTTGCCTTATGCTCCTGTGCGCGCTATGTTGCCTTACCTCATCCGCCGGGCACACGAAAACACCAGCATTGCCGGACAAATGTCGCGCGAGCTGAGTTTGATTGTTGCCGAGCGCAAGCGACGGAAAGCTTGAGGCCATGCTTGGTTGGGGCGGTGCGAAAACTGCCGATGAACCCGTAACTTTGTATCCCGAATCGGTTATCGCCTCTCGGGATTTCGCTTCGCTTAACTTTGAATCCCGAATCGGCTATCGCCTCTCGGGATTTCGCTTCGCTCAACTTTGAATCCCGAATCGGCTATCGCCTCTCGGGATTTCGCTTCGCTCAACTTTGAATCCCGAATCGGCTATCGCCTCTCGGGATTTCGCTTCGCTTAACTTTGAATCCCGAATCGGCTATCGCCTCTCGGGATTTCGCTTCGCTTAACTTTGAACTTTAGAACTATGCATAAACTCCTCTACCTCCTGCTCCTTCCCCTCGTGCTTTTGGCTTGCGGCCAAGACAAAGCCGCCATCAAAGAAATGGACGCCAGGGCCATTGAGTTGCACGACGAAGTGATGCCCAAAATGGGTGAAATCATTGCCCTCAAAGGTGAAATAAAGGCAAAAATCGAAAGCCTCGACAGCACTTCTACCGACAAGGCAGCCTTGGAGGCGGCCTACGAAGCCTTGGTAAAAGGCGAAGACGGCATGAAAGACTGGATGCACAATTACCAAATGCCCGACTACAAAAAGTCGCTCGAAGAGCTGAAGCCAGTGGCTGAATTTCAGCTGCAAGCCATTGAAAAAGTGAAAGCGCAAATGGAAAGCAGCATTGCCGATGCCAAGTCGCTATTGGGTAAGTAAGTATGTATCGCTGTTGGCGCTTGCCCTCTGGGCTGCAGCCTGCCAGCCATCGGAACAACCCGAGCGCTTGCCTGTACTTGGGCCCATGGAATTGGTCTCACAGACTGATGGAAGCGTAGATACGGTATTTTATCCCTATCCCGATTTTGTACTGGAAGACCAATACGGACTTCCCATTACGCCCGACAGCCTCGAAAATCAGGTGCTGGTGGTCGACTTCTTTTTTAGCACTTGTCCCACTATTTGCAAAGACCTCTTGCGTAATATGCGGAAGCTGAATGAGCAGTTCAGCAGCGATTCACGCATACGCTTGCTTTCACATTCGGTTGACCCAACCTACGATACACGCGAGGTATTGGCCCAATACGCCAAACAAGCAGGTGCGCAAGGTCGTAACTGGCTCTTTTTGAGGGGCGAAGAAGCAGTGATTTACTACTTGGCCCAAAAAGCCTACCTCAGTCATGCCCAGGCCGACAGTTTAGCACCTGGAGGCTACATTCATTCGGGCCACATCATCCTTCTCGATGCCAACAAGCGCATCAGAGGGGTGTACGACGGCACCAACGACGGTCAGTTACCCGCTTTGAAGTCGGGCATAGAAAGTTTACTTCAAGAGTTGCCTTAAGGATTTTCTAATGGCAGGCCTTTGGGAGGCTTTCGGTTCCATTGAAGGCCCATTTTAAGTGGCCCCATTGAAAAAAACCTAATTTTTCGGGAAGGCCACACCTTTTGCCCGTTGGTGCGTTTCAATTATCGTAATTCGCATCGTATCAATTTTTTAAACATTACGGCATTGTCTAATTCATCTGTTGCTGTTGGCATCCACGACCTCTCTGTTGCCCTTCCAGCGCTTCGTTACCCCATTACCGCTTTGGCCGAATTGCGTGGCTTAGAGGCCGACAAATTGCGTTTGGGTTTGGGCCTGGAGCAAATGGCGGTACCCGATGCCGACGAAGATGTGGTCACCCTGGGAGCCCGTGCGGTGATTGACTTGCTCGAAAAACAGCAGCTTTCGCCAAAGGCCATTGGCCGCTTGTATTTGGGTACCGAAAGCGCTGTTGATGGCGCCAAACCTACCGCCACTTACATAGCCAAGTTGGTGGAAGATTGGTTCGAACTCGCCCACGGAAAGCGTAGCCTACAACATTGCGATGTGGTAGACATGACTTTTGCCTGCATTGGAGCCATTGATGCGCTTCAAAACGCCATCGATTGGGTGCTGGCAGGCGGCCTCGCGGCCCAACGCCAAGCCATCGTGGTTGCTTCCGATACGGCCCGCTATCAACAACACTCTACCGGTGAATACACCCAGGGCGCTGGAGCCGTAGCCGTGTTGGTTCGGCATGAGCCGGGATTGTTGACCTTCGACCCGCACTGGGGAGTAGGCATGGAAGGGGTGCATGATTTTTACAAGCCCCTCCGCCCTATCCACAAAAAGGAACTGCTCCAGCAAGTTTTGGAGGCTGCTGGCAGTGAGGCGTCGGTAGAAGAAGTATGGACCCAAATGCAAGCTTCTCATCCGAGCGACTTCACTACCCCCGATGTGTATTTCCAGGGGCACGACGACACACCCTTGTTCGACGGGCAGTACAGCAACCAGTGCTACACCGACCGCATGGAGGAAGCCCTTGCCCATTACGCCTCGCAGGCAGTCACGAGCATTGCACAACTACTGCTTGAAAAGTGGCAAGGCCTCGTATTCCACCTGCCCTATGCTTTCCACGGAAAACGCATGCTTTCGGGCACCTACACCCGCGCCGTAGCAGATGCAGGCTTGTGGGAGACCTATTTTGGTAACGAAGTCGCGAGCGAAGGTGCCGAAAAATGGGTAGCCAAATCGGAGCCCTACAAGCAATTCGTGAAAGATAAAATTGACGCCGGTCAACTCGCTTCTCAGCAAGTAGGCAATGTGTATACCGGAAGCATTTTTTTGGCCTTGGCCAGTTGGTTATACCATGCCCCAGCGCATTTGCCGGAAGGAAGCCGTTTGGGAGGCATTGCCTATGGCAGTGGATCGAAAAGCAAGGTTTTCAGCATGCAGTTGGCCAGCCATTGGCAAGCTACAGCCAAGGCATTTGGTTTAGATGCGCTGCTTGCCAACCGTACCGAAATCAGCACAGCGCAATACCTGCAATTGCATAGCGGAGCTGCAGAAAAAGCGGTGGTAAGCGGTAAAACCATCCAATTTACAGGTCAAAAAAGAGAAGAGCCAGCCCGATTGTCGCGCATTTACAACATTCAACGGCCATAAGCTCAAAACCATAAGGCATTAAAAAAGGTTAATATCAAGTCTTTGTCGCCACATCCCTTGTGGTTACCGAGTCATTAGTCGAAATTTGACCTTATGAAGAAGTTATTTGCCTTATTGGCACTCGTGCTCACTTGGAGCTTGTCAACCACCTACGACGTTCAAGCCCAGGCCGCACCCAAACCACGAAAAAGCCCATTGGCGGTTACCCAGCTTAAATCGGGTAAGACCTATATCCGCATCATTTACAGTCAGCCCTTTAAAAACGACCGGCAAATTTTTGGAGGCCTGGTTCCATACGACAAAGTATGGCGCTTGGGTGCCAATGAAGCCACCGAGCTAACCACTACGCACAAAATCAAAATAGGTGGAAAAACCCTGCCAGCAGGTACCTATACCCTGTTTGCCATTCCTCAAGCCAATAAATGGACCATTATTTTGAATAAGGAAGTGGGCTTATGGGGCGAATACGACTACAAACAGAAGCAAGACCAATTGCGCTTTGACGTACCCGTGAAAATGGTAGACCAAAGCTGGGAAGCTTTCACCATTAAATTTGATAAAACCGGTAAGGTGAGTACCCTTACCATGGTGTGGGATAAAACTTCGGTGGAAATCCCTGTAGAAGCATTGAAGTAATTTTTTTAGACACACACACACACTTGATGAAGTTTTTGAAGTTTAGCCTGGTCCTTTTCGGACTGGGCCTCTGTTTTTTAAGCATCGACGTTCAAGCCCAAATGCCCGCCGGTATGCCTGCTGGTGCAGCGCGCCCCAACATGCCCAAAATTGGCCGCATATACGGGAAGTTACTCGATGCACAAAGTCGCAAACCGGTAGAATATGCCACCGTTACCGTTTTGGCAGCCCGCAAAGACAGTATTTTAGGAGGCAGCCTGGTGCAAAGCAATGGCGATTTTTCGGTCGACAAACTGCCTTTTGGCCAGCACCGGGTGCGCTTTAGCTTTATTGGCTACAAGCCTATAGAAAAGCAAGTCACCATCACCCCGCAAAAATTTGAGCTCGATTTGGGCAATTTGCGGCTCGAAATTGATGCCGCTCAGTTGGCCACTGTAGAAATTTCGGAAGAGCGCAGCAATGTAGTGATGAGTATCGATCGCCGCAATTATACGGTCGATAAAGACCTTACCAGTCAGGGTGGTACTGCCTTGGAAGTGATGCGCAACATTCCGGGGCTGACGGTTGATGCTGATGGCGGGGTAAAAATGCGCAATGCCTCCCCTACCATTTTTGTTGATGGCAGGCCTACCACTTTGAGTCTCGATCAAATTCCCGCCGAACAAATTGAGCGGGTAGAGGTAATCACCAATCCCTCGGCCAAGTTCGATGCCAGCACCACAGGGGGCATCCTCAACGTAGTGCTTAAAAAGAACACCAAGCCGGGTTATAATGGCTCGGTGAATGCGGGTGTAGGTATTGTAGGGCGTTACAACGGCGGATTCAACCTCAACATCAAAGAGGGAAAACTGAATTTCTTTGGTGCATACAATGCCAACCAAGCCAACTACAATGTAGAGGGCTATACCATCAGAGAGAACTTCAGAAACGACGATTTTATCGGCGGATTCCGTCAAGACAACCTCAACTACCAAAGCCGTTTGTTTCAATTCGGACGTTTTGGCTTCGATTACCAACTCAGCAACCGCAACCTACTTACCGTATCACAAAGTTTTGGCGGCGGTGGATTTACCATGAACGACGAACAGCAATTCAGCAATGTGAATGGAAGTCGCGATATCATAAGCACTGGGCAACAATTCAACCAGCAGGAAAACTTTTGGCGTAACGGCACCACTCAACTGCTATTTAAGCATAATGCGCCCAAAGAAGGCAAAGAGTGGACGGCCGACCTTACCTACAACCGCTCGCGCAACGGCACCGATGCGCTTTACGACCTGCGCACCTTCGACATAGGGGGTGCTGCGCTTCCTGGCATGCCCCGCTTGCAAAAGAACGATGGTTCGGGCCGCAGTGAGGTGCTTACCTTCCAGTTCGATTATGTAGATCCACTCACCGAAAAAAGCAAACTCGAATGGGGCCTGCGCAGCAACTATAAGATCAATGCTTCAAAACTCGATGTACAAATCAACCAGGCCAATGCAGGTTTTGTAGCCGATACCAGCCTCACCAACTATTTCGATGTTGACGACATCATCAACGCGGCTTACGTAAACTACAGCGCGCCTTTGGGCAAATGGACCTATTCGGCCGGGATGCGTTTTGAGCAAACCTATTTCATTGCCAACATCACCAATAAAAACCAAAGTTTCGAATACCTCTATCCCCGTGGTTTCGACAACTTAGGCAAGGCACTTTTCCCCAGCCTTTTCTTTTCGCGTAAGTTCGATGCCAAAAACGAGCTTCAACTCAATTTCAGCCGCAAAATCAACCGTCCGGGTTGGATGCAGCTCATGCCCTTCATCATGTTTGCCGATGCACAGAGCTTTCGCATAGGCAATCCGGCGCTCGCCCCCGAATTCTTCAATTTGGCAGAAATCAATTACAGCAAGCAATACGACAAGGGCAATTACCTGGGCTCGGTATATGTGCGCCAAACGCAGGATGTGATTACCAGCTTTGTTTATGTGCTGCCTACCGATTCGAGCATTTTGGTGAACAGCTTTATCAACGGCAACAACCAATGGAGCTATGGCACCGAGCATTCGGTGAAATACAGTCCGGTGAAGGCCCTCGACCTCACCTTGAACGCCAACGTCTTTTATACCGATATCCAGGGAGGCAATGCTTTGGGCAACCTCAGCAACCAAGGATTCAGCTGGAACGCCAAGCTCATTGCCCAATACCGTTTGCCTAAGAATTGGAATGTTCAATTGAATGGCGATTACGAAGCACCGCGCATCATTCCACAGGGTCGCACCATTCCTGTTTTTGGTTCCGATTTTTCGGTGGCCAAAAGCCACAAGCAAGTATGGAATTTTAACCTCACGGTTAGTGATGTATTCAATACCCGCAGGTTCGGCAACGTATTCTCCACGCCTTTCTTTTACCAAGAAGTGATGCGCCGCCGCGATACGCGTTTTGTGCGCTTAACGGTAAGCTACCGCTTTGGCGAGTTTGATGTATCGTTGCTCAAGCGCATGCGCCGGCCTGGAGGCGGTGGCGGCGGGATGGAGATGGATTTCTAGGCGGGTGGACCACGGTGCCTTCGAGAGCATCAGGCACCGCTACACCTATGCCAGTTGGTTGGAGGGTCGATACATTGTTGGATGGATTACGTATTGCAACAAGACACCCCTTTGTGCTTCAGCATCACTGCCTACCAATACAAGGCTCTTACCAGTCTCCGCGGTTTAGGGTTCAGCTGGTTAACGTGTGCCCTTGTTCTTGTCGCTGCGCTTGCCAGCGTACACATCAAGTATGTCTTGCACCTCCGCATTTTGATGCAAGGTTTGCAGCAACTGGCCCTCGGCATCAAATACGTAGGCCGAAGGAATGAACATTTCGCCGAAATAGCTGTAAAATGCTGCGTTCATATCGAGACCAAAATAGACATTGGGCTGTTCCCACAATTTGAACTCGCGAGCGTAAGTAACCGCATCGGCTTCATCGAAACGGGTGATGAACACAAAGTCAATGTCGCGCAGGCGGCCTAACTGCATGCCGATGTCTTTGCCCAAGGCACGGCAATGTTCGCAATCGGGACTAAAATACAGCACCACGGTTTTACCACCCCTTAAATCCGAACGTTCCACATCGCCTTTGCTGCCCATTTGGGGGAAGCTGAATTTGGGCAATTCGGTCAATCGCCCGGGTGTGCTCGCAGCGGGTTTTAGTTGCTCATAGGCCAGGTATCCCACAATAAACAGGGCAACTGCCACAATGCTGTACTTAAGTATTTTTTCGAGGTTCATTTGCATGCCTTTGATCTTTCAAAAATACGTCAATGAACCCTATTTAGCACCTTTGCTTTGTCATTGAACTTTCAAAGCCAGAGGGTGTTTTACCGCTATGAACATTGTCATTACCGGAACCACCTCGGGCATTGGTGCCGCCACTGCCGAGCATTTAGCAGCAGCAGGCCATCAGCTTTGGTTGCTCAACCGCAATCCACAAAAAAGTGCAGCCCAAAAAAACGAGTTGCTTCAAAAATATCCCCAAGCCAAAATTGAAACCGTTACTTGCGACCTGGCCCATTTGAACAGCGTACGTGCGGCAGCGTCGGCAATCAAAAACATCGGCTCCATTGATGTACTCATCAACAATGCAGGTGGACTCACTTCGCAGCGCGAAGTAACCGTAGACGGGCACGAAATGCAGTTTCAGATGAACCATTTGGGTCACTTTTTACTCACCAACAGCTTGCTACCCCAATTGCTTGCTGCCAAGGGAAAAGTCATCAACGTAAGTTCAGAGGCGCACCGGGCCGGACGATTGAACCCGAACGATTTCCAACTTGAAAAAGGTTGGTCGGCTTTTGGCGCTTATGCCAACGCCAAATTGTGCAATGTGCTATTCACAGCTGAGCTGCACAAACGCTACCATGCACAGGGTTTACAGGCCTTTGCGCTCCATCCGGGCGTAGTGAATACCGGCTTTGGCAATGGTTTGGGTGGCATGAAATGGATGTGGGCTTTGATGCGGCCTTTCCTCATCACCCCAGCCAAAGGTGCTGCCACCACTTTGCACCTGGCCACCACCCATGGACACGTTTCGGGAGGCTACTACAAAAACCGCAAGCTCAACAAAGCCGCCCCTGCCGGCCGAGATGCTGGATTGGCTGATACTTTGTGGCTTTACAGCGAGACGCTCGCCAAAGGTTAAGCCTATTTCTGGTTAAGCATCGGCTTTTAACACATCCAAGCGCAAGCGCAGTCCGCCCCGCACCCACCTACCCGGCATAGGTACTGTACCTATTTCGCGGTAGCTATTATTGGTGAGGTTGGTGGCCTGCACAAAGGTTTCGAAACCCTTGCCCCAGCGACGCTGCAACTGTAAATCGCTTACCCAATCGGACTGCAGTTGATTGATGCGTTGCATCATGCGCACGCCCAAACTGGCCTCTATGCCCCAAGGAAGCGAAAAAACGCCTTGTAATACGAGTTGGTGACGCAAGTTTTCGAGCACATATCGCGATTGAAAACCAGGCATCACAGCAAAGCCAGCATCAATGTAGGTATACCCCAGGCGCAATTGTCGTAGCCAGCTGAGCTGTGGCCGCCATTGGCCCTCTATCTCGGCACCCCGACTCACTACTTCTATGAAATTGTTGGCCTGCCAGGGACTAAAAGCATCGGGACGTACCCACTCAATGAGTCTGTTGGCATCGCGTACAAACAATGCGCCTTGAATCAACCATTGGCGGTGAATAAATCGGCTGCCCAATTCGTAGGTCCATGCTTGTTCGGGCGCGAGATTCGGATTTCCAATATTCGACGGGCTCCTGTAGTACAAATCAGTATAAGTGGGCACCCTGAAACTTTGCGCCACATTGCCATATATATTCAGGCCTTTTGCCGGAAACCAAGCTGCTTCCAATCCGGGATAAATCCGCCAGCCATATCCGCTGATGCCGTTGAGATACAAGCCTGGGTTCAACATCCAGCGTTTGTGTTGCAATCGGTGCTCTGTGTATAGTCCGGCCCATTGTCGCTGCCGCTCCCCCAAATTGCTACTTACGAGATTTTCGCTGCGCAGTTCAGCCCCCCAACCGGTAGCGGCTTCCCATCCTCTTTGCTGCAGATAGGCATGTTTGCGGCTGCCGTTCCATTCAAGTCCACCCACCCTGCTTACATGATGGTTGTGAAAAAAGCCGGGATTGCTGCGAATGAAAAAATAGTCATCGGTATGCTGGCGATAATAGGCCCGCACTTCGCTCTTCCCATTTTTCGCCTGAAATTGATGCGTAAATGCTCCAAATATGGCGGAGGTTTCTTCGTACTGATCCTTGAAATTTTCGTTGGCATAAAAGCCATTGGCGCCAAAAGCGCGTTGGTTGTAACCGGCCATGGCGCGAAATTGGTGTTTGCCACGAACAGTACCCCCATCGTAAAACACATTCCCTAAACGAAAATCCGTATTGTAGCGATAGCCGTTGCTGCCTTGCAATCCGGCCGACAACGTTTGATGCCAGCCTTTTACAGGCAACTGAACCGACAAGTTGGTGTGGTATAAGCCAAATTCTCCACCACTCAATGCGGCTGTTACTGCACGTTCCTTGCCGGGGCGGGTGATGATATTGATAGCACCGGCGAAGGCATTGGGGCCGTAGATGCGTGTACCCGGACCTTTGAGTACTTCTATGCGTTCAATTTGATCGGGCTGCACCACCAGGTTCAGTAAATGGTGACCTGTTTGCGGATCGCTCAGGCGTATGCCGTTGATTAGCACCAAAGTTTGGTCGAAAGAACCGCCCCGGATGCCTACATCGGCTTGCACGCCTTGGGGCCCCCGCTGTCGGATGTCGATTCCCGGAATATAAGACAGTATCTCCGCCAATTGCTGGGCAGGCAATTGTTCTATTTCGCGTTTCGACAATACACTCATGCTGCGACTGGCTTGAGAAAAAGGTGTTTGAATGCGTTCCCCACTAATTTCTACATCTTGCAACCAACGCGAGCTGTCGGGTTGCGATTGTGCTACTGTCATTTGGCAAGCTAGTAAAGCTGCCACAAACATCATCCACTTCATCATGGGCGCAAAACTAAGGGCATTTACGGCAAGGTCAAATGCGTACAGAAAGATTGTCGCTTCGCCACCACCTGCGGTAGTCTGCCCCAAAAAGCCTATTTTTGCGCTTTCTTACGCAGCAGCCGCATGACCCGAACCGAAGAAATTGCCCGCAGGCGCACTTTTGCCATCATTTCGCACCCCGACGCCGGTAAAACCACCCTCACCGAAAAGTTCTTGCTTTTTGGTGGCGCCATTCAAACCGCCGGTGCGGTAAAAAGCAATAAAATAAAGAAGTCGGCAACGTCCGACTTCATGGAAATTGAAAAGCAACGGGGCATTTCGGTGAGCACCTCGGTGATGGGCTTCGAATACGGCGGCTGCCGGGTGAACATCCTCGATACGCCCGGTCACAAAGACTTCGCTGAAGACACCTACCGCACCTTGACAGCCGTTGACTCCGTAATTCTGGTGGTAGATGCGGCCAAGGGCGTGGAAGAGCAAACCGAAAAGCTCATGGGCGTGTGCCGCATGCGCAATACACCGGTGATTATTTTCATCAATAAAATGGACCGCGAAGGACAAGATCCCTTCGATTTGCTCGACGAACTCGAAAAGAAGCTCAACATCCGCGTAACGCCCCTCACCTGGCCCATCAGCAAAGGCGCCACTTTTAAAGGCGTTTACAATATGTACCGCGGCGAGCTCAACCTCTTTTCGCCCAATAAAACCGGCATCAGCGACGATGTGAAGGCGTTTGCCGATTTGGCAGACCCCGCGCTCGACCAAATCATCGACCGTTATGCCGACCAATTGCGTGAAGAAGTGGAACTGGCAAGCGCCTTCCCAACTTACAAACGCGAAGAATACCTCGCCGGCGAAATTGCCCCCGTATTCTTCGGTTCGGCCCTCAACAATTTTGGGGTGAAAGAATTGCTCAACACCTTCATCGAAATTGCCCCGGCACCCCGTCCGCGCCTCAGCAGCACCGGCGAGGTGAAGCCCGAAGATGCCAAGCTGTCGGGATTTGTGTTTAAGATCCACGCCAACCTCGACCCCAACCACCGCGACCGCATTGCCTTCATGCGCGTGTGTTCGGGGGTTTTCGAAAAGAACACCTTTTACCACCACCCTCGTTTGGGCAAGAAGTACCGCTTCAGCACGCCCATCATGTTCCAAGCCAACGAGCGCAACAATGTGGAAACGGCTTATCCGGGCGATGTGGTGGGTTTATACGATACAGGCAACTTCAAAATCGGCGATTCGCTCACCGAAGGCAGCAATATGTTCTTCAAGGGCATTCCGGCCTTTTCGCCCGAATTGTTCCGCATGGTAGAGAACAACGATCCTTTCCGTGCCAAACAGTTCGAAAAAGGCCTCAAGCAGCTCACCGACGAAGGGGTGGCCCAGCTATTCACCCAGCAACCCGGCAACCGCAAAATCATTGGCACCGTGGGTGAACTGCAGTTTGATGTTATTCAATTCCGCCTGATGCAGGAATACGGCGCCAAAGTAAGTTTCCGCTCACTTGCCTACCTCAAAGCCTGTTGGATAGACAGTGAGGACGAAGCCGCGGTGGAAGAGTTTTTCCGTTACCGCAAAGACCACCTGGCCTACGACAAAGACGACCGTCCTGTGTATCTGGCCGACAGCCTCTGGATGCTGCAGCGCGCCATCGACGAAAACCCCAAGCTGAGATTTCAGTTTTCGTCGGAAATCATGCTGCACGAAGAGACGGAGCAGGACTAGGGGCGGGTAAGCACTTGTTCAAGGCTTGAGGCGGCAGTGCCACGCTCCAGCGGGTTCAAGGTTCAAGGTTCGAGGTTCAAAAGAGGATGAAGGCTGCGCCTTCATAGACTCAAAAGTGTTGAAGAGTTTTCAGGAAAGCTGAAAGCCATTATTGAACTTTGAATCCCGAATCGGCCACATACTCTCGGGATTTCGCTTCGCTCAACCTTGAACTTTGAACTTTGAACGGCGCGGTAGCGCTTGTTACTGGCCGAGATAGACCTTCAAGGCTTTGCTCCGGCTCGTATTCCGCAGCCTGCGAATCGATTTTTCTTTGATTTGGCGCACCCTTTCGCGGGTAAGGCTGAACTTATCACCAATTTCTTCGAGGGTGAGCGGCGGAATACCTCCCAAACCAAAATAGTAACGCAACACATCGGCTTCGCGTTTGGTGAGGGTGGTGAGGGCGCGTTCAACCTCGCGACGCAGCGATTCGCTCATGAGGCTGTTGTCGGGACGGATCTGGTCTTCGTCGGTCAATACATCCAGCAGCGAGTTTTCTTCGCCATCGGCAAAAGGCGCATCCATCGATACGTGGCGGCCCGATACTTTCATGGTGTCTTCCACATCGTTGATGGTCATGTCAAGCACCTCGGCCAGCTCTTCGGCCGTGGGTTCACGCTCAAATTGTTGCTCGAGCTGCGAAAATGCCTTGGAGATTTTATTGAGCGAGCCTACCCGGTTGAGGGGCAAACGCACAATGCGCGACTGTTCGGCCAAGGCCTGCAAAATCGACTGGCGGATCCACCAAACGGCGTATGAAATGAATTTAAAACCCCGGGTTTCGTCGAAACGCTGACCGGCTTTGATAAGGCCTAAATTGCCTTCGTTGATCAAGTCGCCAAGCGTTAATCCTTGGTTTTGGTATTGCTTGGCCACCGACACCACAAAGCGCAAATTAGCTTTGGTAAGTTTTTCAAGGGCTCGTTGGTCGCCCGCTTGTATCCGTTTGGCCAGCTGCACCTCCTCGTCGGCCGTAATCAAATCTACCTTCCCAATTTCTTGTAGGTATTTGTCGAGTGATTGGCTTTCGCGGTTGGTAATTTGTTTGCTGATCTTGAGCTGGCGCATAATTTCTCCTGACTTTAGGGAAGCGAAGGGATTGACTTGTACCAAGCCTTGGTCCACTCTTTCCCGAACCAACTACGAATTAAAGCCAGAAGCAGCAGCTTGTCAAGCTTTATAGTAAAATTTTACTTAACGTTTTTTTACACTTTCAAAAATCAGGCGCTCATTTGCATTTTCGATGCAACATTGCTGCATTTATAATATGTTCGCAAATGCATGACCAAAAAGAAAAGCCACCCGAAGGTGGCCTCTCTCGCATTAAACAGGATAAATAAACTTATTCGTTGCTGCCGCCTTCCTCACGGGGAGGACGGGGACCACGGTCTTCGCGCGGACCACGGTCGCGGCGGTCGCCATCGCGTGGACCACGATCGCGGCGGTCACCACGGTCGCCACGGTCTTCGCGGCGTGGACGCTCGCTCGGCTCAGGCATGCCTTCGGGACGTGGCAGCAGGGCCTTGGCCGACAAACGGAACTTGCCCGTCTTCGGATCAACCTCTACCAACTTCACCTCTACCTGGTCGCCTTCTTTGTAGATGCCGTCCATGGTTTCGAGGCGCTCCCAGCTGATTTCGCTGATGTGGAGCAAACCGTCTTTGCCGGGCAAGAACTCTACGAAAGCGCCAAATGGCATGATGCTGCGCACTTTGCCTTTGTACACCATGCCTACTTCGGCCTTGGCGGCAATGCCTTTGATGCGCTTAACAGCGGCATCCATACCTGCCTTGTCGTTGGTGTAAATTTGTACGAAGCCAAATTCGCCCTTTTCTTCGATGCTGACTGTTGAATTGGTTTCGCGCTGGATTTCCTGGATGATTTTGCCACCAGGTCCGATTACGGCACCAATGAACTCGCGGTCGATCTTGAGCTGGGTAATCCGTGGTACGTGCTCGCGGTAATCTTCGCGTGGCGCAACCAAGGTTTTGTTCATTTCACCCAAGATGTGGGCACGGCCTTCGCCGGCTTGCTTGAGAGCTTGCAACAGCACTTCATAAGGAAGGCCGTCGATTTTGATGTCCATCTGACAACCGGTGATACCGTTTACAGTACCGGTGAGTTTGAAGTCCATGTCACCGAGGTGGTCTTCGTCGCCGAGGATGTCGCTCAATACCTTGAAGCGCTTGCCGTCGGTTACCAAACCCATGGCAATACCCGAAACAGGCGCCTTGATTTGCACACCGGCATCCATGAGCGCCAGGGTACCGGCACAAACGGTGGCCATAGATGAAGAACCGTTCGACTCGAGGATGTCGCTCACGATGCGGATGGTGTAGGGACATTCTTCGGCCGGAGGCAATACTTGCTTGAGTGAACGCATGGCCAGGTTGCCGTGACCAATTTCACGACGGCCGGGACCGCGGTTCGGACGTGTTTCGCCCGTAGAGAACGATGGGAAGTTGTAGTGCAACATGAACTGGTTGTAACCCGAGAACATGGCGCCATCCAACATCTGCTCGTCTTCTTTGGAGCCCAGGGTCACCGAAGTGAGCGACTGGGTTTCGCCGCGGGTGAATACCGCCGAACCGTGGGTGCTGGGCAAATAGCCTACTTCGCACCAAATGGGGCGGATTTCGTTGAGTTTGCGGCCGTCGAGGCGACGCTCCTCATCGAGGATCATGTTGCGCATGGCGCGGTACTCCACATCGTGGAAATACTTCTTCACCAAAAACTTGTCTAGCTCAGCACCTTCGCCCAGGCTGGCAATAAACTCGTCGAGCACTTGCTTAAAGCCAGCGGCACGCTCGTGCTTGGGAGCGCCCGATTTGGCAACAGCATATACTTTGTCGTAGCAGAAGGCTTCTACCGCCGCCTGCAATTCGGGCTTCGAACGCTCGTGGTTGTAGGTGCGTGGGGTTACGCCAACGGCAGCACGGAGATCGAGCTGGGCCTGACACTGCTTTTTAATGGCTTCGTGGCCAATGCGGATGGCTTCGGCCAATTCGGCTTCTGAACATTCTTTCGCTTCGCCTTCTACCATCATCACGTTCTCGAGGGTGGCAGCCAACATGATGTCGATGTCGGCACCAGCCATTTCGCTGATGGTGGGGTTGATGCGGAATTCACCGTTGATGCGGGCCACGCGTACTTCGGAGATGGGACCGTTGAAAGGCACATCTGAAACGGCCAGGGCTGCCGAAGCGGCCAAACCGGCGAGGGCATCGGGATAAATATCTTTGTCGGCGCTGATGAGTGTCACCTGCACCTGGGTATCGGCATGGTAGTCCTCAGGGAAGAGCGGACGCAAAGCCCGGTCGATGAGGCGGCTGATCAAAATTTCGTAATCGCTCAAACGGCCTTCGCGCTTGAGGAAGCCTCCGGGGATTTTACCGGTAGAGGCAAATTTTTCTTGGTAATCTACGGTCAGCGGCATGAAGTCAACGTCTTCTTTGGCTTCGCGTGCTGATACCACGGTGGCGAGCAACATGGTGTCGCCCATGCGTACTACCACCGCACCGTCGGCCTGCTTGGCCAGTAATCCGGTTTCGATGGTGATGTTCCTGCCATCGCCTAAATCGATGGTTTTGCTAACAGGAGTTGGTTTCATTTTTTTCCTCTCAATCTTTCTTTTATTGCAGCTAGTATAAAGTAAAAAAGGCGAATGTGTAATACATCGCCTTGTTTTTGGTAATCACCTGCTAATCACTTACGCAGGTTCAGTTTTTCGAGAATAGCGCGGTAACGCAAGATGTCGTTTTTCTGCAGATAGGTCAGCAGATCGCGACGCTTACCTACCAGCTTGATAAGAGCTTGCTGGGTAGAAAAGTCTTTGCGGTTACTCTTGAGGTGGCCCGTAAGGTATGCAATGCGCTCTGTGAATTGCGCGATTTGGCTTTCTGCAGAACCTGTGTCCTGAGCGCCTTTACCATACTTCTTATAAATCTCTTGCTTTTGAGCGGTATCGAGATGCATCTTATTGTGTTTTTCCTTGTTTCTAAACGAGTCTGCAAATGTACGGCAAGAAAAATTAATTTCCAAGAGGCGGTGAAAAATAGGATTACAATTGCGGCTTTGGCCAGCGCTCCGGTGATTGTGAACTATGAATAACCGCCAAGATTACAATCCTCTCATGAACAACTGTGTAAAAGACACCATATGGAAAGCGCGTGAGAAAAGAAACCCGAACTTCCGAATAACGCTCTTGGAACACATAAGGATTCGAATGGATGGCATCTAAAGCTTCCTTTACTTCATGCTCGAATTGACGTGCCGCACTAGCGCTTTTCGCAACATACCAGCTAACAGCAGTGCGGATATCTGTTAAAGCGCTGGAGGTGATGTAAACCGTATACTTCACCCTTTGTGAAAGGCTATATCTTTGACATCATCCCAAAGAAAAATAGGCTCCTTACCCTGTTTTAAGTCGCCCAACCGCTTTTCAATCAATGACTTTTCATCCAACCAATTTTCCTGGTCTGCAATCGAGACATAATCCAAGCTCTTGAGAAAGCCCAAGAAGGCATCTAACTTACTTTCTTCCACGTTTAGGACAAGGGTTTTCATGGCGTCTTTTTTCAAAGATACCAATTTGTTGCAAACAAAGTTTTCTGAAAAGGAATGCAAGGAAAGGCGAAAAGCAAACCGCTTCCCATATGCATGAATGTATGGTGGCGAATGGCATTCACACATTCGGGACAAGACATCACCCCACGAGGCGTTTTGATGGGACTTTACTTTGCTTTGCCAAATTGGGAAGCACACCTGAAAATATAATCGTCAAATGTTTTGGCTGGTTAGTGTTCAGTGATTAGTTTTGATGGTATGGGATTTCATTTTCATCTTTCAATCAGCTTGAACCCGCAGGAGCATATCACATCACCATTGTGTTCGCCAACCATAAACAAAATGCCTTATGGATCAAATATTAAGTCAACTCCGCAATGCTAACAGCAAATTATGGCTGGTTGTGCTAAGCCTACCCTTTTTAACGGCATGTGAAAAAGAGGTACAGAAACGCCATAAAGACATTTTTGAAATCGAAGTTAATGGCAAAACCCACTCATTGAGTATCGTTAATAACAGCGGAACTCCTGGAAAGAATGCCTTTATACAAGGTGATACAGAAGACTCGGAGTATTACGTTTCTGTACGCCTCGATTTATGTAATCTAGAAGCCTGGCCAGCTCAAAAGCGTTTTCCTATATTCCGCGATTCTTGTGACTACTTCAATATAGGGGTAACTACCTCTACTATTTACTTCAATCCTCAAGGCACATTAAAAGGCTATTCCTATACAGTGCATAACCTTGCTCCAGATGGATTTTCAGAAGTGGTTTTTGAAGAATTCCGCGGCACCAGCAATGTGGATTACGAAATCAAGGGGACCTTTCGCATGAAATTGCCAGGTGATGATCGGAATCCTGCCGACGTGCCTGATTCCTGCCTTGTAACTGGTCGTTTCCATTTTAAAAGGCCATTGGTGAGTCCGCAGTAAAGGTACTTCCACCATTCACCGGCCCCCTTGTTCATACAAGGGGGCTTTTCTGTTTTTTACGCTACTTACTTGGTGGGTGGTTACTTACCGCAAGCTGGTGAAGCAATAAATGCAAAAAGCCCCGTTTCCGGGGCTTTTTGCATTATTCATACTTTAATTCGCCATCAACCGCAGCAGCTTGGCCAGGGTGGGCTTGAGCTCCTTGCGGTCGACAATGAAGTCGATAAAACCGGTTTCCATCACCGATTCGGCCGACTGGAAGCCCTTGGGCAGGTCTTTTTTGATGGTTTCTTTGATCACGCGGGGACCGGCAAAACCAATCAAGGCATTGGGTTCGGCCAGGTTAAAGTCGCCCAACATGGCAAACGAAGCTGTAACCCCGCCGGTGGTTGGGTCGGTCATGAGCGAAATGTAAGGCACGCCTTCTTGTCCGGCCTGGGCCAGCTTGGCCGAGGTTTTGGCCATTTGCATGAGCGAAAAAGCAGCTTCCATCATGCGTGCCCCACCCGATTTGCTGATCACCATTACCGGACACTTGAGTTCGCGGGCTTTGTCGATGGCGCGGGCAATTTTTTCGCCCATCACCGAGCCCATCGATCCGCCTATGAAGTCGAAATCCATGCAGCTCACCACCAACGGCAGTCCTTCTACGTTGCCTACCGCCGAACGGATGGCGTCTTTCAAACCGGTTTTGGCAATGGTAGCCTTCAAGCGGTCTTTGTACGCCTTGGTGTCGGTGAAATTCAATGGGTCGCCCGAGGTCATGTTGGCATCGAGCTCTTCGAATTGGTTTTCGTCGAAAATGATTTCGAAATACTCGGCCGAGCCAATGCGGCAGTGGTAGTTACACTGGGTGCAAACGAATTTGTTCTCCTTGAGGTCTTTCGACAGCAAAGACGTTTTGCACGAAGGGCATTTGAACCACAGGCCGTCGGGGACGTCGAGTTTTTCATCGGTGCTGGTAGTCACCCCAGCGGTGGAACGCTTAAACCAAGCCATTCGGTTGTATTTAGGTTATGCTAAGTCTATGCTATTGTCGAGGTAAACGTCCTGAATGGTATTCAGCAACGTTACACCCTCATTCATGGGGCGCTGGAAGGCTTTGCGGCCCAGGATGAGACCGGTACCACCTGCGCGCTTGTTGATCACGGCGGTTGCTACGGCTTCTGCCAAATCGCTTTCGCCCTTTGATTCACCACCTGAGTTGATCAAACCAGCACGGCCCATGTAGCAGTTGGCTACCTGGTAGCGGCACAAATCGATGGGGTGGTCGCTAGTCAATTCGCTGTACACCTTGGGGTGGGTTTTGCCGTGCTTGGTAGCCAGGTAACCGCCGTTGTTGGTGGGAAGTTTTTGTTTGATGATGTCGGCCTGGATGGTTACGCCCAGGTGGTTGGCCTGCGACGAGAGGTCGGCCGAAGTGTGGTAATCAACCCCATCTACTTTGAAGCCGTTGTTGCGGGTGTAGCACCACAAAATGGTGGTCATGCCCAGCGCATGTGCCATTTCAAAGGCTTTAGACACCTCAATGATTTGGCGGCCCGATTCGGCTGAACCAAAATAAATGGTAGCGCCCACGGCCACGGCACCCATTTCCCAGGCTTCTTTGATAGAGCCAAACATGATTTGGTCGTACTTGTTGGGGTAGCTCAAAAACTCATTGTGGTTGATTTTCACCACGAACGGGATTTTGTGTGCGTATTTACGCGATACCGAGGCCAAAACGCCAAAGGTAGAAGCCACTGCATTGCAACCCGACTCGATGGCCAGCTTCACGATGTTTTCGCTGTCGAAATAAATGGGATTGGGAGCGAACGAAGCACCGGCAGAGTGTTCGATGCCCTGGTCAACTGGCAAAATGCTCAAATAGCCTGTACCAGCCAAACGGCCATTGTCGTACAGGGCCTGCATGCTGCGCAGGGTTTGGTTATTGCGGTTAGAAGCCGCCCAAATGCGATCTACAAAATCGCCACCCGGAGCGTGCAACATTTCTTTGCTGATGGTTTTGGAGGTATGGCCCAACAGGTAATCGGCCTGAGCGCCCAAAGCTTCCACTATTTTTTGATTTGCCATAACGAGCAGTTATTATTGGGTTAATTTGGAAGCGACAAAACTAAGCAAAAAACGCATGACCGCCATTCACGAAAATCAACCCGCTGTGGAGTTCTCCGAAATCACCGACAGCCAGTCGCTCAACGAAGTTTTTGCCATCCGCCGGGTGGTATTTGTGGAGGAGCAGCAGGTAGATCCGGAAGAAGAATACGACGAATATGAAAGCAGCTCAAGGCACTTTTTGTTGAAAGTGGCAGGTATTGGTGTGGCTACCGGGCGTTTCCGCAGCACCGACAAGGGTTGGAAGGTAGAACGCATGGCTGTATTGGCCGAGGCACGTGGAAAAGGGTACGGACAAGAAGTACTGCGGGGCATGTTAGCCTTGATTCCGCGCGATGGCCGCCCCATTTACCTCCATGCCCAGGAGCACGCCTTGGAGTTTTACCGCAAAAACAGCTTTTTGCCCGAAGGAGAGCGTTTTTGGGAGGCGAATATCCCGCATTTTAAGTGTGTGTACCAACAACCCATTCGTTAAAAGCAGAATAGATCAGTGCCTCACCACAAATCTAGCCTGCCAAATGGCTTGATCGCTTTTGGCCACTAAGAGATAATGGCCATTGGCCAAGTTTGCCGTAGCTAATTGCAGCTGCTCACCATTGCTCACAACTTCGGCGGCTTGCAACACTTGCCTGCCTAGCTGATCGTATACTTGCCAGCCACGCACCCGTGCGGCAGCTATCTGCAACTGTATGTTCAGCACATTTTGGGCGGGATTTGGATAAACGTGCAGTGAGCGCGTTTCGGGACTATTTACACCCAAAATGGCACCGATGTCGATGCATTTTTCGTTGTTCCCGCTCACTGGGTCAAAAGCCCACAGGTGCCTGATGCACAACAGCCTTCCCGACAGAGAATCAGAAAGATCGATCCCTTGGTTGAAAGTAAATGCAAGCGTATCTCCGCCCATCAAAGTGGTTTGAATAAAATCGGACGATACCAACTGCTGATTCCAAAATACCTGGAGTCCGATACGTGAAACACTTTCGGCTGAAAAATTCACCAAGCGAATACTTGGCTGAATGGTGGCATTGCTGCTCCATATGGGTGGCATAAGTAAGCTTTCAATGGCCAAATCGGCTTCATTATCGCCGCCCCATACGGTAAGTCTCATGCTATCGGCTGCTGCACAAGGAATGGTTGGACTTGTGACTGTGATCCAACCAGAACTGGTTGCCAAGAGGTTGATGCTATCGCCTTGTGCAATGACCTGCCCGTCTTTTTGCCAAACCAAAGGAACGAAAACAACCAAAGGAACGGCTGTGCCCAATCGAGTTGGCTGTTGGCTTGTTGTGGGAAGCCAGGCCAAAGCTCCGGCTTGCAGATTTATTCTGAAAATGCCGGCAGAAATGCCAGTCACTGAAGAAACACCGCTCCAAATATGCGCCGGAATTTGTATGTTAGCTGGTAGCTGATAGCCATTCAAAACAATGGCCGACAAAAAAAATTCACTCAAAGTATCAGACAACAACAAGGCGCCGCTGTTTCCGGTAGCAAAAAAACCATTTTCCGAAATGACATAGACCCGGTCGGCAACAGAAGTCGGAATTCCTGGCCCAAAAACGAGGTAGAGGTCTTGACCAGGACCCAAAAGCACCTGCGGTAAAGCCCGCCTAAAGCTGCTGGTGGAGGCAAAGTAGTTTAAAACAATACCAGCCGTGTGCACCGTATCGCTGCCTAGATTGGTTATCCGTACAACATCGTGCTGGCCGTTCAAATTTGTTAAGCCCGCAGGGAGACTTGAGGTGAGTTGGCTACCTGCCCCACCGAATTGAAACACAAACTCTGTTAATTGAAGCGTACTCCTGTTGGCAGAAAATGCCTTGATGCTCCTGATCACACGTTCTCCGTAATTCAAGGCAGTATCTCCCCCCAAACCAAAAAATTGATGACGGCGCCCGCTGAAGCCGATGGAATAAGTGGTATCGCTGCGGTTTCCCGTACTATCGGTGGCAACTACTGCCAGTTGATGATTTTCATTCCTGGGAAGAGCAGGCACAACAACCCGGTAATTGCCTGCAAAGGCGTTTCCCGAATCGAGCATGGCAGGAACAACGGTATTGAGGCCATTGGAAATCAAAATGGCTTGAACATTGGCAATTCCTGAACCGTCTGCGGTATCTACCATCTGAAGGTCGATATAGCGCTGTTCCTGTACACAACTTTCGTGGAATCGCTGAGATAATCGCAAGCCCTTCATTTCAGGTGCCATAAAATCGAAAGCTCCCGCTCCTGAAACCCGCCAATGGATCGTGTCTGATTGATGGGCTGTACCGGCAAGCAAGTTAAGTTGGGCTTGATACAAACCGGCTGCGCGGGGAACGGCAACCACATCTGCCTTATTGCCCGAAACATCTCCCTGCCATTGCCAGCGCAAGCTATCGGTCCGCAATGATGCCAGGTGATTGGTGCCCAAGCTGGGTGTGAATCTGTCGTACAGCTGCCAGGCCCTTTCATGATTCAAGTCCCAATGTACCAAGCCAGCTCCTACAATGCCGCCCATTAGCAATCCGATGCCTTGCCATGCCTGCGCAAATGCCGGATTGTTGGTTTGGAAGTTCATGGGCAGGTAATCGAGCAAATGGCCGTCGGCATCATACATTTCAAGCTCGCTCCCCACCCACCATCGATAACCTCTGATGGTATCTAATTCTAAAGCATAAAATCCCGGGCTTTGCGCCGTGCTGCTCCTGCCCACCACCAACGATTCTTTGGGATTTAACCGTGCCCCTGCAGGTAAAATACAGCTGTGAGCAACGTTGTATTGATACCAAGCTTTTATGGTTACGCCTGCCAACGAAAGCGTGTCGTTGCCCATATTGGTTATCTCAAGGGCGAAACTCAGATCGGCCGGAAGATGTGCCGGCAAAGAAGCAGGTGCACCATTTCCAGTTCTGAAAAACATGAGCTCGGTGAACTTCAAAGGATAACGCTGTGGACTGCTGGCAGTAAAACGGGCCGAATCGGCTTGGGTAAGCAAGGTATCGCCCTTTACTTGTACCGATAAACGAGCATCTTCCCAGCCATAGGCCAACATTTGCGTGATGCGGTTATCGGTGCTGTCGGTGACCCATAAATCGGCACTGCAAGTGCGACCCAAAACAAATGGCAGGCTTAATTGCCATTGACCTTGATAGGCAGTTCCAGCCACCCTTGTCATCTGCAGCAGCCTGACCGAATCGTTGCAGTTAATGCTTATTTGAACACTTTTGACGCCCGAACTTGTGTCGGAAACCGCTACGGTTAATGTTCTGGTTTGCGCATGGTAGTTCAATTCATTTAAATTGCTTTGAACCGCTTGTGCCATTGGCTGATCAACATCTCGGCTGTTGGCGGCATGAAATTCAAAAGCTCCCGGATCGGGCCGAATGCCTCCAAAAGCTGGTCTCAGCTGGCCATTTAGGTCGAACAGAGGTCGACCAAGGATACCATTAACTGGCATTCCCATATCATTGATGCGATTGGCCAAAAGGCTGTTAGGTACCAATGTCCCATTGGGTTGTAGAATCAAACTAAAAAGGCGGTTACTATCGGCAAAAGAAACACTCTCCTTGTTCCAATGATGCTGTTGCAATCCATTTCGCCACAGTTGAAAAGAAACATGATTCGGATTACCATCTCCTATGCCACTGGTAGCACTTTTGGGCACCAGGTATACATTGTGGTTCGGATTTAGGGCCGTGCGGGCCATATCAAACTGGTTGTTCGAGCTGTACACAAAGACGCGACCCGTATTCTGTGGCCTTGTTTTTAACTCGATGATGTTATTGACCACTGCATGCAGGCCATTCTCCGACAAAAACCTGACAGCGAACATGTCTGCATACAGTGAGGTTCCCGTATCAGACAAGCTAATGGTGTTGTTGTACATGGATATGGGCCCTCCACCTGATGAAATGGCCATTATTCCATTAAAGATGCTAGCGTTTACTGAGCTGAAGGAATGGATTACATTATTGATAAGCACGGCATTGGCGCCTAATTGAGTGCTTATTCCCATTACTTCAGCGCTGCCTGTAACTTGTATGTGGTGAATGCGATTGGATTCTATGGTTGCAGAAGTGCCTGAAAGAAAAATCCCTCTAAATTCAGTGGGGTTTCTTACATAAGCAATGGTGTTTCCTACGATTTCGGCGCTGGTGCCCGAACCCATGAAAATGGCTCCCGACATTGGCAGGTAGTTCGAGGGATTTCCTCCAAAGTGGTTGTTGACTATGCGTGGCTGGGTAATAAATGGTTGAAGATTTTGAGATAAAAAGATGCCCAGGTTTAGCCCCTCAAAACGGTTGTTGGCAATGACCAAATTCACCATGCGCTGGTTTTGAATCAAGGACCCTCTAATGGCAATAAGACCATTCGTGGCCTGGGTTGCTCTAATAGATAAATAGCTAATTTCCGTACGGATGTTGGCTCGTTGGTTGGTGGCTGTTAGGGTGATTACATTTTTAGCGAAACCCGAGTGATCTACAATGGTAAGGGTTCCGCTGCTATCGGGTGAACGCCCGAGAAACTTGAAATTCCAGCTCGAGGGGAATAAAAAAACAGCCTGATTTCGCCAGGCCGGATTTTCAAACCGTACATGCACCCCATTGGCCGGTTGCAGGATAATGGAGCCCGAATCGGTCATGTTTAGTGCAAATCCGAAGCTGATGGTGGCCGTATCGAGCGGATAAACCGAATCGCGCAAGAGAAAAACAAAAGGCCTTGTGATGCGCGCCGTGTCGATGAACAAGGAAGCAGCGCGTATGGTGGGAAAATGGTTACTGGTGTCGGCGCCAATGTTGAATATCCGGGCATTTGGCGGGATGGTAACGGCAGATTGACCTGTTGCATGGCCCATCCAAAGAAAAAAAACAGCGCAGGCGATGGCTAATAGATACTTCACTTCATTCAACATTCAGGAATCCCGCACACAAGATAAGCCATTGAGCTTAAGTGATAATCAATCCGCTGCAGTTTTTTCGTCCCTTGATTAATACCAACTCAAATACCCCGCCCTTTCAAGCAACATCAGCAACAACGAACCACTGCTGGCAAAAAGGGTCAGTCTAATCCGCCAAGGATGCGTTTGGGGCAGCCCCATCCAGCGCAACCAAGGATCCATGATGGTGGTGCGCTGCTGGCTGTAATGGCGCTCGAGGATGGTGAGCAGGCAGCCGCCCAACCAAAGCTGACTGGCCCACACCAGCAGGTACAAAACCAAAATGGCAGGACGAGCGGCAGGCCACAGCCAATAAAGCGCAAACGACACCCAAAAACCGCCTTCGTGGATCAACTTAACGAGTGTAGCCTTTTGACGGATGCTCAAGGGAAGCAGCTGCAAGGCCCTATCAATGCGGGCAGCCAAATGGCGACGCATGCGAAATCGGTGCAGACTGAGGCTAGGCATGTAGCGAAGATAAAGGCTTGCATGCTAAATGCCTATTTGCTTCAAAATCTTACTTCGGGAAGTATTTCTAACTGCTCAGCCGCTTAACTGCTTCATCAGCCAAAAAACATTTACCGAGAGGCCTTTGTATAACCTTTTGTATATATACAGAACCTTATACAAGCGTTCATTCTGCAGCCTGACTCACTAATTTCAAGCATGAAATTGCGTCCGGCTTTCGATTGGCGCCAAGTACCCTTGTTCAGGCTGTTGCTTTTTATGGCCTTGGGGGTAGCCCTGCATACGTACCAGCAAAAGTTGGGTTGGAACGACTTATCAATATCCCCCACCCTGGTACTTTTGCTTCTTCCCATTTTGCTTTGGGAGCGCATCCCTTGGCGTTGGCAGTACCGTGCTTGGTGGATACCTGGATTTTGTATTGCCATGCTCATGCTTTTTTTGGGTTGGTGGCGGGCCGAACAATACGCATCACAAAACCAGGCTACGCCCTTAGAACAACTACAAAAGCGCTGGCTGCTGGTGCAACTCGAGCACGCACCCAGCGAGCGCACCAAAAGTCAGCGTGTATTTGCCCGCATTCAGGCAGTAGCCGATGTCGCTGGTAGTGCGCCTGCACAAGCAGGATTACTCCTCTACCTTCCCAAAAATCCAACCGGCCTTTCGGTGGGCAGTCGCTGCTGGGTATGGGCCCAAAACCTGCAGTATCCGCCCGAAAATCGAAATCCGGCTGGCTTTTCGTACCGGCAATACCTGTCACGCAAAAACATCCATTACCAATTGTATGTGGGCAACACTTCCTTGATCCAACCCGCACAAGGAAGCTTTGCCTGGTACCATCCCGCAATGCTCCAACATGAGGCAGGCAACAGGCTCAAGCATTACATGCCCGATGCGGCCAGCAGCGCCTTTGCCACCGCCCTGTTGCTTGGCGACCGCTCATCTTTGCCCGGCGAACTGGTGAAGGCCTATAGCAGCAGTGGTTTGATACATGTGCTGGCAGTTTCGGGTCTACACGTGGGCATCATCTACGTGCTGCTGCAAACGATTCTAGGAAAAATCATCCGCCGCAAGCCAGCAGTACTTCTTGGGTGTTTGCTTGTTTGTTTGTGGGCCTATGCCGCCATCACCGGCCTATCAGCTTCAGTTACAAGGGCAAGCCTGATGTGTAGCATGTTGGCCTTGGGCAAACATTTTCACCGGCAGTCGGGCGTGTACAACACCCTTTCGGCAGCGGCCCTCCTGCTGCTTTGGTACCAGCCCAACTGGCTGCTCGACACTGGTTTTCAATTGTCGTTTGCGGCAGTAGCAGGCATTGTATACCTCCAACCCATTTTGTTGCGGTCGGTTTATATCCCTCTTCCCTGGCTGTACAAAATTTGGGAATTAAGTTGTGTGACCCTGTCGGCGCAGCTATTCACTTTGCCCCTCACATTGTACTATTTCGGACAGTTTCCCAATTATTTTCTAATGACCAACCTCATCGTACTGCCGGCCATGGCTCCGGTATTGGGCGCCTGTTTGTTGTTGATAGTGATTTCACCCTTCCCCATGCTGGCAGCGCCTTTTGGCTGGTTGCTGAGCACTTCCATAGGTTGGCTCAATCAATTGGTTCAATTTTTTGAACAATTGCCCGGGGCAGTAAGCACCGGCATTCGGCTTGATTTAGCTTCGGGACTACTGATTTTTGCACTGCTGCTGTGCTTGAGCTGGTGGAAAACTGATGCATCGGCCCATTGGCGACGGGTCAGTTTGCTGTTGGCTGCAGTGCTGCTCGGCAAAAGTTTGTGGCAGCAGCAAAACGATAGGCAACAGGCCCTGTTGGTGCTTTACGACGAAAACCGAAAAGCCAGTGGCGCCATCATTACTGGCCAAACCGCCTGGTATTGGGGTAGCACCGCCGAAACGGCATTTGCGCCTCATCATCCTCATTTCACCCAATTGGGCATCCGTAAATCCATCCATTTACCCGACTCAGCGAGCAAACTCTGGCGATGGTCGGGTGGCCGTTTGCTACACCTGCGCGGCAAGCATTCGGTAAACGAAAATTTACCCGCGGCCGATTGGCTTTTGCTTTCTAACCAACCCTCCTGGCGTGATTTAGCTCCACAACTCGGCAAATTCAAAGGGCTGCTTCTCGATTCGTCTAATTCGCCTTATTATTGTAGGAAACTCAAACAATTGGCTGCTCAGCACCAGCTACCCATCAAGATGGTTAGTGAAGAAGGAGCCATTCAGCTTTCATTATGGAATACCAGTACCTCCAAATACAGCTCCACGAACGCATTGGGCACATCGTCCTTAACCGCCCCGAAAAGCGCAATGCCTTCAATGCCGAACTAGTTACCGAACTCAAGGCCGCCTTTGGGCATTTTTTTGAGGCACCCGATTGTAAAATCATTGTGCTACGGGCCAAAGGCGAGGTTTTTAGCGCCGGTGCCGATTTGGGTTACCTGCAGCAATTGCAAAAAAACACTTACGAAGAAAACCGGGCCGACTCGCGTCACCTCATGGAGCTGTATGAAATGATTTATACGGGCCCCAAGGTGGTGATTAGTCAGGTAGAAGGCCATGCTATAGCAGGTGGCTGCGGTTTGGCCACGGTTACCGACTTTTGTTTTGCCGTCCCCGCTGCCAATTTCGGCTATACAGAGGTGCGCATTGGCTTCATTCCTGCCATCGTATCGGTGTTTCTAACGCGGAAAATAGGCGAAGGAAAAGCCCGTGAGTTGCTTTTGTCGGGCGACCTTTTAACAGCAGCCGAAGCCTTGAACCAAGGCCTCATCAACTTTGTGGTGGGTGCCGATGAAATAGGGGAAAGGGTGCAGCAATTTGCCGTCAATATGGCCAAAAACTGCTCGGGAAGCGCCCTTGCCATGACCAAACAACTCTTGGCCGATGTGCAAGACCTGCCTTACCAGGCGGCACTGGCTTTGGCTGCCGACCGCAATGCACAAGCACGGGCCACCGATGACTGCCAGCAAGGCATTGGTGCTTTTCTAAACAAGGAGAAAATCAGGTGGTAAGGTGGTTGGTGGCGGGCTTTTTGATGGCTGCGGTGGCATGCCAGCAAAGCGAGAAAAAAGGCAGTTCCTCCACGGAAGTACCATTTTTTGACAAGGTCGACAGCACTACCTTCGTCAGGCAGCTGCAGGACACCTCGCGATACCTGAGCATGCAGGTGTTTCAAGCCTTGAGCAGTACCCTCATGGCACAAATCAAAGCCAAAGGAACAGCCGCGGCAGTAACATTTTGCAACGAAAAAGCACTTTCCATTACCGATTCAGTAGCTCAGCAGCATGGCATCAAGGTGCAGCGTTTGGCCAATAGGTACCGAAATGTGGCCAATGCCGCCAATACCGAAGAAAAGTCCATGCTGGCAAGCTGGGAGAAAGCACTTACAGCCGGTCAACCAGCCAAAGCGCAATGGCAAGAGCGCGAATCCCACATGGTTTGGTATGGTGCCATTGTGCTCAACCAGCCAGCTTGTTTAAAGTGCCATGGAAATGCTGCTGAGGGCGAAATCGACGCAGCCACCCTGGCCAGCATTCAAAGCCGCTACCCAAACGACCAGGCTCAAAATTTCAAACTGGGGGAGCTGAGGGGCATGTGGAAAATCAGTTACCCCAAGGCATTTTTCATGCCCTAAGGCTGCATTACCTGCTTCAACATGGGCAAAGCACCGTTGGCAATGAACTGAATGCCAATGGCCAATACAATAAAGCCCATCATGCGTGAGAGGGCACTGATGCCCGATTCGCCCAAGAAACCTACCAAACGGGGCGATACACGCAAAATCAAATAGGTGATAAAAGCCATGGTAAGTACGGCAGCCACCACCAACAAATAATCCCAAATGAGCCGCAGCTCTAAGGCCAAGCTGATGAGCAATGAAATACTTCCTGGTCCGGCCAACATGGGCATGGCCAAGGGCGAAAAACTGATATCGTTCTTCAGCAAGGCCTCCTGCTTCACCTTTTTGTTGATGGCACGTCCTTTTGAATATTCCGATTTAGAGCGCAATAAATCAAGGCCCGACTTGGTGATGATAATGCCGCCCGCAATGCGCAATCCCTCTATGCTGATGCCAAAAAACTCGAGAATATAGCTCCCAATGAGAAAAAAAGCGATGAGGATGCAGGCGAGGTAGATGGCGGCCTTGCGGATTTGTACTTCGCGCCAGCCCGGACTGTCGTTGGCCGTGAGCGCCAAATAAACCGGCATTGCTCCAAGGGGATTAACCACCGAAAACAAAGCACTGAAAGTAGCGAAGAACAAAGCCATAACGACCACAAAAGTACGGAAATGCCCCGCGGCAAGGGTTTAAGAAAAGCTAAATTCGCTGAAGTCAATAGGAACAATCGGAGGGCGCGACTCAGTAGCAAGGGAGAATGCATTTGAATGATTTTTTTGCCTACACGCCATGCTTGCCTTAAATTCACCTCCCAATCATGACAGCTCCCCTCCCCGGCCATTGGCAGAAACGCGCCCTCGATCAGCAGAAGCACTACAAAAGGTTACTTCAGAGGACCGATAAAAGAGCCTTCCTCAAAGCGCAGCCCGATGCGCACAAGGAAGCGGTGGCCCAAATCGACTGTTTGAGTTGCGCCGCCTGCTGCAAAAACTATTCGCCACGCTTCAAAACCCCCGATATCAAGCGCATCAGCAAAGGCTTGGGCATGCGCGAAGGGATTTTCATAGATACCTACCTAAGGCTCGACGAAGACGGTGATTATGTGGTGAAAAGTTCCCCTTGTCCTTTCTTGGGTAGCGACAACGCTTGCAGCATTTATGAAATGCGGCCGTCTGATTGCCAGCGATTCCCTTATACCGATGAAGACGTGCTACTCAAGCGCCCCAGCATCACCCTGAAAAACAGCACTTTTTGTCCGATTACCTACCTGGTGCTCGAAAAAATGCTGGCCCGCTTGCCCTGAATCAGTAAGCGGCTTTGATCCATGGAATGCTGCGGCTTTGTCCATTGCTGGCCTTAAAATGCAGCAGGTACATGCCAGCGGCTAGATGGCTGATGTCTACAGTTGTTGAATGGGATGATTGATCTGCAATGGCTTTGCGCAATTGCCTACCCGCGGCGTCTGTGATGATCCATTCACCTATCATGTCTGCTTTCAAATGCAATACATCGCTGGCCGGATTTGGCCAAACGCTCAGATGGAGCGGCTCCAATGGACGAACGCCCACTTGTTGTAGCACGAAAACAGCAGAAATACTGCTGCAAGTTTGCGCATTGGTTACTCGTACCTGATAATTGCCATTCACAGTGGGCTGATAGCTTTGGCTGTTTGCTCCGGCTATCGCCGAATCATTGAACAACCACTGATTGCCCGCAGAAGCTGAGCTCTGTAAAAGGCCGTTTTGCCAGCTGATCTGTGGTGTTAATGGCACCGGATCAATGGTCACTGTTTTTTGAGCCGTGTCGCTGCAACCATCGGGGTGGGTGGCCAGCACCACAAAAGTGCGGGTACCAACGGGCGGCCAGGCTCGGGTGCGGGCTGCGTTTGGATTTTCGATCCACAAGGCTGGTTCCCACCTGATTTGAGCCCCAGTCCAAGCGGTATTGGCTTCAATGAAAATGGTATCGCCAGCACAGGCCGTATCGGCTGGTCCGGCCGTTAGCTGGGCATCGGGCGTTACGTTTATGAGGATGGAATCGCTCAAGACTGCACAACCGTTGGCATCATTCAGCCACAAGCGATAGGTCGTTGAACTAGCAGGACATGCCACCGGATTAGCAATAAGTGGATTGCTCAGGCCATTGGCTGGTTGCCACGAATAGCTAAAATTACCTGATCCACCGCTCACATTGGCTTGTAAGGTCACACAAGTGCCGGAGCAGAGGGTATCGGCCGTAAAGCCCAACTGCAAAATGGGTCGAGGCAGAATGCTTACCACCACCGTATCGCGCGAAACGCCTATGCTGTTGGTGCCTTGCAGCCAATAAGTTCCAGAATTGCGGACGACGATACCACGCTGGGTATCGCCCGTACTCCACAGCCATTGCGTGCCTGGTTGCGTAGGAACACTCAAGACCAACGAATCGCAGGCTGTTGTATCGGGGCCTAGCGCCACAACCGGAGCCGTGAGCTGTTCATAAGCCCCCATATCGGGTGGGTTATTGCGTGGCACACCATTGATATCAAAGGGCACTTCGGGCAAAAGCAAGCCACTGTTCATCAAGGCAGGTGCGTTGGGAATAAGTATGCTTGTGCTGACGAATTGCGGTGGCACCGAAACCGACATTGAATCTCGGCCAGTGGCAGTTTGGTAGGCGGCCAAAGTGGTGTGGATAGGGGTTAAGTTGGGGCCTGCCGTATACAGGTTATTATAATTGCTCACGGCATCTTGCGAATTGACGGAAAGATGCAAGGCGTGATTGCCTGTCCCAGTTCCTTCATGCACCAACACATTGTTAAATAAGCGGCAGTTGTGGGTTACTTCCAATTGTAGGGCCACCGAATACACCCCACCGCTCATGCGTACGGAGTTGTGAGCATAATGAAGGTAAGAGCCACTGGCCCTGATGCCATAGGCTATGGGTGAACCGCCAGCCGTAAAGCTGATTTCATTATTGGCCACCAAAAGCGGCTCATTGGGCCAACCACTTGAAGAAATGATTTGGATGCCATGGCTATTTTGCGCACCGCTCAGCACTGAAATGCGGTTGCCCACAATTTGGGCCCTGCTGTGTCCCGACAACAGAATAGCCGCCGTTGACGACCCTCCACCCGCTTCAATTCGATTACCTGCGATCTTGGCGAAGGCCCCTCCAACGACATAAATACAATCGGTAGCAATGCCGAAAATATAATTGTTTCTAAAAATGGGCCGTTGTTGCGCGGGAAAGCTGCTTCCTGCCGAAATCAGGCCTTGATAGGCACCTCTGATGACGCAATTTTCTACCAAGTAATTCGAGTCACACGCCCCTTGCAGTGCCGTGATGGTTCGACTGCTGGTAGAGCTTAAATGTCCCCAAATCACACAATTCGAAAGGGTGATGTTGTGCCCCCGGCCCACAAAAACTACGGCTCTATTGTGCACCGAAGGCAGCTGTCTGAAAGTAATTTGATGAAAGCGCATATAAGCCACACGGTTCAGCCAAAGAGTTTTGTCGATAACACTGTTGGTAGTACCGTTGATCACCACCGCACTGCTGTCGCCACTTTCCGAGCGAAAGGTGATGGTGTTAACCGCCGACGATCCATTCACCGAATCGATGAACAAAACTTCGGGGTAAATGCCATTGCGGATCCAAAAGGTAACCGGTCCGCTTATGCCTACACTGTCTAATTGCTGAACAGCCGCATTGATGGTGGCGAAATTTGGGGTTGTTCCGCCAATGGTGTAATTGCCGTTTAAGGGCTGCGCTAAGGAGTTTCCACTTGTAATAAGAAAGGCAATACAAAAGAAAGTGGCAAGGAAATGGGGCAAGACTACAGGGTAGCGGTGCTCAAGGCATCTGAACGACATGAAATGCGACACAATGTTAGGATATACACTTTTCAAAAGCATAAGGTTGGGTCACTCCGTGTTTTTTTCACTTAGTATTTAATGATCTTGAAAACATGGCCCGAACCGGCTGAAAGTTGAAGGAGGTAAATCCCTGAAGTCCAATCGGCAGTTGGTAGTTCCAGCCTATTTTGAAGGGCACCCTGGTAAACCACTTGGCCCAAGCTATTCCTTATCACCAAGCTATTCATGTGTTGCGCATCTGGCATTTCTATGATAAGCTGGTTGGAAAAAGGAGATGGATGGGCCTTCAAGCCGCTATGCGCTAAGGGGACCACTGCCGTTTGGGTGGTGGGCAATACATCACATTGCAGGTAGTTTTCCATGGATTGGCCAGTACTGTCGTAGCAAGTGGTTGTGAAATGGGCGCTGTCTTCGGCGGCTATTTCAGCTGGGGTGAAGCCCATTAATCCCAAATAATACTTGTACAAGCCCGAACGAAGCACCACTTTTTGGGTGAATGCAGGCGTAGATGTGCTGCGACACTCCAGCCCTCCGTTGATGATGTTGTTGGTATGCGCAAAACCTTGCTGGTACATTTTGCTTGCACTGTAAGCACCCACCTGGGGCACCCAGCGTCCGTGCATCACCTGGTGGCACGAAGGCTTGGGACATTGCGGCATCATCCAAAACCAAAGTGCCGATTGAAAAGCGATCACACCATCACGTTGCAATGAGTCTGGATCGTTGAGCAAAACAGAGGCATCGTTAAACAAAAATTTACTGAACTGTCCGTAATTGTAGTTCCACGATAACTGGATGGGACCCCTGCCGTAGTAGCCTTTGCTCGGATTGGGAGGATAAAGTGGATGTGCTTGCGAGTAAGCACCTGCGCTGTTAGACGCAGTATAACCAACTTCATGCACAAAATACAATCCCCATAAAGCATAATCGCCAAAACTGCCGCCGCCAATAGGAAACTGCCATCCGCCTGTAGTTTCTTTAGAAATATTCGCTAAAAAAGCAGCCAGTTCGCGTTTGTTTTGATTGATAGATGGGGTATTGGCAAAATCGGCAAAGTTGATTACCTGGGTGGTGATGGGCACACTGCTTTGTAGCCAGTTGTTGTCGGGTTCGGCATACAGGTACTGCTGACCGCTGCCCAAACGGGTAATGGTGATGCGCTCGCCCCATACACCTGCTTTGGTTTCAATGGTTGCCCTGAAATCGGCCATTTGCTGCATGGCTTGCTGCAGTTTTACATAAGCGAAAAAATCACTGGTGTAACCTTGCGGATGTCCCGCTGCGGTACCTGCTCGCTGGGGGAACATCGACTGCCATTGCGTCTGGCTGATTAAATTTTGGAGCCCTTGCCCCATCGTCTGTCCACCAAAGCCTAGCAAAGTGAAGAGGAAAACGAACCGAAAGAAATTCATAGTCTAAAAAACTTTTTAAAGCTACACTTCTACTTACATCCGAACAAATAAGCCCCAATTAAAGCAATTCATAGGTTGCCATTAAGAAGACAGCCTCCATCGCGTACTTCATTTTCTTGGTTCAAGACCAAAATCCATGACAATGTCTTCCACGACCATCCATGAAATGCCCCCAGCCCCATTCTTTAGCCAAGAACCAGAATGCAACCCCCAGCTAGTCAGAAGAAATCGATGAATGACATCATCCCGAGTTCCAAAATTCATGTAGCACCTTCCCCAAAACTTCAGTTGCACCCTTATCTTTGCCAGCTAGCAAACTACCCATCATGAAAGCATTGCAAGGAAAAGTAGCCCTCATTACAGGTGCATCACGTGGCATAGGTTTGGGCATTGCCCGCAAATTTGCCGCCGAAGGCGCCGATGTGGCCTTCACCTACCTCTCATCGGAAGAAAAAGCCCGTGCCCTCGAAGCCGAATTGCAGGCTGCAGGCGTACGTGCCAAAGGATATAAATCGGATGCTGGCAATTATGCCGAAGCCGAAAGCCTCATCAATGCCATTATTGCTGATTTCGGCGATCTGGAAATCATCGTGAATAATGCCGGCATCACCAAAGACGGCCTGCTGTTGCGCATGGGCGAAGAACAATGGGATGCGGTGATTGATACCAATCTCAAATCGGTGTACAACATCACCAAACATGCTGCGCGGCATTTGATGAAAAACCGCCGTGGCAGCATCATCAATATGAGTTCGGTAGTGGGTCGTGATGGCAACGCCGGCCAATCGAACTACAGCGCTTCCAAGGCAGGCGTAATCGGCTTCACCCAATCTATCGCCAAGGAGCTAGGCTCACGCAATATCCGCTGCAATGCCATTGCTCCGGGCTTCATCCAAACCGAAATGACCGACTCCCTCGACCCCAAGGTGATTGAAGAATGGAACAAAATGATTCCACTGGGCCGTGCAGGCAGCACCGACGATGTGGCCAACCTGACTATTTTCTTGGCATCGGATGCCAGTGCCTATATCACCGGACAAGTAATCAACGTTTGTGGTGGATTGCAAATGTAATTTTTAGGGCACAACTAACTGATGGAAATACTCTCGCAACAAGGCGGATGGTTTTGGCTGCTGGCCCCGCTGCTGGCGGCTTCTTTTGCCTGGTTGCTGTATTTTTATAAAAAACAGCCAACCGAAAACCGCCAACAACACCTCGTTTTAGCGGCGCTCAGGTTTTTGAGTATTTTTGTTTTGGTGCTTCTGCTCGCTGGTTTTTACCTGAAAACCGACAAAAAAATAGTAGAAAAGCCAGTAGTGGCGGTAGTATTCGACAACAGCGCCTCGCTCCTGCACCAAACCGACAGTGGAAAGCTTGCCGAAAAGTTGCGCCAGTGGAGCTTGAACCTCCCCCAAAAAATAGGCGAAAAAGCCGATTTTCGACTGTTTAGCTTCGGTGAAAAGTTAAGCGATAGCTTGGGTTTCGATTTTAGCGAAGGCGCTACTGATTTCAGTCGAGCTTTTGAGCAACTGGGCAACCGCCTGGGTGGACAGCAGCTTGCCGCAGTGGTACTGGTGAGCGATGGCATACAAAACCGTGGTGGCGACGCCGTTAGGGCAGCCGAGGCGCTTGGGGTTCCGGTCTACACCCTTCCCTTGGGTGACACAACAATCACCCGTGACCTGCGTATCAAAAATTTACGCGCCAACCAAGTGGTATACATCGAAAGCGATTTTAGCCTGCTGGTTGATGTGGAGGCCACACGTCTAGGTGGACAATTGGTGCAGTTAGAGCTCGAAAAATTTGAAAAAGGAGGCTTTATCAAGTTGGGCAGCGAAAATTTAACGCTGCGTGGCGACAACAGCTTTGCAACCGCCAATTTTACTGTACCTGCAGGAAAGGCCGGGCTTCAAAAATACCGTGTAAGTGCCAAGGTGGCTGGCGAAGACCCCAATCTATTGAACAACAACCAGCGTGAAATTTATGTGGAAGTGGTAGATACCCGTACCCGCATTTTGTTGTTAGGCAATGGTCCGCACCCCGATTTGGGCTTCATTGGCCGTGCACTCAGCGGCAATCCGCGTTACGAAACCACTTTGGCATACGCTTATCAAAGTCCCCAAACAGCCTCCAAACCCGACCTGGTAGTCCTTCATCAAATACCCAGTTTGGCCCCAAACAGTGTTGCATGGATGACGCAACTTAAGCGCTGGGAGGTGCCCATTTGGTACGTGGTAGGAACCCAAACGCAAATTTTCGCTTTCAACCAGCTGCAAAGTGTTTTACAAATTAGCAGCAGAGGTGGTGGAACCAACAAAGTGCAGGGCGTTGCAGCTACCGATTTTACCTTATTTGCCTCCGACCCGAATTTGGGCAGGCTACTCGACAATCTGCCACCACTCGATGCGCCTTTTGGCGAGTACAAGCTGGGCGGCCAAGCTCAATCACTACTCATTCAACGCATAGGAAGCCTTAATACAGGAATGCCTCTTTTGGCATACTCCGCCGAAACGCCACGTACTGCTGTATTGGCAGGCGAAGGGCTTTGGAAATGGGGACTTGCACTGGCCGAGACCAGTATCGCCAATGGCCAAACATTGGAGGAGCTGGTTCGTAAAACCTTACAGTTTTTGTCGGTTACGGCAGACAATGCCCCTTTTAAGGTGCGCAGCTCCAAAAAACTATATGAAGAGCAGGAAGAAATCGTTTTCGACGCTGAATTATTCAATGCGGCCAACGAAGCGGTGAATGACCCGGAGGTGCGGTTACGTGTAAAGAACCTCAACGGCCAACAGTATTCGTTCGTCATGGGTCGCAACCGTCAATATTATTACCTCAATGCAGGGGCTTTACCTCCAGGCGACTACACTTACCAGGCAGAAGTGAACCTGGGAGATAAAAAATTGGAAGCAAAAGGCGTTTTTGCGGTGAGTGCACTCGACTTAGAAAAAATAAACACGGTAGCTAACCACTACCTCCTGGCACAAATGGCAGCCCTCACTGGAGGAAAGCTCATCGACATCGAAAAAACCGATGATTTGGTACTGGCCATACAAACGCAAGAAGGAATGGAAAGTCAATCCTATTTCGAGCAACGTTTGCAATCACTCATTGATTTAGAGTGGCTAATGGCGATACTTTTGACACTACTGGGCGTCGAATGGCTGTTGCGCAGGTTTTGGGGTTCTATCTAGCCTTGGGGCTTATTGGCTCGCACAATCACCTCGCGATTATGTAACCAAATGGCACGATGAAAATGCTCGGTGCCCTCCATAGATTGGACGATACCTACTCCGTACCAAACAGCACCACCTACCAAAACTACCAGTCCAACAGGCGTATTGGCCGCGGCTGCCAATCCCGCACTGGCGACTACCAAGCCCCCCAAACCATTCCAAAAACCCTTGCGCTGCTTTACCACAGAAACTTCCATAACCGCATTTGCCGAATCACCCAAGAGTTTGCCGCGCATTTTTCGGTTGAAAATACCGGCCTCATGTTCGGCATTTCCTTGCACATAGCCCATCCCTTCACCCAACAACCTGATGCTTTGCGCATCGTAGGCAAACATTTCAGGCGAAGCAACATCGGTGTTCGTTTGTGCTTGTGCTGAAAGCAATCCTGCCCCCAAAAAGCCCAATAAAATCCAGATTTTCATTTACTCGAAACATACCAAGCTCGTACCGGTTTTTTAAAATGGTTCGAGCACCCAACTTTTAACAATTAGAGGGTGTATGGTGTGTAATAAAACCCTTTCGTTATGTTGAAAAAACTACTCTTCCTGGTGTTGATGCTAAGCACCTCCACCTTATTTGCGCAAGGACTCGCCTTGACTGTCAATGGCAGTTTCCGGGCTTCCATCACGGCGCAAGGCGTACCCGGACAACCGGTTGTATTGATCATCAACTTCAACCAGCCAGGTGCCCTTGTAGATACAGTAATAACCGATTCTTTGGGCAACTTTTCGCGGATTTACACCATACCACCCGGTTGGACCAGCGGGGTCGTCCTGGCACAGACAATGTGCGGAAATAGCTTTGCCGTTGACTCTGCCGCTTGGTTTCCGGGCAGCATGACCACTACCATCCATTTGTTTTGCACCGGAAGCCCTACCCCTCCCACTCCCAGGTTTCTATGCGGTAACATTTCTCCTTTGGCAGCCGGAGATACCGCTTTGGTGGAGTTATTCCGCATGACCGGTGGTGCGTTCATGGCCGACACTACCATCCGCATAACCGACAGCACCGGCTCTGGCTTTGCTGCCTATTGCCTGCGGGTATTTAACGGCACTTACCGCATGAGGGCAAGTTTGACAGCGGGATCTGTAAATGCCGCCACCTATTTGCCTACTTGGTTTGGTAATACCACCAATGTGCTTTCGGCGCAATCGATTTTTGTCCCTACAGGGGGATCAATTGCCAACATTGTCTTACAAAGCACGGTGTCAACGCCTGTGAACCGGGTAATGGGCACCGTAAGCGGCTTTACAAGCCCAGCTGGCAGCCTGCTCGACACCGTTAGGCTGATCCTCATTGAAGTTCAAAACGGTATTTGGACCCCTATCGACACCCTGTTTGTGATTGACTCGGCAGGTGTGGCTTATTTCAACATCCCTGTGAACCGCATCGGCCAGTTTTCGCTGCTCGCTACCTTGATGTCGGGCAATTCGGCCAATTATGTGCCCACTTACCTCGGCAATGTAACTACTTGGTCGCAAGCACAAACCTTTAGCCTTGTAAATGGAACCATATCCAGTACCTTCATCAGCCTGGCTGCAGCTGGCGGTACTGGCGGTGGCAACGGAGGTGTAGGCGGAGGCGTCAACCAAAACGGCTTGCCTGTAACAGGAAGTGCCGGGATTCCGGGGGTGCAAGTCCAGTTGCAGAGCAGCAGCGGCCAAGTGCTCAAAGCCACCCATTCCAACACCCAAGGCAGCTATAATTTTAGTCAATTGCCATTTAGCGATTATAAATTGCACGTGGAAATGATGGGTGTTGCCTTTACGCCCTATGCATTCAGCATCACGGCGGCTAATCCGAACCCACAAATCCACTTCTCGGTGTCTAACCAAGGAATTGCAGCGAGCCTCTTACAACAAGCCTTTACCTTGGAGGGCATTTACCCGAATCCGGTGCGGGGCCAGGCCTACATCCGCCTCACAGGCAACGAAGCTGGCCATTTAAAGGCACGTTTGCTTGACTTGCAAGGCCGTGTGGTTGCCCAGCAGCTCTACGACCTCGCCGAAGGGATCAATGAATTTCCTTTTGGGGTAGATGGCGTTGCTCCAGGCCTGTATTTGATGGAAGTTGAAAGTGCCGGCAAACGCAGTACGCAACGGGTAGTGGTGCAATAAAATAAAACCAAAATTGAAAAGGAGCTGCCTGGTGGCAGCTCCTTTTTTGTTTACACTCCCTTTGCCAGAAAGCCGCTGCCTATGGGTTTGTGTATCCATAAAAAATACGACTAACTTAGGCTTACGAACGGGCGCAATTCATTTGTGCCAAGTGCAAATCATCGAATTAGAAAAAACCAATATAAACACTTAAATAATCCGGCCCTCGCCCAACCTTCCCTGAGCCGTTCGTGTATAGGAGTTAAGTAAACCTAAAAATCATGTTTAAAAAATTACTATTTCTATTCCTGTTTTCTGCCGCCATTTGGACACAGGCCGCAGCACAAGGTGTCACCATTCAAGGCACAGTACGTATACCTGGAACAACCATAGGCATTCCCAATCAATGGGTGGTTTTGTTCATCAACACCGGCAATCCGGCCACCAGCATGATGGACAGCGTTCAAACGAATGCCAATGGTTTTTTCAGCAATCTTTACACCTTTAATCCCGCTTCCTCGCAAGGTGCTGTAACCGGCATGTACATATGCAATGGTGTTGCGCAGTACGATTCGGCATTTTGGTCACCAGGCAGCCCAATCGCAAACCTCGATTTTTTCTGCGGAAACAGTCCGGCACCTACCGGCGGTTGGTTCTGCGGCAATGTACAGCCCTTGGCCGCCGGCGATACGGTAGCCATTTCACTGTACCGACAAGTAGCTGGCGCTTTTTTACTCGATACCACTATTTTCAGTCACGACTCACTTGGCCTCGGTTCAACGGCCTATTGCCTCCGTACCAAACCGTATATTGCGCAATACCGCATTTCGGCTAGCCTAACGCCTGGTTCGGCCTCATTCAACAATTTCGATACCACCTGGTTCGGAAACACGCGTAATGTGAACCAAGCCGCCATCATACCACAAGTGGGTGCAGGCACCACCCAGCTTCCCCCACTTATTTTGCAACCCCGTGGCGGAGCCATTCAGAATTTCATTGCAGGTACCGTAACTGGCAATACCAGCACTAACCCCATGATCAACGATACCTTGCGGTTGATCTTAATTCGGGTACAAAACAACATTTGGACGCCGGTTGACACATTCTACGCACTCGATTCGATGGGATTTGCCTCCTTTTACCGTGCTACGACAGGAACAGGCACCTATTCCATCCTGGCCAGTTTAATCAGTGGCAACGCAGCCAACTTTGTGCCCACCTACTTCGGTAACGCTACCACCTGGTCGGCTGCCAGCACCTTTACCCTTGGTGGCGGCAACACAGTGGTTATCTCCATTGCCCTTCAAGCCGCTGGTGGAACCGGTGGCGGCGGAGGCGGTGCTGGCGGCGGTGTAAACCAAGGCGGATTGCCCATCGTTGGCAGCACAGGCATGCCGGGTGTACAACTGCAACTACACAACCTACAAGGGCAAGTGCTGAAAGCGGTACACACCAATACCCAAGGCATTTACAGCATGAACAACCTCGCTTTTGGGAGCTATAAAATGCATGTGGAGATGATGGGCATGCCGTTTACCGCCTATCCTTTTACTCTTAGCAGCAGCAATCCGAACGCACAGCTGCACTTCACTGTAAACCAGTCGGGCATTGCAGCCAGTCTTGAGCAAGCAGGCTTTAACCTCAACGGTGTTTACCCCAATCCTGCGCGCGATTTGCTCACCATCTCCTTGTCGAGCCAAAAAGCAAGCGAGCTGCAAATCCAACTACTCGATATGACCGGTCGCCAGGTTCTGGCCAACGACTGGCAGTTGACCGCAGGTGAAGGCAGCAAGCAATTATCGCTCGAAGGCATTCCCGCAGGCATCTACCTCCTAGAATTGCGCAGCAACAACGGCTTTGCGGCACAACGTGTAGTTATCCAATAAGTATCAAACCCTGAAGCAGCCGGAGTCGCCCTTGCGGGTGGCTCCGGCATTTGTGTATGGAGCTCAACAGCGATCTGATTCGGTTGTGCCTGCAAGGAAAGCCCAAGGCACAGCACCAGTTGTACCAGCTGGTGTACAGCAGCCTCATGCGGGTATGCATGCGATATGCCCCATCGCGCGAGGAAGCGGTCGACTACCTGAGTCAGATTTTCATGCACCTGTTGAAGCAACTCGACAAGTACAATCAGAACATGCCTTTTGAGCCTTGGCTCAAGCGTTTGGCTGTGAACTTCATCCTCAACCTGCTGCGTGCCGATAAAAAATACCGCGATTTGAACCACGCTGCCGATTACGAAAACAGCAGCTTATTGAATACGCCCAGTGAAGATTTCGATATCAGCGATCAACTCAATTACGAACAGCTGCTGGCCATGATACGTCAATTACCACCCATGAGTGCCACGGTTTTTAACCTGTATGTAGTGGATGGCTACAAACACCGAGAAATTGGTGAACTGCTGAACATCAGCGAAAACACGTCGAAATGGCACCTGATGAATGCCCGAATGGTGTTGCAAAAAATGATTTTAAAAATGGAGGGAACCCCTTATGGAAGCTGAATCCTTCGATAAAAAGATACGCGAACTGCTCGATGGCGCCGACTTCCCTTACCGGGAGGCCGATTGGCAGCAGGCGCAAGCCTTGCTTCAAAAAGAACGCAAGCGCAAAGGCCTGTGGTGGCTGTGGCTGTTGCCTGCCCTGGTAGGTGGAACCGCTTGGTGGATGCTCATGCCCTCGCAGGCAGAAACACAACCCCAAAGCAATGTGCAAGCGCTGGCACATGCGCTTGCCGAAAAGCCTAACCGAACAACCGAGCTGTTGGCGGAAGTGGATGAAAGTACCGCGCATACACGCACTGACTGGACAACTGCAAAAGGCCATGGAACGTCAACGAATGAGTCAACTGCACTGCCCCCTGCCTTACCACTGCCAGGTAAAAATCGAGACACCACGCCTGCTGACCACAACAACCAGGCTGCTGACATGGTAAGTTCAGCAGCTGAAGTGGTAGAAAGGCCGGGCCTTGTTTCCTATCTAATGGCACGCAAAGTCCAATTGGAGAGCACCTCATTTGAAAAACCATCACCAACCGAAAGACCTGTTGAACCCTTCCTTTTTGAGCGACCACAGGCCAAATCGGCACCTGTATGGGCACTGGGCTTGTATACCGCCAGTCAACCCACCTGGAATGTAAGTGGAGAACGAGGTGCCGGAAGCTTGAACTGGCAAGCCGGTACCTTCGCTGCTGTTCAATTCGAAAATGGGCTTTACGGACAATGGCTCGTGGGCATGCAGCAGCAAGGATTGCGTAATTGGAACTACGTGAATACCTTAACCACCTATGATTTTGGTTTTGAGCGCACCACCCAAACCCTCGAGCTGCGTGATTATTGGACCCTGCAAAATGCATGGCAACTCGGATATGCCAGAGGCAAACACCGGGTATATGGCGCCCTCAGCTACCAGCATTACTTGTTTTCGCGTTATAGCCTGAACAAACAAATTGAAAGGCAAGATGCAACACCGGTTATCCAAGCCGAAAATGGCCGTGCTGCCTGGCCGCAGGCAAGCGTGCAGCGCTTCCTACCCGGCTTGGGCTATCAGTACGATATCAGTCCGGCTTTCCGCCTTGGCTTGCAATACCAATTCAGGAATGCAAGTAGCGGCAATTACACTTTGCCCGCTGCCGCTCCCTGGCAGTTCAGCCTGCAATACCACCTCTTTCAACGCCAGCAACCATGAAAAAAGCAATATTCTTTGGGCTCTTAGGCAGCTTGCTAGCTTGTCAACACGCTATTGACTTTGAGGAAGGAGCTGTTCGGGGCAATCCACAATTCTACTTCACAGCCGAACTCGGCGGCACGCCCATCCAATTGCAAGCCGGAAACAATAACTTCTACCTGCAAACGAGCGTAGCGCAGGATCAGCGACAAGTATATGAAACTACCGCAGCCCTTCAGCCTAACAACTGTAATGGCTGCCCAAACAGCTGGGAATTCATTATCCGCGACCATGCCGCCTTGGAAACCCAAGCTCCCATGGTGCCCGACTCTACTTTTCAGCGGAAAGCCTATCCTTTCTTTCGCAGTTTTGGCTCCAATTTGTTCCGCTTGCAATTGCAAAATCAATCATTCCCGGGTTTAGGCAACCAGCTCATTGCCAGCCAATGGGAAGTGCGCGACAGCAGTGGGCAGCTCATCCAAAGCACCCAGGCGGCGGCTCCCCAACTGTTGCTGCCTGCAGGCAGTTACCGGGTTCGCCTCACATCATTCTTCACCAACGGCTGCAACAACAGCCTCGAAAAAATCATTCAAGCTGCGCCAGTAAATACTTCCTGTACAGCTGATTTTCATTACAGCCTCATCAACAACAACAGCCAGGTACAATTCAATGCCATGGGCATCAGCCTGCAAGCGCCTTACACTGTTCAGTGGCAAATCAATGGCGCGACCTACACAGGCGTTCAAATCAACTTACCGGTAAGTGCTTTGGGCACAGGGGATGTTAATCTGGTGCGCATGAGAGCCTTCAACAACGAGTGCAGCAGCGAAGTAGTTAAACAAGTAACACATGACCCTGCTATTTTTTGTACTGTAAACTTCCGTGTAAACAGCAACGCATTCAACGACCCTCTCCAAACCGGTACGCTCCGTATTCAGTATCGCCGCGCAGATGGCACCTTGTTCAGCTCGGCTTTCGGCGATCAACAAGCAAATGCCAGTTTCCTCATTACCGACATCGCCGAATTCAAAAACACCCCGCAAGGCCTACCGGTAAAACAACTGAAAGGCACCGTACAATGTACCTTGTTCAGTGCCGATGGCAGCGAGCAAATGGAAATCACCAACGGCGCCTTCAACCTGGCATTCCCTTACAAACCTTAATCAACATATATGACACACCCCAACTTTTTAAAAACCTGCTTGATGTGTATCGTGGCCATGCCCTTAATGGCACTATCCACGAAAGCCCAAACCAACGTAATCAAAACTTTTGGCGTCTCACCAACCGATCCTTCAAACATCAAGCTGGTGTTGCATGCCGACCAAACCTTCACCTATCAGGACTTTTCACACCCTACCCAAAAGGTAAAGGTATCGGGCACCTACAGCATGCGCGGCGCTCAGCTTAAGCTCAAGGCCACATCAGAAGAAAAATACGCTTTTCATGATAGATGGAAGATGGTTAAACAAGAAACCGCCATCAAATCAAGAAAAGGACTCACTTTCTATCGCTTGGCCCGACTAGATTAACCTTGCCCAATAAAAAAAGCCCCCAAATCGGGGGCTTTTGCTATTCTTCGCGAATGACGATGTAGAGGTCTTCATCGTCGCGCTTCATTTTGTATTTCTCGCGGGCAAATTTCTCCAGCTTTTCCAAATTGGTAAGCAACTCCTCTTTGTCTTCTTTCACTTCATCAATCTGGCTGAGATAAAAATTCTTATTGTCCTCCAGCTGGTTCAACTTCCGCTTGTACGAAAGCTGCGAAATCAAATCGTGACTATCGAAAAAGAGCATCCAAATGAGCAGACTAAGTCCCACCAGCACATAGCGGTTCTTCAACCAGGGCAGTAGGGCTTTGAGCCGGTTCATTTTACAAACTTGAGGGCTTTACCCAAAAATTGTGCGCTGTCGCCCAATTCCTCTTCGATGCGGAGGAGCTGGTTGTATTTGGCAATCCGGTCAGAACGAGAAGCAGAACCGGTTTTGATTTGTCCGGTACGCAAGGCCACCGCCAAATCGGCAATGGTGGTGTCTTCGGTTTCACCTGAACGGTGGCTCATGACGCTGGTGTAAGAGGCAACTTGAGCGGTTTGTACAGCCTCAATGGTTTCCGACAAAGAACCAATTTGATTAACCTTTACCAAAATGGAGTTACCGGTTCCGGCTTCGATGCCACGCTTCAAACGCTTTACGTTGGTAACAAACAAATCGTCGCCTACCAACTGCACCTTGTCGCCAATGGCTTTGGTGAGGGCGGCCCAGCCATCCCAATCGTCCTCGGCCAGGCCGTCTTCGATGCTGATGATGGGATATTTGTTTACCCATTCTGTCCAGTAAGACACCATCTCCGAAGAGTTGAGCTGCTTGCCACTTGATTTTTTGAAGGTGTACAACCCGGTTTCTTCGTTGTAGAACTCGGTGCTGGCGGCATCCATGGCAATGTAGATGTCTACACCCGGCTTGTAACCGGCAGCTTCGATGGCCTGCAATACGGTTTCAATGGCCTCTTCGTTCGAAGCGATGTTGGGGGCAAAACCACCTTCATCACCTACGTTGGTGCTCATGCCTTTTTTCTTGAGCACCGACTTGAGGTGGTGGAATACCTCTGTGCCCATGCGCAACGACTCACCAAAGCTGGCTGCACCTACCGGCATTACCATGAATTCCTGGAAGTCGATGCTATTGTCGGCATGCGCACCCCCATTGAGGATGTTCATCATGGGAATGGGCAACAGGTTGGCATTCAAGCCACCCACATAGCGATACAATGGCATGCCGCAAGAGGCAGCAGCAGCGCGTGCAGCGGCCAACGATACGCCCAAAATGGCATTGGCACCTAATTTAGATTTGTTGGCAGTACCATCGAGCTCAAGCATGATGGCATCGATTAAGTCCTGATCGTAAACATCAATGCCCACCAGTTCGTCGGCAATGAGTTCGTTCACATGGTCAACGGCCTTGCTTACGCCCTTGCCAATGTACATGCTTTCGTCTCCATCTCGTAATTCAACCGCTTCGTGAATGCCGGTTGAAGCACCCGATGGTACAGCAGCGCGACCGGTGAATCCGTCGCTGGTAATTACGTCTACTTCAACAGTAGGATTGCCACGCGAATCCAGTATCTGGCGGGCTATGATTTCTTCAATTACAGGCATGTTAGTTGGTTTATGAGTTAAGATTGCATCATGGAAAGGAAGTCGTCGAACAGGTAACGTGAATCGTGCGGACCTGGACAAGCTTCAGGATGGTATTGTACAGAGAAGGCCTTGCCGTTTTTCAAACGGATGCCTTCAATAGTATTGTCGTTGAGATTAATATGGGTTACCTCTACTTCGGGATGTTGGTTTACACTTTCAGGGTCTACACCAAAACCATGGTTCTGACTGGTAATCTCACTCTTGCCAGTCAGCAGGTTTTTCACCGGGTGGTTAATGCCTCGGTGGCCATTGTGCATCTTGAATGTTTTGATACCTACAGCATTGGCTAACAGCTGGTGCCCAAGGCAAATACCGAATACGGGTTTACCACTGTCGAGCAGCTGGCGTACCACCGCAATTTGCGTTGTCATTACGCCTGGGTCGCCGGGACCATTACTGAGCATAATGCCATCGGGCTGCCAGGCCAACACTTGTTCGGCTGTAGCATCGTGGGGAAATACTTGTAGTTTGCAACCCCGGGCAGCAAGTGAACGTAAGATATTGCGCTTGGCGCCATAGTCAAGTACGGCTACTTTGCGCGGCGCGTCTCCTTCTCCCATTTCATACATTTGGCGGGTGCTTACCTTAGAAGCCAACTCCAATCCCTCCATGCTGGGAACTTCTTCCAATCGCTTCTTAAGGACTTCAAGGTCGAGCGTCTCGGAAGATATTACCGCATTCATGGCACCTTTACTGCGAATGTGACGCACAATGGCACGTGTATCTACATCGGTAATGGCTACCAAACCATGGCGAATGAGGTAATCCTGAAGGTCACTATCGGCTAAATGGCGGGAATAAGGATTGGTAAAATTGCGGGTGACCAAACCAGCTATTTGCACTTGATTCGACTCACTTTCGGTCTCCAATATGCCATAATTGCCTATGTGCACATTGGTGGTTACCATAATTTGTCCGAAGTACGATGGGTCGGTAAATATCTCCTGGTAACCGGTCATGCCGGTATTGAAACAGATTTCCCCGAAGGTGGTACCAATTTTTCCGGCTGCATAGCCATAAAAAAAAGCTCCGTCTGCTAACAATACAACCGCCGGAACTTTCTCTAATTGCTTCATATGAAAGGTTTCGCGAATTTAGGTAGAATCGCCCCTTTATCCAAGGAAGCTTTATACACTTAATCCACAAAGCATTCAGGCCTTTTCTTCGAACTCAATTTCCCCAAAAAGGTACAGCATCAAAACACGGCTGTAACGCATGCTTAATGGAGACAAAAGAAAAAGAGGGGTAAAAATCACCACCATGTAGACCCAAATTTCAGGATCATCGAAGAGCCAATAGGCCAAGACGCCAAAAATCACTGAAATAGCTACTCCAAAAGCATAACTGAAATACATGGCTCCCCAGAAAAAACCTGGCTCCACTTCAAATTTGAGTCCGCAATGTGGACAAGTTTGGTGCATTCGGGTAGCCTTGTGTAATTGCCATGCCGGATGCATAAACATATTCCCCTGCCGGCATTGTGGGCAGCGGCATTCACCCAAAGCTTTGGCCCATGAAACGGGCTTCACGACGTTTTGCGATTACGGTAGATGTACAATCCGGCCACTCCGCCTACCATGATAAAGGGCATGGCAAGCAAGTAGAGAATGCCGTTATTAATGCCATTACCTACTGCATTTTTACTGTCTTTGCGGTTGGCTTCCAACGAGGTTTTACACATGGGGCACTGTGCATCTACCGAAAATGATGCCCCGGACATGCACGCCAAAAAACTTACTGCAACAATCCAGCGCCTCATATCAAAATGTGTAATAAGGTGAAATCATGAGATAAACTACCACGCCTGTTATTGTTACATACAGCCAAATGGGCATGGCCCATTGGGTAATACGCTTGTGACTTTCAATTTGTCCGGTTAACCCTCTGTAAAACGAAAGCAGCACCAAAGGCAAAACCCCGGCAGCCAAAATGATATGGGTAATGAGAATGAATAAATAAATGCCGCGGTATGGACTATCGGCCGGATATCGGGTCTCAACTCCAAAAGCATGAAATATGATGTACGACACTAGAAATAGTGCCGACAGCATAAAGGCTGAAATATTCAAGTATTTATGCCATTTCACTTGCTTACGCGCAATCATCACCCAACTCACCAACAAAAGCACGCTACAGGTACCGTTGATAATCGCATTTAGGGTTGGCAGGTACCGAACAAAGCCAGGTATACTTTCTTGTTTGGGTAAATTGAACAAGACAACTACTGCAACGAACACAATGGCCGATACGATATAAATTGTTCTTAGTGCTAATTTTTCTTTCATGATAATCTCCAAATAAACCCGCAAAAGGGGCAAATTGTTTATCGCCGGCGACGCTTGGGTTCTGTATTCGCGTATTCCACAATTAACGTACGGATGTCTTCCATCAAACGGTCGGTTTCTTTGCGAAGCACCGTTTTGTACATACCTCGAACACGTTGTTTTTTATCAACTAAAAAAGTCAATTCGTGTAACTGTGCATCCGGATAAATGCCTTTCCAATCGGGCTGATAAATCCAAAGTGACTTTTCTACACTATCAACGAATGCACTGCCTGCAAAATAGCTCAGGCGTTTGGGCGAGTCTTTGCACCAGCCCAGCACAGCTAAACTGTCTTCACCACTGTGAAAATGCATTGTCCAAATCAAGGGATTGTCTTTAAAAACGTCCTCCACCCGGGCCAATTGACGGTAACGAATCCGGTTGTTTTTGCCATCTCCAGGAACAAAAACACTCACTACCCTGACCCGATTGGTTACCCGTTCGAGTGACTTCTCCAATACCCTCAATTCATGATAGGCGGTATCTGCCACTTTTTGGTTGGCCGTTACAAAAAAAGCTTCCTTGGGTCCGAAGACAGGAAGCTTTTGATAATTATTCTCAGCAATGCTCACGTATACCAGATACAGAATAGCTGGTACACCCAGCATCAGAAAAAGCAATCCGAACTTTTTCAGCATGCCTTAGCGAATGTCGAGCCAGTAGTTGCTTTCGTACATCAAGGCTGCAATGACGCCCAAAATGAAAACCGTTGGCAACAAAATGCTATAGATCAGATTGATTTTTTCGAATTTGAGGTGCATGAAGTACGCCACAATGTAGAAGGCCTTCATGATAGTCAGAATGATGTACAACCAGTTCTTGATGTCCTTGGCCATGAAAGACTCGGGCACAGCCAATGCAATGATAAACTCTACTACCGTGATAGCTAACAGCACGAAAAACACGCGCCAGATATCTTTCACATTGAAGCTTGAAGTATGCTCGTGAGACGACATATATCTTTAATTTTATTAGATGAGGTAGAAGAAAGTAAATACAAACACCCAAACCAGGTCAACAAAGTGCCAGTAAAGTCCTACTTTTTCGATGGTTTCGTAGGTGCCTCGGCGATCGAAAACACCATTGGCAGCCATAAGAGTAACTATGACGTTAATCACAACACCGCTGAAAACGTGGAAACCGTGAAAACCAGTGATGGTAAAGAACAAATTCGTGAAATTCACATGACCAGCCGTTCCATCAGCATTCAGAAATGGATTGTTACCCCACCATGCACCGTCGTGATGTAAATGGCTCCATTCCCAAGCCTGACAACCCAAGAACGCAATACCTCCAATAATGGTCCAAATCATCCACTTAACCACTTCGTTTTTAGCGCCGCGATGGCCAGCTTCTACAGCCAATACCATGGTAACTGAACTCATGATAAGTATAAAGGTCATGATACCAACAAATACCAAAGGATAATGATTGCCATGCACAAAAGGAATGGCAGCAAATACATCATCCGGAACCGGCCAACTGCCAGCACTGAAACGAATGGCTGCATAGGCAAGCAGCAGGGCAGAGAAAGTGAAAGCGTCAGACAAAAGGAAAAACCACATCATGAGTTTACCGTAGCTCGCGCCGAAAGGTTCGGAGCCACCATCCCAGATGCTCTTTTTGCCGGTAATTGCAGTAGTAGATGCCATGGTTTATTCAGGTATTAATTAATTCATTATCAATAAGAAAATATATAGGTATATCCAAAGAATCCCTAAAAAGTGCCAATAAATCGTGCCTAAACGAATCCCCAGCAAGTTTTTCGAGTGTACCCGGTACCGAAATACGTTCGCAAATATAACGAACATCACGATGATTGCGCTCACCAAATGCAAAGCATGTATGCCAGTAATGATGTAAACAAACGAGCCTGACGGATTTCCTACCAAAAACATCCCTATTTCTACGAGTTGATTAAAAGCATTGAGCTGAGCCAATATAAAGGCAATTCCCAGCAACGCTGTTATACCCACTCCCACTTTAACCCGGTCGAGATTGTCTTTACGTGCTTGAATCAAAGCCCATTGTGCGCTGATACTACTCAGTACCACTAAAATAGTGGAGTACAAAAAGCCGACAGGCAATACAAATTCTACCCAATTTCCATCGGCTCTGCGTACAATGTAGCCCGAAGTGAAGCCGGCAAAAATCATAAATACACTTACCAAAAACACCCACATCAAAAATTCTTTGGGGTGTAGCTTCTGACGCTTCTTTACCGGCGCCATATTTCCTTGCATTGCTGCTTCCATCATCTTTAAAGTTTATCGAATAAATACACCAGTTGAACTACTGGTAAGTAAACAAAACTAGCGAACATGAGTTTGCGTGCCCAGCCTTTGTCTACCGTACGGTACAGTTGCCAGGCGGGCCATAAAAACAACAAGCCGCTGAATAAACATACCGCCAACGCAACGGGCCCGGCAAATCCAAACCACCAAGGCGCCAAACTCACTGGAATTAAACAAACCGTGTAAAACAAAATTTGTACAGCCGAACGCTTGTCTGGTTCATTGGCTGTAGGTAACAATCGAAAACCTGCTTTATCGTAATCGTCATGCAGCAGCCAAGCGATGGCCCAAAAATGCGGGAATTGCCAAATAAACTGCACCAAAAACAATAAACCTGCCTCTAAATTCAAATGACCATTGTATGCAGCGTAACCTATAAGTATGGGTAACGCGCCAGGAAATGCACCCACAAAAACCGCAATTGGACTTATCTTCTTGAGTGGCGTGTAAACAAAACCGTAGCTCAACAGCGACATCAAAGCCAAGGTAGCACTCAAGGTATTGGTGCTCAAGCCAATAATTACCACTCCGCCAATGCCAGTGGCCAATGCCAAGATTACTCCTTCCGCCACACTCATGCGGCCTGTTGCAACCGGACGATTCAGTGTACGCTTCATCAACTGGTCACTTTCGCGCTCAATGATTTGGTTGATGCCGTTGCTAGAACCTACAATTAGGAAGCCACCCAAAAGCAATAACAGGAATTGACCCCACTCCCAATCAGCACCAGCGGCTATGAGGTAACCTACTCCAGAGCTGAATACTACCAGCGAGGCCAGGCGTACCTTCATAAACTGCGCATAATCCCTAACTTTTTGCATGAGTTCAAAATTGCCTGTTGCCGAAACTTCAGTTGAATGCATAGAACTCACTTATTTAGAAATTGCACGCAATGAGCGGTGCAATTGCAACCACAAAGCAAATAGCGATGTGATGGCCAATGAGCTAAACACAATGTGTAACGCTTGTGGCACTGCGGGCAATCCAAATTGATTTAAAGCCACACCAGTAAACACCTGCGCTCCGGTTAAAAGCAGCGCAAAAATACCATAGTTTTTAAAGCCTGCATTGCTAAAATCACGCTGCAGTACATAAACCAAATAAACTACCCCTACAGTGACCACCATCCAAAAATTCTTGTGAATTCCATAAACGGGTCCTAACGACCGAAGCCAAGCCCTTTTGTCGGCACCTCCCATGCTTTCGCTCACAGCATCCAGCATTTCTCGCACTTGCGTGCCAAGTATAATTTGCACAAGCATCAAACCCGCTACGGCCAATACTTGCCACCGTGTTTTTACCAATACCGCAAGCTGTGATTCGCCCAGGACTGGTTTGGCATACAAGCGGGCAGCTACCAACAAAAACACAATAAATAGCGCAATCAGTAAATGCAAGGTGATGATGCCTTGATGCAAATTGGTAAATACAACAAAAGCACCTACCCCACCTTGAATCAATACGAAAATCAAACCCAAAACAGAAAGCCAAACCACCCGCTTATTTCTACCATTCCCGTAGGCTCGCCAAGCAGCTATTAAATTAGCAATGATGAACAAACCCGTAAGCACCCCAAACAAACGATTCAGGTACTCTGTCCAAGTTTTAACCACGTTAAAGGAAGTATCAGCGTAACCGCGCTTGGCGTAAATCGCTTGGTAATCGGATGGCAATTCACTTACATCCGTGGGTGGAACCCACATGTCGAAGCACTTGGGCCAATCGGGACAACCCATTCCGGCCCCCGAGCTGCGCACAATGCCGCCAATCAAGATCAACAAAAAAACAACAGCGACGGTAAGCGCACTTACCAAACGGAAAGTGCGCTCACGGCCGCTGTAATCACGAACGTTTTGACTCATTATTAAGCCCGCTTCAAGCCAAAGAGATTCAAGAAACGGCTAAACAATAAGGTTTCGGTGGTAGAAGCTTCTGCCGTAGCATGTTCAGGGGCAGGAGCCACCTTCGGTGCACGCAAAGTCTCGGGCAAATCGTCGTCTTTTACGGTTTGAGGAATGAAGTCCTGCGGTGCACCAGGCACGCTGTAATCATACGGCCAACGATGTACGTGAGGGATCTCTCCAGGCCAGTTGCCATGGATACGCTCCACTGGAGTGGTCCACTCGAGAGTATTCGAATTCCAAGGGTTCTGAGGCGCATCTTTGCCTTTGCGGATGCTGTAAAAGAAGTTCCAAATGAAAATCAACTGGGCTGCAGAACCAAGGATGGCAGATACCGAAATAAAGCGGTTCAAATCCATCCATTCCGACATATATTCAAATCCAGTGAAGTTGTAGTAGCGGCGTGGCACACCATCCAAGCCCATGAAGTGCATGGGGAAGAATACCAAATATACCGCTGCAAAAGTCAACCAGAAGTGCAGGTAACCTAACTTCTCGTTCATCAACTTACCGAACATTTTGGGATACCAGTGGTAAACACCCGCCAACATGCCAAACATCGAAGCAGAACCCATTACCAAGTGGAAGTGAGCTACAACAAAATAAGTATCATGCAAGTTGATATCGAGCGCGGCATTTCCAAGGTAAATACCAGTCAAACCACCCGAAATAAAGAGCGACACCAATCCAATGGCGAACAACATCGCTGGCGTAAAACGGATATTGCCTTTCCAAAGGGTTGCCAAGTAATTGAAAGTCTTCACCGCCGATGGAACCGCAATTACAAGGGTCAAAATCATGAATACGTTGCCTAAGAATGGATTCATACCGGTAACGAACATGTGGTGACCCCAAACGATGAATGAAAGGAAAGAGATACCTAACAATGAACCAACCATGGCACGATAACCAAAAATAGGCTTGCGGGCATTGGTGGCAATTACCTCAGATGTAATACCCAAGGCAGGCATCAATACAATATACACTTCGGGGTGACCCAGGAACCAGAATAAGTGCTGGAATAAAATAGGAGAACCACCCTGACGATTCAACGCCTCACCAGCAATAAAGATATCGCTCAAATAGAAGCTGGTGCCGAAGCTGCGGTCGAAAATCAACAATACAGCGGCAGCCAACAATACAGGGAATGACAACACACCTAAAATAGAGGTGGTGAGGAACGACCAAATGGTCAAAGGCATGCGGGTCATTTTCATGCCCACTGTACGCATATTGAGAATGGTGGTAATGTAGTTCAAAGAGCCCATCAGTGAAGAGGCAATGAACAGTGTCATTGAAATCAACCACAAGGTCATACCCAAGCCGGAACCGGGAACAGCCTGCGGAAGAGCTGACAGTGGCGGATAAATCGTCCAGCCGGCAGCTGCAGGACCGCTTTCCACGAACAACGACACCAACATGATGACGCTCGACAGGAAGAACAACCAGTAGCTCAACATATTCATGAAAGGCGAAGCCATGTCACGTGCACCAATTTGGAACGGTATAAGCAAGTTTGAAAAAGTACCGCTCAAACCGGCAGTCAGTACAAAGAACACCATCAAGGTTCCGTGCATGGTTACCAAGGCGAGGTAAAAATTAGGATCCAATCGTCCACCCTTACCCCAATCGCCCAGCAGCGACTCTAACCAAGGGAAAGTATCCTCAGGCCAGCCTAACTGCAAGCGGAACAAAAGTGAAAGAAGAGCTGCAACGACCGCCATGATCATACCCGTAATCAGGTATTGCTTGGCAATCATTTTGTGATCCATCGAAAAGATATACTTCGAAATGAAGCTTTCCTGATGATGATCGTGGTGGTGTTCGTGATTGTGCGACATATCTCTTGAACCGTTAATCTCTTAGTTGATTGATGCTGTTTGTGCTTCTGCCTTGCGGAAATAAGTGCGTTGTTTGGTCAACCATGCTTCGTATTCAGCCTCACTCACTACCACAAACTTCATACGCATGTTGAAGTGTGCAGCACCGCAAATTTTATTACAAGCCAATTCATAATTGAAGTTGTAATTGTTCGTCTTCTCACGCATTTCCTCGGTAGTCATGGTAGGCGTGAAAACAAATTGGGTGGGCATACCTGGAACTACGTTCATTTGAACACGGAAATGTGGCAGATAGGCAGAGTGAATCACATCACGGGCACGTAAGCGAAGAACTACCTGGCGGTTCACTGGCAAATACACTTCAGGAACCAACAAGTCATCCTTTGAATTAGGGTCCATCTCATCAATACCCATGCTGTTGGTTGCACTGATCATGCGGAAGTCGTGCGAACCCAACAAGCCATCGGCACCTGGGAAACGCGCCTGCCAGCCAAACTGATAAGCAAATAACTCCAGCTCTACCCTGTTTTCTTCTATTTCACCTTGCGTGATTTCGCGCCAAACCTTCGTGCCATACAGTACCAATACGGTCAACACTACGGCTGGAATAACCGTCCAGAAGAATTCTAGTTTATGGTTATCGGGGTAGTAAAGTGCTTTCGACTCTTTTCCTTGGTTGCGATACATGAAAGCGTATACGAAAAGCAAGATATGGGTAGCTACAAATACCACAAAGGTAATCCAGAAGGTGATGGCCAACATTTGGTCGAGGACCACACCATGTTCTGAAGCTGCCACTGGCAAGGTAAACTTCATGTATTTCAGGAATTGGAAAGCCACCAATGCCATACCTACCACCAAAAAGACAATGAAGAGAACCCCATTGATGTTGTTCCAATTGAACAAGCGAACACCTTTCAGCTTGTAACGAGCCGAAACCACACGGCCAGCATACAACAACAGCGCGCCCAACATGATAATGGTTAAAATCACCAAAGGACCGTTGCCCCAGCCATCCCTTTTCGCAGCAACAGCAGCAGTACCACCGTCGCCACCACCTGCAGATTGGGTGGCCAAAGCAGCCTCTTGCTCCTTCACATAGGCCAAAACCGATTTGATTTCGTCGTCAGACCAATCGTAAGCCGGCATGGCCACTTTGTTCCACTTATTGTATAAATCTACAGCGTACTGATCGCCAGAAGCGATCACCGCTTGAGAATTGCGAATCCACTTGATTAACCAAGCCTCATCGCGACGGTCGTAAATGCCTTTTAAGGCTGGACCAACAAGATCTTGATCAATTTTGTGACAAGCAGCACAGTTGTTACTGAATAATTCGGCACCCGTTGGCTGTGCTACAGCCGTTAGGGCCAAAAATCCGAAAACAACTGTAAGTACTCCAGAACTGAGCCACTTAACGGCAGTAAGGCTTTGAAACTTCATCGTATAGGTTGTCAATTGATTACTTGTTCTTCCGGATTGCACTACTTCAAAACAAGATTAATGCGCCTTGGTTTGGTTGGAATGCAATTTTTCCGGTTTTTAAAACATCCGCAAATATAGAAAAATATTGACCCTGAGATGACAGAAACCATTGCGTGTTAAAAAAATAAAACGCTTCTAAACAACAGAAGGGCAGCCCACCGAGGGGCAAAAAAAAGAGCGCTGATGTCAGCGCTCTTCACGTAAGGTTCCTATAACTAGGACTTTTTCATGGCTTGCTCTATACGAAACCTGAGGTAGTCGCGGTGCGCTTTGGTCTCTGCGTCTCCACCAGCTGCACGCAATTGTGTATTCAGCTTGTTCAGTTGGGCCAAAGCCTGCGATTGGCTGCTCACATCGTAACCCGATGCACGACCTCCCAAGCCTGCAATTTCTATAAGTTTGTTCACGTAATCGAGCTGCAGGTTTTGCCTGAAGATATTTACACTTCCTCCCATATCAGCCTTAAACACACCATCTGTCAATTCATTGAATAAATCTGCGGTGCTGTAGGTGTTTCCATAAAGTCGGCTATCGGCCACTCGCTGTAAGGTGGTTGGGTGCAGCACATGTGCCATCACCGAACGCTGCATATTGGATGCGCGTTGGTGGATCTTCGGATCCTCCGTTTGAGAGAAGAAATTGAAACCTCTGCGCTGAATTTGTAAGTATTGGTAAAGGGGCATCGCCGCATCAAAGGCATTGGGTGCAAACAAATAGGCATTGAGTGCTGCCATCGCCCTTTGCTGATCGGACTTACTTACTGGCGTAAAGGGCACCTTGGCATTGGGTTGTCCAACGGCACTCCGCTCCACATACACCCCTCCAATATACCTGCTGATGGTGTTGGCGGCATTCATGGCCTCACCGCCTAAAATGCTGTAAGCCTGCAATAGCTCTTGGTACGACTGACCTTCTTTGCTGTATTTCTTAAGTAAATCGCCATACATCTTATTCACCATTTGCATTCGCTCTACGCTATATGAAATGGCATCGCCACTCATGTCGTTTACATTCACACGGGGATCGATGGCCTTGCCGGGTGCGCGCATATCATCCGCATCATTGCCAAAAATGAGGGCTGGCTCGGTACTTCTTGCTAAAATCTTTTGCAAACGGGCCTCCTCGGCAGCGGCATCGTCGAGCGACTGGCTGTAACCATATTCAATGGCCCATAAATCGTAGGGACCTGGCTTGGTGGTAAAGTACTGACCTTGTTTTGCTGGGTCGGGATGGATATTCACTGCAGGATAATCCATAACCGAGCCTACCAGCCCCACCGATTCTGTCAACGCACGGTTGTGCAGGTCTTTGGGCAAGTGCAGTTGACTGGCCTTCATATTGTGATTCAGACCTAGGGTATGCCCCATTTCATGCAACACCAGGTAATAAAGCGACTCCTCTAGGTACTGCTTTTTGCGCTCGGCACTGGCACCTGATAATTCCAACGACTGCATGCCCAATAAATAATTGTGTTGGAGATAGTGACCCGCCTTACAGCCATGCGCCTCAGCAGCCGTATGATGCTGGTGCTGGTGTTCATCTTGCTCAAACAAATTCAACAAACCAGCATTGTTGAACAAAGCGGCTTGCTTGATGCGATTGGTAACAAATACATACTCCAACATGATGTCGGCACCCAATATTTGGCCTGTGCGCGGATTCACAAAACTAGGTCCGTAACCTCCAAAAGGAGGATATGGCGAAGAAGTCCAGCGCAATACGTTATACCTGATATCACCCGCGTCCCAGCTGGCTGTGTCGGGCTGAATGCGTACTTGCACAGCGTTTTTAAAGCCTGCCTTCTCAAAGGCTTCATTCCACTTCAATCCGGCCTTCACAATCACTTCCCTGAATTCTACCGGAGTAGTTTTTTCTACCCACCAAACGATGGGCTCTACTGGCTCGCTGACGGCTGCATTCGGATCCTTCTTTACCAAGTGCCAACGATTAATCACGTCTTTGAAATTGGTGGCCGAGGTGCTGGTCATATCGTCTACTTGCTGTCCGAAATACCCCACTCTAAAATCGTCCCTGCGTGATTTAAAGTCGTTTTTAGGCATGGCAATGATACTATGCTGGATACGTACCGTCACAGCGCGTGGGTCGGTCACGTCTTTTCCACCCGGATTGGAGGCTCCTGGATTATCATACACCAAATCAACCACCACATCGGTATTTTCGGGATATGAGCGAATGTTTACATACTTCGACTTGGCTTTGTTCAAATTTCCCAAACCAAACATGGCAGCGGCAAATGGCCCTTCTGGTCGCGGTGGTTTTACCCGATCGAATTTCTCATCAAGAAACAGATTACCTGCCTCTATCAAGATGTCGCCTGTTTTCTCATCTTCGGCCACAATTTTTTCGCTTAAAAGCAAAGCGGGACTCACATTGGCCTCTGCACTTTTGCTCAACGGATTTTCAGGATCAAAATGAAAGCCGGTATTCAGCACTTCAAAATCAATGCGGTCGAAATACCTGTTCACTTGAAAAACCTGATTGTAGCGAAACGCCCCCCTATTGAGTCCCACGCGTGCCAAACCATTTTCTGAATAGCTCCAATAAATATACTCTTGACCAATTTGGTCTTTTTTCAATCGCAGATACGTTTTGCCATCAGTGGTATCCTGATAAACGGTCATCAAACCTTTGAACGTAACCGTATTCTTGGTTTTTGAGCCAATACTGGGCTTCTTGCCTGCCTGTTCCGCAGGTTTAGACGCATTGGCAGCTGCGGCTGCAGCGGCTTCCTTCTTCTTTTTCTTTTTTCCAAACTGAGCATGTGCCGGCTCAGCCACCAAGGCCACCGACAAGAGCAGTACAGCCAAAAACATCTTCTTCTTCATAAATGTCAAAAGTCAAATATAGGGAGCTTGCCCCCGCTAGTTTGTGAAATTTCGTTAACGCTCAAGCTAGTTTTGCCAAAGCAGCAGAAACATTTGCCAATACACGCGATTCTATATTCTCGGTATCGGCCTTTTCAAAGACTTTACCAGTGATGGCTTCGTACAGTTCGATGTATCGATTGCTGATGGTGTGTAACCAAGCATCACTCATTTCGGGTACCGACTGGCCTTCTTTTCCCTGAAAACCATTTTCAATGAGCCATTGCCGCACGAATTCCTTCGATAATTGCTTCTGTGGCTCACCAGCAGCCTGACGCTCTTCATATCCCGCTGCATAAAAATAGCGCGATGAATCAGGCGTATGCACCTCGTCGATCAACACCACTTGTTCGCCCAACAAACCAAACTCATACTTCGTATCCACCAAAATCAAACCCTTTTCGGCAGCCATTTGGGTACCCCTTTCAAAAAGAGCGCGGGTGTAATTTTCCAGTTGAATGTAATGCGCCTCTGCAACCAAGCCCCGCTGTAAAATTTCGTCGCGGGTAATGTCTTCATCGTGCCCTTCCTGCGCTTTGGTGCTGGGTGTAATGATAGGCACAGGTAAGCGGTCGTTTTCACGCAAGCCCTCTGGCAAAGAAACCCCACATAAGAGGCGCTTTCCTGCTTTGTACTCTCGCCAAGCATGCCCGGCAAGGTATCCTCTGATGACCATTTCCACAGGAAAAGGCTGGGCTGCGTAGCCTATGGCCACATTCGGGTCAGGGGTGTCGATTAACCAATTGGGAACCACATCGGCTGTTGCTCTTAAAAAATGAGCGGCCGTTTGGTTAAGCACTTGCCCTTTAAACGGAATCGCACGTGGTAAAACCACATCGAAAGCCGATATACGGTCGCTCGCTACCATCACCAGGTAGCGATTGCCGATATGATAAACATCACGCACTTTACCGCGGTACAATCGGGTTTGACCTGGAAAGCTAAAATCGGTATTGGCTAAGGCCATATCAGGAATTTTGTTGTTTGGCTATTTCTCGTCGGGCTTCATCATGGGCATCATATGCCTTGATGATGTCTTTTACCAAACGGTGGCGCACTACATCATTGGCATGTAAAAACACCTGTCCAATGCCTTCCACACCCTGCAACAGGCGAAGCGCTTGAGGCAAGCCCGAACGCTGTTGACGTGGTAGATCAATTTGAGTAAGGTCACCAGTAATAATGAATTTGGCTGTGGGACCCATCCGCGTCAGAAACATTTTGATTTGCATTTCGGTACAGTTTTGCGCCTCGTCCAAAATCACAAAGGCCTTGTCGAGGGTACGTCCGCGCATGAATGCCAATGGCGCAATTTCAATGATGTTGTCTTCAACATACTTTGCCAGTTTGGCGGGTGGCAGCATATCTTCCAAGGCATCATACAAGGGCCGTAAGTAGGGATCGATTTTCTCTTTTAAGTCGCCCGGCAAAAAGCCCAAGTTCTCCCCTGCTTCCACTGCAGGCCGGGTAAGAATAATCTTCTTTACTTCCCTGTTTTTGAGTGCTCGCACTGCCAATGCCACAGCTGTATAGGTTTTTCCCGAACCGGCCGGACCCACCGCAAAAAGAATATCGTTGCTGCCAATAAGCTCTACCATGCGGCGCTGATTCGCCGAACGTGCCTTCACCACCAAACCATTTGGACCAAATACAATGGGCTCCTCGCTATTCAAGTGTGAAAACGAACGGATGTCTTCATCAATCAATAATAGCGCAAAATCCTCGTCTGAAAGCTTGTCGTGCTTGGCATAATGCGCCACGATGCGCTCAAACTTCAATTGAAACTGTTCAATGGCAAGAGCATCTCCACCTACCATCAGGTGTTCACCCCGGGCGGTAAAGCGTAAGGTTGGAAATGCAGAGCGCAGGGTTTTTAACCGCAAATGGTTCACCCCAAAAAACTCAAGTGGGTCGATTTGATCGAGCTTAAATGTAAATTCTACCAATGGCTGTGCCTTTTAGCTAAATTTGTTGCCTGTCATTTGCTGCCTGTGATTCAATTTGTCACCCTAACTACCGACTATGGCCTGAGCGACCCTTATGTGGCGGCGCTCAAAGGCCAATTGTTGCGTCAGAAACCAAGTTTGCAGCTTATCGACGTGGCGCACAATATTAGCAAATATAACCTCCAGCAAGCCGCCTATGTTCTAAAAAATGCATTCCATTTTTTTCCCGATGGCACTTTACACTTGCTCGACGTAAGTTCCACCCAAAACGATCAGGGAGAATTCCTGCTCTTTGAGTTTGAAGGGCATTATTTCGTGCTGCCCGACAATGGTATATGCTCACTCATTACACATAATGCGCATATAAAACCCTTTTTGGTGCCACAAGGAGGAAGAAGCAGCATCTACAGCTTCAGCCTTTTGCGCGACGTACTTCCGGCACTCCAAGCTTTTATAGAAGGTGGAACACCCGAGGAGCTGTATGGTCAGCCGTACGAACAGTATGAGCAATTAACACCTCTCCTTCCAGCCCTCAACGGTTCTAATCTGCATGGCCGCATCTTGCATGTCGATTCTTATGAAAACCTCATTACCAATATCGACCGCGCTATTTTCAAAAAACTCGTGGGTAAAGAGGGAAACTTCATCATTCATTTAAAAAAGCGCCTGAACCACGAAAACCAAGTCACCAAATTGGTGAACTCGTACGAAGAAGTAGCCCTTTCTGAAATTGCCTGCTTTTTCGGACACAATAATTTATTGCAAATCGCACTGAGAGGTGCCAATGCCTCTGGACTCTTAGGCCTCAGAGTGGGTGACCCTATTTTTATAGAAAAAACATGATTGTACGCCTCGTAAAAATGACCTTTCGCGACGAAAGCGTTTCTGACTTTGATGTGCTTTTTGAAAAATACCACCAGCAAATCAGGAATTTCCCCGGCTGCACGCACTTGCAGCTACTGAAAGACGGCAGGATTTACTTCACCTACAGTCATTGGGAAAATGCACAAAGCCTCGAAAACTACCGAAATTCACCTCTTTTTCAAGAAGTGTGGCCAGCAACGAAGAAGTTGTTCTCAGCGCCTGCTGAAGCATGGAGCACCGAACAACTTTATCATTTAGAATAAACTAATGAATAATAATCTCTTAGTTTTGGAATGGTATTTGACCAGTCGAACCTAAAACCAATCATGATGAAACGCTTCTTCCCCCTCCTCCTACTGGCCGCTGGTATGTTGATGTTGTTTATAATTAGCAGTTGCAATAGCAAGAAAAAAGCAGCCGAAGCCGAAAAGAAACAAACAGAGCAAAAGTACCAACAGGCCGATCGCGACAAAGCCATCTTCCAAAACAACCTCCCCGAAGCCAAGGAATAAACTAAAAATCTAGATAACACATATAAAGAAA
>PNNG01000019.1 GCA_013824115.1 Sphingobacteriaceae bacterium | reverse complement strand
TCGCTGGGGGTGTGGCTGAGCACCGACCCGCTGGCCGACAAATATCCACATGTAACGCCTTACAGTTACTGCTTGTCGAATCCTGTGAACTTTAGGGATCCATTTGGTTTAGAACCTTGGCCGATTTGGCAGCGTATTCGGGATTGGTTTAAAGGAACCCCACAAAATGACCCTAATCAGATAAGTATTGAACAAGCCCGAGCGGGTCAAGGGAATCCTGGACAATTTTTTATCGATATTAATGACCGAAGGTTTGAAATGTCATCCGATAAAGAATGGATTCAAAAAGCGACAGTTGAAGTTCAAAGCGGTGGGCGTTTTCCTGGGTGGGTGAGTGACGTTATTACTGGACTTGGAGCTTTTGGGCTTGGCAATGGTGCTAAAACGGAATTACTAGACTATGCAGTAAGAAGCAATTTTAAGTCTGCACAAACCTGGGGACAGTTTAATAAACTAAGATCTACCCAACAGGCTTGGAGAACGGTCAACACTTTAGGAAAAACAGGAGCAACCTATTTGAAATATGCGAAAGGGCTTGGTGTAGTTGGCGCTGGTGTAAGTACGGCTTATTCAATTGCTAATGCTGGTATGTACTATTACAATGGTGGTTCAGATTGGCAAGTAGGAGCAAAATCAACTTTAGATGTTATCATGACAGGTGCAGCGTTTTTAGGTCCAATAGGTTTTGGGATAAGTGCAACCTATTTTATACTTGATGCTTCGACAGGTGGATTTAGAGGGTTTGGTAGTACAAAACCGTAGACATATGAAAACATTGGAATATTTATATTGCAAGTATTATGCATTTCAGGTTCGCATCGGGCATCGTGATATTGCACCATTGAGTGCTGCATTAATCATAGCATTTACTATTGAACTTTATTATTTTGGTGTGTTTTTTATTTCCATCACTCTTTTTACAAAAGAAAAAATGCCTATTTATGGCTCATATTTTAAAATCTTTTCGATAATTCTTTTGCTCTCTCTAATCGTTTATTTCTATTTAATATTGGTGCACAAAGGGAAATATAAGGAGGTTTTAAAAAGGAGTGATGCGAAAAACAAAAGCAGTTTAGGAGCAATTCTATTCCCTCTGATAGCGTTTATTTTGTTTAATGCTGGTTGGATTTTAAAGATGCTTCAAAATCAGGGAAAGCTGTAAATTCTGACTTTTTCAGAGCAACAATTTTTCATTTTTCCTCTGTTTTGATAAAATTGTTATCCGAAACTATATTTTAGATTAGCCCGATTTATTGGGGGGAGGTCAGGTTTGCCGATTTGTACTTTATCATTCATTTGTATTCGCAAGAGTTTATATTTGTATTGTAAGCTATACTGTTGCCAATGATAAGAGCTCCTCTGGTTTTTTCGTTTTTCATTCTGATTGGCTCTGCTTGCGACAATGTTGATTTACGAGCTTCAGATGTGACAAAATACGCTTGGTTGCGTCCTTTCATTTTTGAACATGAACATTTTGAAGGCACTCATAACTTAGATTTGGGTACATTGGACTTTGGTTATGAATATCTCGAAAGTTATGATGATTTTCTTAGAAACGTGGACAGCTTGATTAAGCAAGAAAAATGGACTTTGGTAAAATCGGAAAATGGCGTGAGAATCATTGAAAAGGAAATGGAGCAGTATGATGGATTTTTTAAAGTGACAACGATATACTTAGAAGTTGACTCCAACTCAACGAAAGCTGCATTTAAGATTGAATAGCCATTGAACTCTTGATTGCTTTGAGTGCAATCAAATTTAGCTGGCGGAAGTATATTGGGGCAGAAACAGAAATATCACCCATGAAAAAGCCATTTGAAATTCTGTGCTATTATTTGGGGCGTTATAACCGCTGGTATATGATGCGATACTACGGTTTTGATGAGAAGCCCATGAGGCTTGGAATGGTGGATTTTGCCTTTTCCATGATGTTGTATACCAATTTGGCTACACCCTTTTACCTCGTCATTGGTCCCAAAAAAGTCAACTATTTTTATGTGGGCTTGATTGTTTCTTTTTTTACCCTCTACCCCTTGCTGCGCAGGTACATTGCCCGCAACCAAGACCGCATCATGGCCACTTACGATGCCATGGGCTACCACCGGCCCTGGTATTGGCCGCTTTTGGTGGTGGTGTACGTGGTGGCTACTTGGTTGTGCTTGTTTTACCCGGAAGATTTGCGGCAGTGGGTGTTGGGGTGGGTGGCTTTGGTGCAGGTCTAATGCAACAGGCATAGGCTTATCTGCTCAATTCAAGCAATGGTCATTTGTCGTTCGGTTGTTGGCGAAGATTTGTTCGATATAAATCCATTAAAAGGAAAGTCCTCTTTTTGGCTTCTTAATCACCCAATGAATTCACGCTCCAAATCCAAAATCACATTATTCCCACGAAAAACGTGACAATAATCACATTATTCATATGAAAAATGTGATAAAAATCACATAATTGGCACGTATCTTTGAGGCATGCGTTTTCAAAGGACCATAGAAAGCCAATTGCTGGCCTGGAAAAACAAGCCGCAGCGCAAGCCGCTGCTGTTGCATGGAGCGCGGCAAGTGGGCAAAACCGCCCTGATGAAGTGGTTTGGTCAAACGCATTTTGCCGACCTGGCCTATTTCAATTTCGACGAGCAGCCGGCCCTGGCGCAGCTTTTTGAACAAAGCAAATCACCGGTCCAATTGATCGGCCAATTGGCGCTCCTGCATGGCCGGGCCATTGGTCCGCAAACCCTGCTGGTATTCGATGAAATACAAGCCTGTTTGCCGGCCTTGGGCAGCCTCAAATATTTTGAAGAAAACATGCCCCAACAACCGCTCGTGGCGGCCGGTTCGTTGCTGGGGGTTTCATTGGCCAAAGACCACACCTTTCCAGTAGGAAAAACCGAGTTTTTGAACCTTTATCCTCTCAGTTTCGATGAGTTTTTGCAGCAGGCTCAACCCCTCTTGCACCAATACCTGCAGCAATTGCAGCGCATCGAACGCCTGCCTGAGGTGTTTTTTAATCCGCTGAAAGCGGCTTTCAAAACCTACCTCCTCTGTGGCGGTTTACCGGCTGTGGCAACGGCCTACCTGCAAAACAACGATTTGGCCGAGGTCGACCGCCTGCTGGCCGATTTGGTGCGTGCCTATGAATTCGATTTTGCCAAACATCCGGTAAGCAGCGATGTGGCCAAAATCAGGTATGTATGGGATTCGCTGCCAGCCCAATTGGCCCGTGAGAACAAAAAATTTGTGTACCAATTGGTAAAAACCGGCGCCAGGGCACGCGAATACGAAGATGCCCTGCTGTGGTTGCAAAAGGCCGGCCTGGTGTACCGCATCCACCAAAGCGAAACGCCCAAATTGCCGCTGTCGGCATACGACCAACTGCAGGCCTTCAAGCTCTATGCTTTTGATGTGGGCGTGCTGCGCAGTTTATCGAAACTCGAGGCATCTACCCTCACTGAAGGCAACCGCTTTTTTACCGAATTCAAAGGGGCCTTCCTCGAAAATTACATCCTCCAAAGCCTGCTGCCCCAATTCGAAAATGGACCGCGCTATTGGACGTCGGGCAACCTCGCAGAAGTTGATTTTTTGGTACAACACCAAAACCGCATTTTGCCCATCGAAGTAAAAGCCGAAGACAATGTGAAAGGCAAAAGCCTGCAGGTGTATCAGCAAAAATTCCAACCCGATGTGCGCATCCGCTTTTCGATGCGAAACCTGCAACTGCATGATGGGTTGCTCAACATCCCCCATTTTTTGGCAGATCATACTACCCGCCTTTTGGGCATGCTCGGTTAATTACTCCTCCACCTCATTGGCCGCCTCACCGCCATACAAAATCGAAAGAATGGCTGCTTTGTCCAAGTAAGCTCCACTGGTGCGGTTGCTGAGGCCAATGATGGTGGTGTGATCGTCGGGCAGGTGCACCAACAGCGTTTTGAAACCACGCCACCAGCCACCGTGGAAGTGCACGGTTTTGCCCGAGGGCAGGTTGTACATCCGCCAGCCGTAGCCGTAATTGCTCTTTTTGCGTTCGGGATTGTAGGGCTGCAGCGCCATTTGCATGCTTTTTTCGCTGATCAGTACGTTGTTGAACAGGGCCTTTTCCCAGGCGTATAAATCGTTCACCGAGGCGTAAATGCCTTTGTCGCCCACCACCCCGTTGAGGAAGTAGTTGGGGGTAATTTCACGGCCGCCACTGTGGCCTTTCACCGCCAACTTGGGCAATGCTTCGCCTGCCTCCATCAAAAAGGCGGTTTTCATGCCGGCAGGTTCAAACAATTGCTTTTTGAGGTAGCGGTGAAAAGGCATACCGCTCACTTTTTCTACAATCAAAGCGAGCAGTGCGTAACCGGTATTGTTGTAGTCGAAACGGCGGTCGGGCGGAAAAAAGGGTTGCTGCGGCTGCTCGGTGATGAGCTTCAGCATCGATTGGTTGTTGGGGTATTCACTGTGGTCGGGCCACAAGCGGTCGAGGTCGTACATATAATTGCTCAGGCCTCCCCGGTGGCACAACAGCATATGTATGGTGATGCCGCGGTGCGGAAAATCGGGGAAATACTGCTGCAAGCTGTCGCTGAGCCTCACCTTGCCCTTTTCAACCAACTGTAAAATGGCCACGGCCGTAAACTGCTTGCTCACCGAGGCCAGCTCAAACAAATGGTCGGTGGTTAAACTATCACCGGCCTTGCGGCCCACCAAACCCACGGCACCTTCAAACAGTATTTGTCCCCGGTGTGCAATGAGTACCGCCCCATTGAAACCCTGTCGGCGCAGTTGAATTTGCAACAAAGAGTCGATTGCACGGGCCTTGCGGTCCATATCGGCCGGGTCGTTGATGAATACCTTGCCGGGCTTATTGGCCACATAGGCATTCTTTCCCTCTTCCTTGCAGGTAAAAAGCAAGGGCAGGGTGAGCAATACGGTGAGGAAAAAACGCCCGAGTGGACGTTTTCTGCGCATCAGCCTTCCATGATTTTGCCCAAAGCCTCGTCGTACAATTGGCCGAATTGGGCGATGTTGCGATAGGCCTTGCCGTCGATGCGGATGTCGCCCTCGGTCACCTCACCCAACTTGCGGAAGGGGATGCCCGATTCGTACAGCAATTTCTCCAAAACAGGCTGCTCCATCGGGTCGATGCTGATGATGGCGCGACTCTGGCTTTCGCCAAACAAAAAGGCGTCGGTGCGGAGGGTTGGCTCGGTTTGGATGTCGAAGCCCAAGCCGTTGTAGAAACCCGATTCGATGAGGGCGATGAACAATCCACCATCGGCCAAATCGTGCATGTGCTCGGCCAGGTTGCGGTCGCGCAGCTGCTTGAGTACGCTGTGTAGTTGCTTCTCGGCCTCCAGCGAAAAATGCGGACAAGTGCTGTGCTTGATGCCGTGGTAGCTGTAAATGTATTGCGAGCTGCCAAGGTCGTTGTTCATCTCGCCCAGCACATAAATCAAGTCGCCGGGCTGCTTGAAATACATGGTTTGCAGCTGCTCTTTTTTGTCGAGGATGCCCACCATGCCGATCACAGGCGAGGGGTAAACCGGACCTTCGTAGCTCGATTGGTTGTAGAAGCTCACATTGCCGCCGGTAACCGGAGTTCCGAGGGCTAAACAAGCTTCGCCCATGCCTTTGATGGCGCCTACAAATTGCCAGTATACTTCGGGATTGTAAGGATTGCCAAAATTCAAACAGTTGGTCACCGCCACGGGCTCACCACCCGAACAAACGATGTTACGTGCTGCTTCGGCCACGGCAATGGCGGTGCCTTGGTGTGGATCGGCGTAGATGTAGCGCGAGTTGCAGTCGACCGACATGGCCAGGGCCTTTTCGGTGCCGCGTACGTCCACCACGGCGGCATCGCTGGGTTGGTTGGTACCCATGTTGATGGTGCCCACCATGCTGTCGTATTGCTGATACACCCACTTCTTAGAGCAGAGGTTGGGGTGCGTGGCCAGGTGTTCCATCACGGGCAGCAAATCGGCCGGTTGTGGAACCGTTTCATTTCTATACTTCGCAATTTCCTGCAGGTAAGCAGGTTCCTTGTATTCGCGATGGTAAACGGGTGCGCCGCCGCCCAAAACGAGGCTTTCTGCAGGCACGTCGGCTACCAGCTCATCGTGCATGTAAAATTTCAAGCGCTCACCTTCGGTTACTTCGCCAATTTGCGCGCAGTTGATGTCCCACTTCTCAAAAACGGCCAGTAATTTATCTTCCTGACCTTTTTTGCATACAATGAGCATGCGTTCCTGCGATTCAGAAAGCAAAATCTCCCAGGGCTGCATATTGGCCTGGCGGGTAGGCACGCGGTCGAGCCAAATCACCATGCCATGTTCGCCCTTGGCCGACATTTCGGAGCTCGAGCAAATGATGCCCGCGGCACCCATATCTTGCATGCCAATGATCACGCCTGTATCGATGGCTTCGAGGGTGGCCTCCAAGAGCAGTTTTTCCTGGAAGGGATCGCCCACCTGCACCGAGGGCAGGTCGTCGGCCGAATCTTCGGTAATGTCTTTGGAGGCAAAGGCCGCCCCGTGGATGCCGTCTTTGCCGGTATGCGAACCCACAATGAAAACCGGATTGCCCACGCCATACGAAATGGCCGAAACGGTTTTGCCTTTCTCCACGATGCCTACCGACATGGCATTCACCAGCGGATTTACCGTAAAGCAATCGTCGAAATACACCTCGCCGCCCACGGTAGGTACGCCAAAGGCATTGCCATAATCGCCAATGCCTTTCACCACCCCGCGGATGATCCACTTGGTGCGCTCTTGCTGCAAATTGCCAAAACGCAGGCTGTTGAGCTGTGCGATGGGGCGGGCACCCATGGTAAAGATGTCGCGGTTGATGCCGCCCACGCCTGTTGCCGCACCCTGGTAAGGTTCGATGGCGGAGGGGTGGTTGTGCGATTCGATTTTGAAGGCGCAGCCCAAGCCGTCGCCAATATCAACCAGACCCGCATTTTCTTCACCCGCCTTGGCCAGCATGCGCTCGCCCTCTTTGGGCAGGGTTTTAAGCCAAACGATGGAGTTTTTGTATGAGCAGTGCTCGCTCCACATCACCGAATACACGCTCAACTCGTTGAAATTGGGCGTTCGGCCCAGTATTTCGCAGATTTTGTCGAACTCTTCGGGCAACAAACCCAATTTCTGGGCGGTTTCTACGGTAGTCAATGTATCTTCCACAGGGGCTATTTACTGGTTTGAAGGCGACCATTGCGGTCGAAACGGAGGGTTTGGGTTTTTTTATCGGGACAAGCCAGTACCGCTTCGAGCGTGAACTGTTCTTGGGTTTCGAACGAGCGCAATTGCTTGAGCACACAAGTGCCGTATTCTTCTTTGAGGGTAACGATGGTAGCCAGCGGCAATTCTGCTTCTGTTACGGTACTTTCTTTGCTGATCCAACGCAGGTCTTTGCCATAAACCACCTTGCGTTGGCGACCTAAATGCTCAAAATCGACCCTGAAATTGTTTGATTGCTTGCGCCATTGCACCTTGGTAGCAGCAGGATAGGTGTCGCGGAACACCACCAATAAATCGTAAGGTACTTTTTTGGTTTTGAGTTTTTGGGCTTGGGTGGCCGGTGCCAAAAGGAGCACAAAAAGAAGGGAGAGAAGGAGGCGCATCGGCATGAGCGCAAAAATACGCTATTTGGTAAGAAGTTGAAAGTGCGGCAAAGCGCTTGGTGGAATAAGTACGGTTCTGGGCATTGAATTATGGGCTTGTCCCATCAGCCAAATGGAAACCAAGTATGCATTTTCTGAACCCCCACTACCAAATAAGCTGAATCCCTTTGTATAGGCTGAATGAAGCATCCTTAGAGAGTACTATGCAATTTTCGGTCATTGCTTGTGCAATGATGATGCGATCAAATGGGTCTTTGTGAAAATCTGGCAGCTTTGAACGTCCAATAATGTGTTCAAAATCGAGGGGTAAAATTTCGAAATGGTTGACGATAATAGCTCCTTTGAGGTCTTCTAAGCTGACCTCTAATTGGAGCTTTCCCAGGTTCGTCTTAATGGCCAACTCCCAGATGGATGCAATACTGATAAATTTAGTGTTTTCCGGATTTTCAATGTTTTCTCGGGCCTTTGAGGACAGTTCCTGATTGCCTTCAAGGAACCAAAGGAATGCATGTGTGTCCAGCAAAAAATTCATTACCTATAATCTTTGAAGACATCCAAGGGAGCATCAAAATCTTTCGAAAGATGAATTTTGCCTTTTAAGCTACCAAAAACAGGTTTTTTGGACTTTGAGTCTGGATTTTTTTTGTGTGCCTTCTCCAGCAAGGCATTGATAAAGTGCTTTGCTTCTTCTTTGAGCGCAGGCGGGAGCGTTTCAAGTTTAGTATAAATAGAAAGCGAAGCCATAATGAACTTTAGATAATCAAAAATAAGAATTTTGGCTGATACTGAAGTGGTAAGATGCTTGCGCAGGCGGATTTGTTTTTGCTGTAGAATTTTTATTTCCATGCCGAGCTTTCTGTCAGAAAGCCTTCGTTATTACAAAATTGCTCTTTTGTCGCAGCAGGCGTTTCAACGCCCCATCGAAGCTGATGTGTGTGCGAGGAAGAGGTGAGGCAACCATGTTCAAAGCTAAACCGACCTCTTGGCGGAAATCGGTTGTTAAACGTTTGTAGTCGTTTGTAAACGTTTAAGGTCGTTTGTAAGCGCTATAAGGATTTCGGAACGACAGTATTGCAAACATATTAATAAAAACAATATATAATAAGTATAGGGTTTTGTGTATATAATTTGAAAGATTTTATCCGGAACATTAAGAAGAATACGATAAATTAATTTTTCAATCGAAAAATTGCCCTACTTTTGTGCCATAATTCTCAAAAATATGTCAACCATCCGCAAAGAAGCACTGCAAACCGTAAGGACGCGTCAGCTGATCCAGGTGCAAGCTCCCACCGCCAAAATCTCGCAGATTTTTGGTGAGAACGTATTCGATCGCAAATCCATGCGTGAGTTTTTGGCCGAAGATGTGTACGAAAGCCTGATGGCATGCATTGAAAAAGGCACGCGGGTTGACAAAGAAATTGCCCAGCAAGTGGCTACCGGTATGAAAAACTGGGCCATGAGCAAAGGGGCTACCCACTACACCCACTGGTTCCAGCCCCTCACTGGCGCAACTGCTGAAAAACACGACGCTTTCTTTTCACTGAACAGCGACGGTGAAGCCATCGAAGCTTTTGGTGGTGGTGCCCTGGTACAACAAGAGCCCGATGCTTCGAGCTTCCCCAATGGCGGCATCCGCAATACCTTCGAAGCCCGTGGTTATACCGCCTGGGATCCTTCTTCACCCGCCTTTTTGTTCAGCGGTCCCGCCGGCAAAACGCTTTGCATCCCTACCATCTTTGTATCGTACACCGGTGAGTCGCTCGACTACAAGTCGCCCTTGCTGAAGTCGATTGGTGCCGTAGAAGCTGCTGGCGTATCGGTAGCCCAGTATTTCGATAAAAACATCACCAAAGTATATCCCACCCTTGGTATTGAGCAAGAGTACTTCTTAGTGGATGGCACTTTGTTTGCCGCGCGCCCCGACCTCATGCTGGCCGGACGTTCGCTCTTCGGTCACGCACCTGCCCGTGGTCAACAGCTCGAAGACCACTATTTTGGTTCTATCCCCGAGCGGGTGCATGCCTTCATGGTGGATTTGGAGTACGAAGCGCTGCGATTGGGCATCCCGCTCAAAACCCGTCACAACGAAGTGGCTCCCGGTCAGTTCGAGTGTGCGCCTTTGTTCGAAGAAATCAACCTGGCCGTTGACCACAACCAGCTGTTGATGGACCTGATGGAAAAGATTGCCAAACGCCACCATTTCCGTGTATTGCTGCACGAAAAACCCTTTGCTGGCGTAAACGGATCGGGCAAGCACAACAACTGGTCGCTCAGCACCAATACTGGTAAAAACCTGCTCTCACCCGGCAAAACCCCGAAGAACAACCTGATGTTCCTCACTTTCTTCGTAAACACCATCAAGGCGTTTCACGATTATGCCGATTTGATCCGCGCAGCCATCGCCTCCGCCTCTAACGACCACCGTTTGGGTGCCAACGAAGCCCCACCGGCTATCATGTCGGCCTTTTTGGGCGAACAGTTGAGCCGCATCCTCGACGAAATTGAAAAAGGCAAGATTGAGCACAACGAGAGCGAAGTGCGCAGTCTCATGCACAGCATCAAGGCCATTCCTGAAATCCTGCTCGACAATACCGATCGCAACCGTACCTCGCCATTTGCCTTCACTGGCAACAAATTCGAGCTTCGCGCCGTAGGTTCAAGCGCCAACAGCGCTCAGGCCATGACTGCCCTCAACACTGCCATGGCCAAAACCCTTACCGACTTTAAAGCAGAGGTCGACAAGCTCATTGGCGATGGCGACAGCCGCGAAACCGCCCTGCTCACCGTTATTCAGAAGTACATCAAGCAAACCAAGAAGATCCGTTTCGAAGGCAACGGTTACGGCGAAGAATGGCGCTTGGAAGCCGAAAAACGCGGTTTGGCCAACGTACGCACCACGCCACATGCTTTGGATGCCATGATGACCAAAAAAGCCATCGACCTTTACACCAAAACCGGCGTATTCACCAAGCGTGAAATTGAAGCCCGCCACGAGATTTTGCTGGAAGACTACATCAAAAAAATCCAGATCGAATCGCGCATCATTGGCGATATGGCCTTGACCAAGATTGTGCCTGCTGCCATTGCTTACCAAAATCTGTTGGTGAACAACCTCAAGGGCCTCAAAGAGTTGGGCATCAAAGCCGAAAGTACGAAAGGCCAGCTCGACTTGTTGGAACGCACCAGCAAGCACATCAATACCATCATTGAAAAGGTAGAAGCCATGCGCCTCACCCGCAAGCGCCTCAACGAAGTGGAACATGCCCGTGAGCGCTCCATCGGCTATTGTGATGAGGTGAAGCCCTTCTTCGACGAAATCCGCTACCATGCCGACAAGCTGGAGCTGATAGTAGACGATGAATTGTGGCCTTTGCCCAAGTACCGCGAACTGTTGTTTATCAAATAAAAAAGCAGCAACAAACGAAAAAGCCGGCTCCACATGGAGGCCGGCTTTTTTCATGGCAGGGTTTGATGGAGTTAGCTTTACCGTTTACGGAATATGAGGGTGGAGGTGAACTGCTCTCCGAAGAAATCGAAAGGAAAACTCAAAGCCATGGCAGTATCTCCGCGCATGCTCATGCTGCCTGCTATGCCTTCTCCCATAAAATCGAATGCCATTTGACGGCTGGTTTCGTTGAAACTCCACTGTCCATAGGTGTTCGGAATGCCACCATCGCAAACCAACGTATGCTCCGAGATGCGTAAGCTGTCGCTACCCATAAAATAGAAACGGTCGTCGCGAGAGCATTCTTCCACAAAGTACTCGTAAAAGTCAACTACTTGCGTAGTGTCGGTGGCCGGGCGCGCACTCCAGGCAATTATCTGCCAGGGTTGCGCCATGATCTGTTGACGTAAGGTAAAAGCGGGTGGATTGTTCGGTGTACCAGGAGTGGTAGGAACAGGAGCAATGTCTTCTTTTTTGCAGGCAGTGAACATCATCCCGATGCCCAGAACTGCGATGAGGGTTTTTTTCATGGTGTTTTTGTTTTACGCTTACCCCATGAATAAAGGCTGTGCCAAAGTCGCCGGCCTTCGATTTGTTGACGCATCTTGCGTGCGGCCTGTCGTATAATGTCAAAAAACGCCCTGTTTTGGCCTATGAGCGTTGTTTGGCTTCCAAACGGCGGTTGAATTGCAGCAGCAAAGCATGTACAAAAGAAAAGACCAAACTGAACAACAGCGCCTGCCAAAAGCCATCCACTTCAAACCGAGGTACCAGCTCCGATGCCAACAAAATGATGATGGCATTAATCACCAGTAGAAACAACCCAAAGCTAAAAACCGTAACCGGAATGGTGAGCAATATCAGCAACGGCTTTACCACCAAGTTGAGCAGGGTAAGCACAGCCGTAACCAACAAGCCGGTCATAAAATTGGGGATGTGCACACCAGGCAATATAAAGGCAGCTATCATCACAGCAAAAGCACCAATCACCAGTTTGGCCAGGAATTGCAGCATATCAGTACACTTTTACAAAACTGCTTTGTACAATGCCAGCGGTGGTTTGAATTTGAACCAAATACCGTCCTGCGGGAAGTTGTTGCAGTCCCAATTGCATGCGATCTCCTTCGGTGGTCATACTCACTGGCATGTTTTGCCCCAGCATATTACTCACTTGAATATGAACCAAGTTGCCACTAAAGCCGTCGATGTAAAGCGCATCCTGGGCTGGATTGGGATACAAACGTATGGTGCTTTCCATTTGCTGAACACTGCTAAATACGCCTAATCGCAAACCCAAGTTGCGGGTATCGTTGCTGATGCGCTGAACCCCACCACCCAAAGTAGCCGTTACCTGCCACTGGGTATTTACCAAACTGCCAACGCTGTTACCGGCTTGTTGCAATTGCCTACTCAAAAAGCCAAATGGTAAAGGAAGTACGGTATCGTTCAGCGCCGGAAGGGTAAGAATGGCTTGTTGGGTACCGGCATCGCGCAATTGGAAGGTGTAGAGCGGCTGGTTGCCATTGGAGCCGATGGTACGTTGCCAGCGAAAAGTAACCACGGTACTAGTATCTCCCGAAAGCTCTAACTCCAAACCGCTGAAAGGCGATAGCAGCGCAAATGGAGCCAAACTTACGCCTCCCGTGCCAGCACCCGCGAAAACAGGAATATTCACCGAAGCTTGGCCGGGGATGTTGGTGTTGAATTGCAAGGCTCCCGCAAAGTTTTGTCCGGTGCCTGTAAATTGCAGCTCAATGAGGGCCGATTCGCCACGGGGAATGCTCAAAGTGCTGGCAGCGCTGGTTGCTAAACCACTTCCTGATGTTCCCACATTGCTCAGTTGTAATTCTTGATTGCCGCTATTCACCACGTAAACCCTGTAAATCGCCTGGGCACCACTGGCTACTTGGCCTAACTGAACCAAAGTGTCGGAAACATACATGCCAGCAAGTTGTGGTATAGCGGCAGCCCCACGCACTTGGTCCATGCGGTCGAGCAACTGCGGATAATCGATATATGGATTGCGGTTTTGCTGAAACGATTGAATATCGTCGTTCCGCTTGCGCAATACACTGTCGGGCGGAAAAAGCTTGAGCCACTCACGCAAGTCGTTTTCCTGACCTGCCGTTAAAAAGCCCATGTTCACGCTGGTATTGGTATAGTAACGTGTAGCGAAGTATAAAATAGAGGCGGCAGCACCAGCTTTATGCACATCGCGAGGCTCAAAATTGGTGGGGTCGGCCTTGCTGCCACCCATATAGGTGTTGGTGGGATTAGGCACCCAGCGCAAGGGTTTGTTGCCACGGGCCGAATTGGTAGGACCATCACTTACATACAAATGGTGCAAATCGCTTTGCATGGGTTCATTGGTGGCACCCTGACTTTGCGGCCAAGTATGCTCTGTATTCATGGTGTAAGGGGCGTTGTTGAGCGTTCCCGTACTAAGCGCTGAGTTGTACGAAATGGTGCGGCCAGTGTAAACGCATTCGTTTTTGTAGAGCTCGGTATGATTTGGTTGCCGACCATTTACCTTCCAATTGTCGATGGTATGGAACATATGAATGCGGGCCGTATTGTAACCGAGTGAGGCATACGGACTCCCAGTGCGGGTGTTGAGTGCCGTTCTTAAAGCATTGCCCTCGAGGTCTTGAGTGGCGTTGTAGTAGGCCCTGCTGTAGGTTCCCTGTCCACGCAAATCAACCCGCAAGCTGCCACCTGTGCCATTGTGTTGGATGATGAGCTCGCTGTTGTTAAGGATATTGTGTCGCGGCTGGAAATACACTTTGATAGTGCGTTGACCAGCGCCAGCAAGACTGAATACCGAATCGGGTGTCCAAAACGGGCGGTGTTGATACAATTCAAAGGTGCTCAAGCGGCATTGTACCGCCTGACTACCTGTATTGGTGATGGTGAAAGTTAGGCTATCGCGCCCTAATTCATTGGTAGGAGGAAACTGTAATAGAGCCGTACTGAGGCTCAAAGTTTGGGCAAAGGTGTTGCCAGCCAATAACAAGCAAAGGCTGGTACAGCGCAAAAATGAAATCATGGGATAAAGCTACACAATTATGGCAACTCCACTGTAAATGGAGCATTGTGTTTAGCGCTCCACCTGGGCGAATACCCCAATACTCAATCCTAAGGGGATTTCTACCCAGTTTGCCTGCGAGGTACTACGTATGTAGCTGGTTTTGTTCATTTTCGATTTGAAGTAGAGGGTGCCTGGCCCCAAATCTTGTACATACTCAACGCTCACCATAAACTCACCAAGCACTTCAATGTTGTAGGGCTTCACATCGATGGCAAGGGTTTCCTTGAGTTCTATTTTGCTGAACGACAATACAATGGGTTGCTTGAGGATGTTTTCGAAACTACCATCCGCTTTTTTGTGATAAACGTTGAGCCTGAAATTCACCGAATCGTAAGTACACTTACCGAAGTTGATTTGTACCTGATCGAGCACAGCCCGTCTTTTGGAGCGCATCAGCACCCCGCATTCTTTGCCCAGGATGTTTTGATTGAAACCTGCCTGTAAAACGGGCGATTCGGTGAAGTATCCAAAGAATTGCTCTTTCGTTCGACCTGAGGTTACCTGCACCTCGGGCAAGTAAGCCGCCTTGCGCGACATCACCACGGGCATGCCCAGCTCCTTAAGCACTTCCACCGGTACCTTGAGGGTTTCGTAACCAATACAGCTGAACAAAAGCGTATCGTCGGCTGCATTGGCTGGGAGCTCCAATTTGAAAAAGCCCCGTTCATCGCTCACCGTACCTACATTTTTGCCATTCAGCCCGATGTTTACGTAGGCAATTCCAGCACCACCCCGGTCATCCACCGTTCTGTTTTTCAGCACTATATTTTGACCGCAAAGCGGCGAAGCTGTTAGTACAGCCAAAAAAAATAGCACATGCTTCATGGCAGCAAACGATTGAAAACAAACACTTTGTTTTTGCTACTGTCAGCCAAAATACCCAAGGTGATTTCGAGGGTATTGGTATCGGGCAGTCGGTAAACGATACGCTGTGGGAAATCGTGACCGGCATTTTGGAACTCAAAAAGCGAATCACGCAAATAAGTGCTCAACAAATAGGGAATTGACTTTTCGTCGTTTTGTCCAATCACCCGGGCCACATAGGCATACGAACTATCGCCACGCGGTTCTAATTGTAACGCTTCAAGCAGCGTGCTGTCGCCAGCTTCTATGCGGTATACGGCACCCTGCCAGTAGCCATTGTCGCGGGCCTGCCAGCTTTCGGCTACAATGGCGTATTGTCCTTTTTTGGTCCATTGGCCAGCTAAAATGCCAAAATCATAAACCTGGCTTGAAGCAGCAGTTGTTTCAGCAGCTTCGCCCTTCAAAGCAGTGTCTTTTTCACCCTCTGAGCCACAGGCTGCCATAAAAAGCAGTCCTAGCAACATCCATTGCTTCATTCGGTAAGTTTGAGTTTTTCGGTGTTTTCGGCCAATTCAAGGGCATCGAGCATTTCCTGTATCTCGCCATTTAAAAAAGCATCGAGGTTGTAAAGCGTCATGCCAATGCGGTGGTCGGTAACCCTACTTTGGGGGAAATTGTAGGTGCGTATTTTTGCTGAGCGGTCGCCCGTACTCACCAGAGTTTTGCGTTTGCCCGCCTCCGATGCATGCCTTTTGGCGAGTTCCATTTCATACAACTTGGTACGCAGCATTTCCATGGCCAGTTCGCGGTTGGCTAACTGCGAGCGCTCCACCTGACAAGTAACCACTATGCCGGTGGGTTTGTGGGTGAGCTGCACTTTGGTTTCTACCTTGTTTACGTTTTGTCCACCCGCACCGCCCGAACGAGAGGTTTGTAGTTCAATGTCGGCGGGATTGAGTACCACGTCAAATTCCTCGGCCTCGGGCAATACCACCACGGTGGCTGCCGAAGTGTGGATGCGGCCCTGGGTTTCGGTATCGGGTACGCGTTGCACCCGGTGCACCCCCGATTCGTATTTTAAAATGGCGTATACATCTTCGCCCACAATTTTGAAAATCACTTCTTTATAGCCACCCACGGTACCTTCACTTTCGTCTTGTAAAGTGATTTGCCAGCCTCGGCGCTCGCAATACCGGCTATACATACGGGCCAAATCGCCGGCAAATAAACTGGCTTCGTCGCCCCCGGTACCTGCCCGTATTTCGAGTAGAACGTTTCTGCTGTCTTCGGCTTCTTTGGGTACCAAGAGCAAGCGTAGGGCCTGTTCGGCAGGCTCCACCTGTGGTTCAAGCAAGGCCAATTCTTCGCGGGCCATTTCAAGCATCTCTGGGTCTTTTTCGGTACTCAGGAGCGATTTGTTGGTTTGAATATTTCCCAATAAATCGTGGTACTGTTTGAAAGCGGCCACCAGTTTTTCCAATTCACGGTATTCTTTGTTTAAGGCAGCATAGCGCTTCATATCGCCAAAAATGGCAGGGTCTTGCAATTGGCGCGTTACTTCTTCAAAGCGGGCCTGGGCGGCCGGATATTTGTTGAGCATGGCCCAAAATTAGCGATTTCCAGCATCCTTGTGGCCATAATGCAGCAAGGCAGTGCGGGTAAGTAGGTAATGCCCATAGGAAGTCACTTTTATTTGCCTAATGGCCTGCGCTCCCGCATATACCAGTGGCTCTTCTTCGCCCGTGGGTAATTTCCAGCGCCACACTGTGCCATTTCGCAGGTAGTACAAATATTCGCCATGTGCATCCAACCTATCTATGCCCTTAATAGGCAAAGTACGCAGGTACTTCCCATATAAATCAAAAACCAGGATGCCCAAGGCAGGCTCATTTAAATACAATTGCTCGTTGTGCTCTATCAAATAATTGGGCTTAAGCGGACCTTTGAATTGATTTTGAAGCCACTCGCCTTCCACCACCTGTCGTAAATCGAGGGCCATTTTTCGCAAACGAAAAGCCCGCTCGTCGTACAACCAAAAATTATTGTCGAACGACCGACAAACCAAAGAACGCGTGCCCAGCCGCACTGCTTCCAACTGAAATCGATTGGTGGGGTACAGCATATTGTCGAGCTGTACCAACGTGGCCAATTCGGGATAAAAAAGCAGGAGCTGTAATGGATTAAAAACATCTACATTTTCCAAGGGACCCAATACCTGCTGCCGGTAATTGCCCACCCATTGTCCGTTTACATCGTATTTCACCAGCTCATTGCTGCGGGTGATGAGGTAGAAATTGCCCAAATGGTCGGCCGTAAAATAACGAACAGGCTGTTCGAGCGCATAGCTGCGCAGCAGTTGTAGGCTGTCGCCTGCCTTAACGCCCGTAACCCGTAGGCTGGTGATCAGGATAAGTGCGTAAATCCAAGGTCTGCCCATCGAAAACTGCATAAGTATTATAAACGATCCAATCGCCCAGATTGATATACAAGCTGTTCTTACCTACCGGGGTGCAAATGGGCAGATGCCGGTGGCCAAAAACAAAATAATCGTAATGCTCTTTCTCTAGCTTGTGCAAGCAATATTGGTATAGCCATTCGCGCTCGCGGTCGAAATCACCTTCCGCTTGTCCAGCTTCCCTGCTTTTGTAGCTCCAATTTTTGGCCATGGCAAAAGCCAAATTGGGGTGTAAACGTGCAAATAGCCACTGGTTAATGGGGTGACGAAAAATCTTTTTCAGTCGTTTGAAGCCAAAATCGCCCGGTCCTTTTCCGTCGCCATGCGCCAAAAAGAAGCGTTTGCCTCCAATTTCTGTTACGTAGGTATCGCTGTGAACTTTCAACCCAAGCTCTTCTTCCAAATAACCGAAAGTCCACATATCGTGGTTCCCTTTGAAAAAGTGCACCGGAATGCCGCTATCGGTTAACTTGGCCAAAGTGCCCAGTAAGCGTGTGAAATTGCGTGGAACCACCGAACGGTATTCAAACCAAAAATCGAATACATCGCCCATCAAATAAATAGCTTGTGCCTGGGGCGCAATCGATTCCAAAAAGGCCACTACCTGCTTTTCGCGCTGCAAACTGGCTTCGCGATTGGGAATTCCCAAGTGGAAATCACTCAAAAAATAGGTATGGGTGCGGCTGCTCATGCTTCGTCTTGCACCAAAAATACGTAAAGCGCTTTCGGACCATGAGCGCCCATTACGAGGGTTTTCTCAATGTCGGCCGTGCGGCTGGGTCCTGTAATGGCACTCAATAAGCTAGGCAGCTTGCCGCCATGCCGTGCTTTTACCAGGTCGAAGCCGGCTTTCAAATCGGTTACCAATTGCGAGGTAAAAGCAATAACTATATGTACCGGAGGGTAAGCGGTCATCACCCGGCCCCGCGTTTGTGCCGAGCTTACCATTACCGTACCCGAGCGGGCAATGAGGGCTTCGCAACCCGTTACACCTACTTCCATTTCATGCAATTTGCTAGCGTCTTTGCGGTAGGGAAATTCTACTTGATCGAACAAAGCTTGTATTTGCGGTTCAAAGCAAAAAATCTGGTCGGTTTGCAGGTGCTGCACCAAGGCAATGAGGTTTTCGGCAAAGTCGAGCTGGTTTTCGCAAAAGGCGAATTCCCCACCCAAAGCCAGCAGTTCGCGGGCAAAGTTCACCGCCTCATCCTCTTCGAGCGGCGGAAAAACCGGGCGTTCAAAATCAACCGCCATGTTTTTGGGCGGCGTTTTGTGAATGAGGGCTTTCCTGATTTTCTTAAGGACTTTTTCTTTCGAGGTTGTTTCGCGCATGGCAGGGCTTGTGAACATCAGCGCCCCTGATGCCAGGGGCAGCAGGGGCGCTGTGGGTCAAAAATCTATATATCCGTTTAAATCACCAAATCAAGAAGGCTGTTCCTCAACATCAGGTGCTTGGCTGTCGGTTAGTTCGGGCACGGGCTCGCTGCTTACCACTTGTGGAATTTCTTCGCTAAAATGGGTCATGCTGTTGGGGCGTGGGCCAATAAGTCGCACCAAATCGGCTTGGTAAATCACTTCTTTGGCCAATAACTCTTGCGCAACCAACTCCAATTCGTGGCGCTTTTCGCGAATAAGCTCCTTGGTTTTTTCGTACGCATTTTCAATGAGTTTGCGTGCCTCATCGTCAATGAGCTTGGCCATGTCTTCCGAATAAGGCTTGCGGAACTGGTACTCGCCTTGCGGGTCGTTGAAACTCACAGGCCCTACCTTTGGATTCATGCCGTACAAAGTCACCATGCCATAGGCTACGCGGGTGATGCGCTCCAAGTCGTTTTGAGCACCCGTGCTGATGCGGCCAAAAAACACTTCTTCGGCAGCGCGACCGCCCAAGGTCATGCACATGGTATCGAGCAATTGCTCAGTGGTGTACAAATACTGCTCTTTGGGTAAATACTGGGCATAACCCAAAGCGGCTACTCCACGCGGTACAATCGAAACTTTAACAAGCGGATCGGTGCTGTCGAGGAACCAACCCACAATGGCGTGACCAGCTTCATGGTAAGCCACAATCTTTTTCTCTTCGGGCGAGATAATCTTGTTTCTTTTCTCCAAGCCGCCAATCACCCGGTCGATGGCCGCATTGAAGTCTTCCATTTCCACCTCTTTTTTGGCCTTTCGGGCGGCTATGAGGGCGGCTTCGTTACAAACGTTGGCAATTTCGGCACCCGCAAAACCGGGCGTTTGTTCGGCCAACTTAAGCGCATTCACATCTTTTCCCGTTTTGATGGGTTTGAGATGGACGTTGAAAATTTGTTCTCTGCCGATAATATCCGGCCGGTCAACGGTAATTTGTCGGTCGAAACGGCCCGGGCGCAGCAAGGCCGGATCCAGTACGTCGGGACGGTTGGTAGCCGCCATCATGATGATGCCAATTTCTGAAGAAAAGCCATCCATCTCTACCAGCAGCTGGTTGAGGGTGCTTTCGCGCTCGTCGTTGCCACCCATGATTTGGTTTTTGCCACGTGAGCGGCCTACGGCATCAATTTCATCGATGAAGATGATACAAGGAGCCTTTTCACGGGCTTGTTTGAACAGGTCACGCACCCTACTGGCACCCACGCCTACAAACATCTCCACAAAATCGGAGCCGCTGAGCGTAAAGAAGGGCACTTGTGCTTCACCGGCAACGGCTTTGGCGAGCAAGGTTTTACCAGTGCCAGGAGGTCCCACCAACAGCACGCCTTTGGGAATTTTACCCCCCAAGGCCGTGTATTTTTTGGGATTTTTTAAGAAATCTACGACCTCCATCACCTCTACTTTGGCTTCTTCGAGGCCAGCCACATCATTAAAGGTGATGTTTTCACGGGTGTTTTTATCGAACAAAGTAGCCTTCGATTTGCCGATGTTGAAAATTTGTCCACCTCCGCCACCAGCACCTCCTGCAAAACGGCGCATGAGCAGCAACCACAAACCCAACAGCAAAAGCATGGGTAATAAAAAGCTGAGGATATCGCCAAACCATGAGCGGCGACTTTCCCACTGCACAAAAAGCTTTTCGCCACCTGTTTCTGCCTGAGCCTCATTGAGTTTGCTCTCTAAAACTTCGGGTGAACTCTCCGTAAAAAAGTACTGTGCGCCATTGCTTCCAAAGCTGCGTTCCTGAAACTCCTTGTACTTTTCGGTGCGCAGTTTATCCTTTTTGATGTGTACCTCAATGACGTAAATATCGTCTTGTTTGAAGCCCACCAGCTTTTCTACGTCACCTGAGGTGAGAATTGTCGCTTTGAACTCTTGCCAGCCTATTTTTTTGGTAGAAGTGCCCGTATTGGCGAAATTGATACCAATAAAAAGCACGGCTATGATGATGTAAATCCAGTAAAAATTGAATTTGGGCTTGTTATCGGGTTTCAGCTCTTGCTGTTTTTTGTTTTGCTTGGCCATGTTCTGTGTATAGTGTGGTGTAAACGTGACAGCCGGAGAAAAAGTTTAGTTTCTCACCGATTGGCAACTCAAGCGATGTCTTCGCGTTTGGCGTCGTTCCACAGGTCTTCGAGTGCGTAAAACTCGCGGGCTTGTGGCTGAAAAATGTGTGCTACCACGTATCCGTAGTCGAGCAATACCCAGCTGGCATTCTCCCGTCCTTCAACGCTGAATGGCCGCTCTTGCAAGCCTTGTTTGACTTCTTCCTCAATGGAATCGGCGATGGCTTTTACCTGGGTGCTCGATTCAGCCTGGCAAATCACAAAATAATCGGCCACCCGATCGCGGATGCCTGTAAGGTCGAGCAAGGTAATTTCCTTGCCTTTTTTTTCCTGGATGCCATGAATGATGAGCTCCTGCAGGGCCGGAATTTCCGGTGTTACTTTCGCCATGCGTTTTGTTTACTTTTGTGCAAAAGTAGCGAATTCTTTTGCACCACGGCAGCATCCCCCCTTTACGCATTGGCCAGCCCCTCTTGCAGGAGGAAGAAGTAGACAGCACAAACAAGCGCTTGTGGGAATTATTGTCGCAAGGGTTAACCGATGGCACCGTACTGTTTGCCGATTACCAGCAGCAGGGCAAGGGACAAGCCGAGGCAGCCTGGGAAAGTGAAACCCATGCCAATTTGTTGCTGAGCCTGTATTTGCGAACACATTGGCTGCCCGCTGCCCAACAATATCGCCTCAACATTGCAGTAGCCCTGGCCGTGTACGATTTTGCCAGGATGTATTTGGGTCCGGGTACTTTTCTAAAATGGCCCAACGATTTATTTTACAAAGACCGCAAATTGGGCGGCATTCTCATAGAAAATACCATTCAAGGCAGTTTTTTGGCCGATTCGGTCATTGGCATTGGCATCAATATCAACCAAGCCCATTTTTTGGGTAATTTTAGAGCAACCTCCTTCACCCGTATCACGGGCAGGTACTATACCCTCCGCGATTTATTAGACCAATTGCTTGCTTGTTTGCAGCTGCGTATCACCCAATTGCAGGAAGGGCAGTGGGTAGAGCAGCGGGCCGATTACCTGGGCCGTCTCCTGGGCCTGGGCGAATTGCGTAGCTTTGAATATCAAAATCAATTGATCAAAGCCACCATCATTGATGTAGACCCAGAAGGTCATTTGATTCTCGATAGTACGTTGGGCCGACTGGTGATGAACAACAAAGAAATTAAATTCCGCTTCGATGAGGTCTGAATGGGATTGCGTGGTAGATGCTGGCAACAGTCGCATCAAAATCGGCTGGTTCAAAGGCCAGCAGCTGCATGAAACGGAAAGCATCGTTCACGAAGCTTGGGCAACATATGCGCCGAAATACCCGGCCCAAAGGGCACTGCTGGCCTCGGTAAGTGTGCCCGAAACCGTTTTGCAAAGTCGCCTGCTTGCCTTGGGCATTCCCGAAGTGAGGGTATGGCACGCCAACGATCCTTTGCCGTTTGGTTCCGATTATCTGACTGCACAAACCATGGGCAGCGACCGCAAAATGTTGGTGATGGGAGCCAACCGGCTATATCCAGGTATCCATCGTTTGGTGGTGGGCTTGGGTACTTGTATCACCTACGACCTGATTGATGCTGCTGGCCACCACAGGGGAGGCGATATAAGTCCGGGCATGCACATGCGCTGGCAGGCCATGCATCAATTCACCGCCCGCCTGCCTTTGGCTTCATTGCCTGATCATTGGCCGCTGTTGGGGAACGATACTTTATCGGCCCTGCAATCGGGCGTGTTACAAGGCATAGTGGCAGAAATAGAGGGCAGGAAACGGCAGCTGGAACTGATTTTAAGTGATTTAACGATAATTTTAAGTGGGGGAGATGCTCAATTTTTTGAAAAGCGGTTCGATAGCCGCATATTTGCCGAGCCTAATTTGGCGTTATACGGCCTGCATGCCCTTTTATAAACAGCTTCTTTGGTGGATTTTTTGGTGCGCTGCACCCACCACACTTTTTGCCCAGGCGTCGAATTTCGGTTCGCCCTACTCGCGTTTCGCCTTGGGCGAGCAACAGCCTTTTTCGTTAGGTACCCAAAGAGCCATGGGCGGGGTTACTACTGCCTGGTACGACAGCGTTTCGCTGAATTTGGCCAATCCGGCGTCTTTATCGGCTTTACGTCTTACGTCTATTGAATTTGGCGCATTCGGAAATGTGTCGCGCTTGCAAACCAATGCCGCCTCGCAGTACCGTTCGCACCTCAATTTCGGTTACCTCATGATGGGCTTTCCGGTGAACAAGCGCTGGGGCACGGCCGTAGGCTTTCAACCTTTCGCATTTACCAACTACAACATCGTTAGCCAGGTCGACTCCTCCTTTGCCTCCTGGCGCGAAGAGTACCAAGGCAAGGGTGGCATCAATCAATTGACCTGGTCGAATGGTTTCGATTTGGGCAAGGGCTTCTCGGCTGGGGTGAACTTGAACATTTTGTTTGGCGAAGTGCTCCAGGAGCGTCGTTTCGTTTATCCGCGCCCCGACTCCCTGTTCTTCCTCAATTTGCGAACCACCGAACGCGTTCGGGTAGCCGATGCGCAACTCAGCCTGGGCTTGCAATACCGTACGCTTTTGCCTAAACGTATTGCAGGAAAATACAGACAAACGCTGGTATTCGGACTCACTGCCGACATTCCAACCGATTTGCGGGCTACCAACGATTTTGTGGCCGAGCGCTATACACAAGTAGGAAGTAGACTTGTTATTTCCGACACGGTTCAAAATTTGGCGGGCAATGCAGGTCAAATTAAAATGCCCTTGGCAGTGTCGTTTGGGGCGCAGTACAGTCTCGACAATTTCTTCCTGGCCAACTTCGAAGCCCGCTATGCGAACTGGAGTCAGTTTTCGATGTTCGACCGCCCCGACTCGCTCCTCAATAGTCTACAACTGGCTGGTGGATTCCAGTTTATTCCAAAATACAACGCCATGGGCGATGGCGCCTGGTACAAGACCATGCGCTATAGAATCGGGTTCAGGCACCATTCTGGCAACCTCAGTCTAAAAGGCACTGCTATTGCTGAAACAGGCATGACCTTTGGCCTAGGTATTCCTGTAAAGCGGCAATTCTCTATGCCTTTTGTCAACCTGGGGGTTGAGTTGGGGCAGAGAGGGAGTTTAAACAACGGCTTGGTACGCGAACGCTATACGCGGGTGGTACTGGGTCTCACGCTAAACGACCGCTGGTTTGTTAAACGTAAGTATGATTAAAATTTGAAGTCATGAAAAAGTTAGTTACGCTGTTTTTGGCAGCAAGCACCTTCGCAGTACTCATGTGGGCCCAGCCTGCAGCGGCCCAGGCGCCTACCACTTGTGAGAAAAAATGGGGCGTTGACAGCGTTAAAACCATTCAGAACATTTCGGTGTACCGCGAGTTTTTTAAGCAAAAGAACTTCGCTGCGGCCATGGAGTCGTGGAGTTATGTTTTTGCCAATGCCCCTTGTGCTCGCGAACAAACGCACGTAGATGGGGTAGCCATGTACAAAGACTTTATCAAAAACACCAAGGATGCCGCGCGTCGTAAGAGCCTCATCGATACTTTGTTTTTGATTTATGATGTACGTGCTACCAGCTTTACCGAAAGTGCAGGCAATGCCTTGGGCAGAAAGGGCGTAGATATGTTGAACTTTCGTCCCGACCCCAACAAAGAGGTGGTAGCCACTTTCCGCAAATCGGTACAGTTGGCTGGCAACGGAACCGAGCATTTCATTTTACCCTACTATTTTAAGGCGGTATTGAAGGAATTTGCGGCAGGTGCCATGACCAAGGAGCAAGTATTGGAGGTGTATGAGCAGCTATCGAAAATTGCGGAAGCCAACCAAGGCGGTACTGCCGCCGATAAATATGCCGAAAGCAAGCAGTCGCTCGATGCCGATTTGGCAGGCAATATCATCAAAGACTGTAACGAAATCACTGCTCTTTTTGCAGCACGTTATAAGGCAAATCCCGAAAACAAAGACCTGCGCGATTTACTCTACAGCTTACTGTTGAGCAAAGGCTGTACCGACCGCGAGTTATTTTTGGAAGTGGCGGTATCAAAGTACAACGATGCTCCTTCGGCTCGTTTAGCGCAAATTTTAGCGCGCCGTTTTCAGCAAAACGACAACATCACCAAAGCAGCCGAGTACTATCAGAAGGCCGTCAATGATGCCGAGAACGATTCTTTAAAAGCTGCCTACTATTACGACTTTGCCAGCTTGTACAGCTCTAGCAAGCAATTCGCCCGGGCACGTCAAATGGCCCAAGAAGCGGCAAAATTGCAACCCAACTGGGGCAAGCCCATCATCTTCATTGGCGACTTGTATGCGGCCAGCTACAACCAGTGTGGCAGTGGCATTGAAGCGCAGAGCGTTTATTGGGCAGCCGTAGATAAGTATCAGCGCGCCAGGAACATCGACGCTTCGGTGGCAGAAGAGGCCAACCAGAAAATTGCCAAATATTCGGCCTATTTCCCTAAGACCGAGACTTTGTTCTTCAACAACATTTCCAAAGGAAGTAGCTACAGTGTTGGCTGTTGGATAGGTGAGACCACTACCGTGCGTAGTTCCGACTAAAAAATGCGGATTCCATTCATCTGTTCGCTATTGTGCTTGGCGGCCTGTGGTAACTCGGAAGAGAAACTGCAAAAGTTCGCCCAGCCTTCGGAAGCAGCAGCGGAACGGGGTCGCGATGTAACATTGGTTTATTCTGATTCAGCAATTATAACAGCACGGGTGGAAGCACCCGTGCTTTTGCGTTATACGGGCGAAAAGCCCAAAACCGAAATGCCCGAAGGCATTAGGGCATCGTTTTACAACAGTGCCGGGCAAGCCAACAGTTGGCTTACAGCCAATAGGGCCATTCAATTTCCCAGCGAAGGCATCACCGAAACCCATGGAAATGTAGTAGTTGTGAATGAATTGGGCGATACTTTGTACACCGAGAAACTCATTTGGGTGGAAAAGGAAGACCGCATTTATACCGATACTTATGTGCGCATTGTTCGACCCGGTGAAATTATTTTTGGCGACGGCCTTGAATCGAATCAACAATTCACCAAGTACAAAATATTGAATATCAAAGGCACCATCGCCCTCAACGAAGGGGTAGAGTAAGTCGCGCTCGTATATTTGCATCATGGATCTTCTCCTCATCATTATTGGCAGCCTGGTTGCCTCCGCCTTTTTTTCGGGGATGGAGATTGCTTTTTTTTCAGCTAATCGCTTTCGCATTGAGTTGCGCAACAAGCAAGGCGAATTGGCAGCCAAACTCATTGCGGGCTTTCTAAAGAAGCCTTCCGATTTCATAGGAACCATACTCGTGGGTAACAACATTGCCCTGGTACTTTATGGTTCTACCATGGCGCGTTTGCTTGAGCCGCTTATTGCCAACAGGTGGTTATTGGCAGCCGAAAACGAATTGGTCATGTTGAGCGCGCAAACCCTGTTGTCGACCGTGGTGGTGCTTTTATTCGGTGAATTTTTGCCCAAGTCTATTTTCCGGCTATCGGCCGACCGGCTTATTTTCCTGTTTGCCTTGCCCATGCAGGTGTTTTATGTGCTTTTTTATCCAATCGTACGGCTCATTGTTTTGGTAGCCAAGGGCTTTTTGCGGCTGTTTTTTGGGGTGAAAATGGAGGAGCAAGCCCCTGTTTTTGGTAAAAACGACCTCGACTATTTGGTACAGGAAAATTCCCAAGAACAGTCGGACGGTACCCCGCAGGTAGATTTGAGCTATTTTCAAAATGCTTTGTACTTCAATGAAGTAAAAGTGCGCGAATGCATGGTGCACCGCATGGAGGTGGTTGCTATCGATAAAACCGAAGACATTGAAGAACTCAGGGCCCTCTTTGTGGAGTCGGAACACTCCAAAGTGCTCGTGTTTGAAGAAAGCATCGACAATATTGTAGGGTATGTGCATTATCAGGCCATGTTCAGCAAGCCTTCGAGCATTGCCGATATTACCCTGCCCATTATGATTGTGCCCGAAACCATGTCGGCCATGCAGCTACTCAAGCAATTCAATGCCGATCGCAAGAGCATTGCCTTGGTGGTAGATGAACTGGGCGGTACCAGTGGCATTGTAACGGTGGAAGACCTCATGGAAGAGATCTTTGGTGAAATTGAGGACGAGCACGATGTGGATGATTTGGTAGAAAAGCAAATCACCGATTCGGAGTTTGTTTTTTCGGCACGTCATGAAATAGATTACTTGAACGACAAGTACAAACTCGACCTGCCGGAGGGTGATTATGAGACCTTGGGTGGGCTTATTTTTGAGCACCATGCCTCTATTCCTGATGCAAATCAATTTATTGAGCTGCCCGGTTTTCACATTTTTATCCTCTCTGTGAGCGATACACGCATAGAAACCGTACGTTTGCTGAAACAATCCACAGAGGATTAGGTGCTTTCCTTGCACTTTGGGTTGAAAATCTCTTTTGAAACTTTATTTTTGCGCGATAACTTAAAACCAGACTTTATACATGTCAGTCATTACCAAGATTAGAAACAGAGCGGGATTGATGGTGGCCATCATTGGATTGGCCATTGTGTCGTTTTTGTTAATGGATGTTTTTAGTGGTAACGGAATATTCGCAGGCGATAACAGCAACAATGCAGGCAGCATTGACGGCGACGAAGTGAGCCTTCAATTTTTTGAGCAGCGCGTTGAAGAAGCCGTACAGAATTACAAAGCCAATACAAACCAAGAGAAGGTAGATGAAAATACCTTGGGTATGTTGCGCGATCAGGTTTGGAACGAACTGGTGCGCGAAAAAATCATGACCAAAGCTTACAAGTCGCTCGGATTGGCAGTGAGCGAAGACGAATTGTTCGACATGGTGCAGGGCACCAACATCAATCCGTCGGTACGCCAGGCCTTCACAAATCCACAAACAGGAGAGTTCGACCGTGCGCAGGTGGTTCAATTCATACGCAACCTCGATCAGCAGCCCGAAGACATGCAGCTTCGCTGGTTGAATTTCGAAAAGTTCTTGGTTTCGGAGCGCGAAGGACAGAAGTACGCTGCCTTGGTGAACAAGGGCCTGTACGTTCCCAAATTTTTTGCTGAGCGTTATTACGAACACACCAATACCTTGGCCAATGGCCGCTTTGTGTTGCTCGATTATGCGGTGATTGCCGATTCAACGGTAGAAGTTACCGAAAAGGAGCTCAAGGCCTATTACAACGAGAACAAGAAGAATTTTGAGAGCAAAGAAGAAATGCGGTCGGTTGATTATGTTCAGTACGACGTACGTGCCAGCGAAGACGACGATGCGCGCGCTTTGCGCAGTGTAACCGAGTTGCGTGAGCAATTTATGGCCACAGATAACGATTCGCTTTTTGTGAATTTGAATTCGGATTTGCCTTACGACGACAATTTTGTGGCTGAATCGGCACTGGTGAGCGACATCCAAAAGCAGTTTTTTGCCACCAATACCCAAGGTGTGGTAAGTGATGTGTATCGCGATGGCGATTATTACAAAATGACCAAAATGGTTGCGCGCAGCAGCCGTCCCGATTCGGTAAAAGCCCGTCACATCCTCCTTCGCCAGAAAGAGGGCGAAAGTGCTGAAAGCGTGAAGCAACGTGCCGATAGTTTGTTTGCCTTGGCCAAATCGGGTGATTTTGCTTCTTTGGCGAAAGCCAATAGCGAAGATCCAGGTTCGGCCGAGAAAGGCGGTGATTTGGGTTTCTTTGCTGAGGGCATGATGGTGAAGCCATTTAACGATGCTTGTTTTGGTGGCAAAAAAGGCGATATGGTTTTGGTGAAAACCGATTTTGGTTGGCACATCATCCATGTAACCGATATTAAAGGAAGCCGCTTGGTTGCCAAATTTGCCACTATAGCCAATCGGGTAGAAGCTACTACCGAAACCTACCGCGATATCTATGCACAGGCAGGCAAATTTGCCAGTCAAACCCCGGACGGTAGCAGTTTTGAGAAAAATGTGGAAGAAATGGGCTTGGTGAAGCGTTCGGCGGAGTTCATCCGGGTGGGTGATCGCACCTTGCAAGGACTGCCCAATTCACGCGAAATTGTACGTTGGGCATATAAGAGCGAAACCGGTGCAGTAAGTCCGGTATTCGAGGTAGAAGACCGTTACATTGTTGCCACCGTTGTAAAAATCACCGAAAAGGGAATCAAGCCCTTTGAAGAAGTGAAGACGGAAGTGGAAGCCATGGTGAAGCGCGATAAAAAAGCTGAAATGCTCATTGCCAAAGCCGACAAAGCTTTGGGTGCAGCCAAAGGCAACTTAGACATCGTTGCTCAAAAGGCCGAAGGCATGGTGCAGGAGTTTGGAGGGGCCACCTTCCAATCGAACTTCTTGACCGGTATTGGTCGCGAGCCGGTAATCAACGGAACGCTATTCGTGCTAGGACAGGGCAAGTTGAGCAAGCCATTGAAGGGCGAGCGTGGTGTGTATGTAGTGGTGGTTGATGGGTTGACACCTGCTCCAAAAGAGGCCGACTTAACGCCAAGCAAACAAGCAGTGGCCAATCAATTGGCAGCCCGCGGAACCAACGAAGCCTTCAATGCCAAGAAAGAAATGATTGACATTGAAGACAAGCGTCACCTGTTCTATTAATCGGCCATTAAACTTTTTGGAGAACCTTTCCGTTTTGCGGAAAGGTTTTCCTGTTTATGGGAGATACAACGTATGGAGTTAATTCAAAACAAAGTGGCCGATAGCGGATTGATTGTAATCGATTTGGCCGAGTTTCTTCCCAAAGAAGCCGTGATAGGCTTAGATATCAAAGATTTTTTGTTTCACGGCATGGTATTGCGTGAGAAAGAATTCAGAGAGCAGTTGCGCGGGGTTGACTGGCAGTCGTATTCTGGCAGGTTTGTTGCCGTGCATTGCAGTACCGATGCCATTGTGCCGCGTTGGGCCTTTATGTTGATTGCCACTTACTTACAACCGCATGCTTTGGGCATTGCCGCTGCGCAGCCCCAGGCATACCGCGAACAGCTTGCCCTAGAAGCCATCAATGCCCATCCGCTGGAGTCATTACAGGACGCCAAAGTAATCTTAAAAGGTTGTGGAGATCATAGTTTGAGCGACGCCATGTATACCCGCATGAGTTTGCGGCTGCTTCCTGTTGTGAAAAGCCTCATGTATGGCGAGCCATGCTCCACCGTGCCGGTGTTTAAAAAGAAATAAGATGAATTGGAATCAATTGCGAAAGAACAAGTTCCTGCACAGCCTTTTATTGGCCATGGTTGCGGGCATTGTGTTTAAAATAACTACCGCCAGCAAATACAGTGAAGACAGCGAATACCTCGAGCAGTTTTGGAAAAATTATCAGGTATACGCCATTCCATTCCCCGATGATTTGTACTTCGCAGGCGAAAAAGTGCCCATGCACGATTTTGAAGTGCGCGAGCGGGTTGATCGTGAAATGTTGGTGAATACCTATTTCCAGAGCGCATCCATCCTTCATTTTAAAAAAGCAGCCAGGTGGTTTCCTGCCATCGAAAAAATTCTGAAGGAACATGGCGTACCCGATGATTTTAAGTACATAGCCGTAATTGAAAGCGGATTGAGCAATGTGGTGAGTCCGGCTGGTGCTGTGGGATTTTGGCAAATCATGAAAAATACCGGCACCGAATTGGGCTTGCAGGTAGATGAAGAAATTGACGAACGTTACGACCCCATCAAATCAACCCACGCAGCTTGTCGGTATTTCAAAAAAGCGTACAAGGAGTTTGGCAGTTGGACCATGGTGGCAGCATCGTACAATATGGGCATGGGTGGACTGAAGCGGCAGGCCAACCAACAGGGACAGGCCGACTACCACGCCTTGTTTTTGAATACCGAAACCTCGCGCTATGTACCCCGTTTGTTGGCGGTGAAGCAGATCATGGAAAATCCAAAGCAGTTTGGATACCACTTTAAAGCAAGACATCTCTACAAACCTCTCAAAACCAACCAGGTGGAGGTAGACAAAGAAGTTGCCGATTTGGCTGTGTTTGCCAAAGAGCAAGGCATTTCATACAAGCACCTCAAAGTATTTAATCCGTGGATTCGCAAGACCTATTTGCCAGCCCCTGCGGCAGGAAAAAAGCACCTCATTGACATACCCGACAAATCGGTTTTTGATGAGAACCTGGGGCTGAAGCCCGAGTACAAAGTGGTGCAGCCCGAGGTAGAACAAATTGAATTGAAAGCAACGCAGCCTGATTTTATTGAAGTGAAACACAGCGTTGAAAAGGGGCAAACCTTACGCGATGTAGCCAAACTATTTGAGGTGCGTGTGGTAGATTTGGTGATTTGGAATGAATTGGAAACAACCGATTTGGTGAAGGGTCAGGAATTGAAGATCCATGTGAAAAAACCGAAGGCGGGTACGGCTGTTCAGAGTGAATAGCAATTCGTACTTTCGCAGTCTGCATGGAAAACCAAGAGCCCTTTACCAGCCCCGAAACCCACATTGAAGTATACGGTGCCAGGGAGCACAACCTCAAAAACATTGATGTAAGCATTCCCCGCAATCAATTGGTGGTAATCACTGGTTTAAGTGGTAGTGGCAAATCTTCGTTGGCATTTGAAACCATTTATGCCGAAGGACAGCGCAGGTACATGGAGAGCTTTTCGGCCTATGCACGCCAGTTTATTGGCGATATGGAACGCCCTGATGTAGATAAGATTGAGGGCCTGAGTCCGGTTATTTCCATTGAACAAAAAACAACGGGCCGCAATCCGCGCTCCACAGTGGGCACCATTACCGAAGTGTATGATTTTATGCGTTTGCTTTATGCCAGGGTAGGCGAAGCTTATTCATACGTGAATGGCAAACGCATGCAAAGGTTTACCGAGCAGCAAATTGAGGGAGGCATTGCCGAGCGTTTTGCAGGCAAAAAAATAGCCTTATTGGCTCCGCTGGTGCGTGCCCGCAAAGGACATTATCGCGAGCTCTTCGAGCAAATGCGCAAGCAAGGCTACCTTAAAATCAGGGTTGATGGCGAAGTGCTCGATTTGCAACCCAAAATGCAGGTCGACCGATACAAGGTGCACGACATTGAACTGGTGATCGATCGCCTTATTCCTACCGAAGAAGAACAAAAGCGACTCAAGCAGTCGATTCAACAATCGCTGCGCATAGGCAAGGGGACCATGCTGGTGCTCGATTATGATGCCAACGAAATATCCTATTTCAGCAGGTTTTTGATGGACCCTGAAAGCGGCATTGCCTACGACGAACCGCAACCCAATAGTTTTAGCTTCAATTCACCTTATGGTGCCTGCGAAACTTGCGATGGGCTGGGAACCGTAGCTGAAATTGATCCAGCGCTCATTATGCCCGACCCGGCACTGAGCATCACTGCGGGTGGCTTGGCGCCCTTGGGCGAGTACCGCGATATATGGGCATTTCGCCTGATTTCGGCGGCTTCTAAAAAGTTTAAGTTCAGTCTCACCACCCCTGTAGGCCAGCTGAGCAACGAGGCCCGCCAGATTCTGCTTTTTGGAAGCGAAGAGGCCTTGGAAGTGCCGGGGCGATACGATGATAGTTACGGACACCAAATCAGGTTCGAAGGACTGGTGAACTTGCTGAAGAAACAGCAAGACGACGCCAGTTCAATAAGTATGCAAAGCTGGGCCGAGGAATATGTTTCGCATGCTACTTGTCCCACTTGCAAGGGCGGACGTTTGAAGCAAGAAGCCCTGCACTACCGCATCAAGGGCAAGAACATCGCCGAATTGAGCGCCATGGAAATAAATGAGCTCACGGCTTGGTTTGAGGGTATTGACGATTATTTCACCGGACAGGACGCCTTGATTGCCCATGAGATTTTGAAAGAAATTCGGGTGCGTTTGGGTTTTTTGAACGATATCGGATTGTCGTACCTTTCGCTGCACCGGGGTGCTAACACCCTCAGCGGGGGTGAGTCGCAGCGCATCAGGCTGGCCACCCAAATTGGCTCTCAGTTGGTAGGCGTATTGTACATTCTCGATGAGCCGAGCATTGGGTTACACCAGCGCGACAACCAGCGTTTGATTGGCTCGCTGAAGCGCTTGCGCGATGCAGGCAATACCGTTTTGGTAGTGGAGCACGATGAAGACATGATCCGCGAGAGCGATTATGTATTGGATATTGGTCCGGGTGCCGGCCGACACGGTGGCCAAGTGGTTGGTGCTGGTAAACCCGCCGATTTTTTGAAGCTCGATACCTTAACTGCTCAGTATTTGCGTGGGGAGAAGGGCATGCCGAAAATCAGCCGCACAGCCAAAGCCAAGCAGTTTTTACGTTTGTTTGGGGCTTCTGGCAACAACCTCAAAAAGGTAGACGTGAGTATTCCCTTGGGGCAGTTCATTTGCGTAACGGGGGTTTCGGGTTCGGGTAAATCGACGCTTATTAATGAGACCTTGTACCCCATACTCAGCCAGCATTTGTACGGCAGCCGAAAGAAACCGTTACCCTATACCCGTGTAGAAGGCCTCGAACACATTGATAAGGTGATTGAAATTGATCAAACGCCCATTGGTCGCACACCGCGGTCGAATCCGAGCACTTATACTACGGTATTTAGCGACATTAGAACGCTATTCGCCGAATTGCCCGAGGCCAAAATACGGGGGTACAAGCCGGGGCGTTTTTCTTTCAATGTAAAAGGTGGACGGTGCGAAGAGTGTGGAGGCGCTGGCGTGCGCTTAATCGAAATGAATTTCTTGCCCGATGTGCAAGTGCATTGCGAAAGCTGTCAGGGCCGCCGTTACAACCGAGAGACCCTGGAAGTGCGTTACCGCGGCAAATCAATCAGCGATGTGCTCGATATGAGTATTGACGAGGCAGTAGTGTTTTTTGAGAATATGCCCAATATCTTACGAAAAATCAAAACCTTGCAGGATGTAGGATTGGGATATCTCACTTTGGGGCAACCGTCTACCACACTTTCAGGTGGCGAAGCACAGCGTGTAAAGCTTGCTTCAGAGTTATCGAAGAAGGATACCGGCAGTACCTTTTATATTTTGGATGAGCCTACTACGGGATTGCATTTTGAGGACGTGCGGGTGCTTTTGGAGGTTTTACACAAATTGGTAGACCGGGGTAATACGGTTTTGGTGATAGAGCATAATTTGGATGTTATTCGAACGGCTGATTACATTGTAGATATAGGACCGGATGGGGGCAGATATGGGGGGCAGGTGGTTTATTCGGGAGACTTAGAGGCCATGCGTATGCAAGCTGAGAGCATTACGGCTCAATTTATTTGAGCTACGAGTGGCATGGAGCGCTGATTTTTTTTTCACATTCGGTTGCGTTTGTTCCTAGAATAGTCTAGTTTCGATACTTGATAATTTATCTAAAATCTATTGTATGAATTTAAAGTCTACTTCCTTCGTGAGGCGCACTGTGCTGTGGCCCACGAATTCAGCCTTGAGGCTGGTGTTGTCGACATTGGTTTTCATGCTGTTTTTAGGTGTAGGCAGTCTTTCTGCCCAAGTAGCCAACATGAACTTCAGTTCGGGTTTTGGCACTTATACGCCCATAACAGGTGGTTCCACGGTCGGCACAACAACAACGGACGATGAGTCGTTTGTAGACCCTGCTGTACCAGCAGGTGCTACATTGGCGGTTACGGGTCCGGGTTTACCCATTGGGTTCAATTTTGTTTACAATGGCACCACCTTCGACAGGTTTGGTATCAATGCAAACGGTTGGATTTTCTTGGGACAATCGGCGCTCACGCCTTCGGTTGCCAATGGTGCGAATAGTTATTTTCCTCTAAGTGTAACTACCACCACAACTCCGGCAATTTTGAGAAACCGTATTGCGCCCTTTGCGCGCGATTTACAGGCTCAAGCCACTGCCGAAATCAGGTATGAAACCTTGGGCTCGGCGCCCAACAGGATTTTGGTGGTACAGTGGACTAATTATTCGCGTTATACTTTTTCTCCACCAACAGGTGACACCATCAATTTTCAAATTCGTTTACACGAAGGCAGCAATGCCATCCATTTTGTTTATGGCCGTGTGCTCGTGACCGCTGCTAATACAGTGGAATTGGGCTTGGGCGGAACAGCAAACACCGATTTTAATAACCGCGCTATCGCGTCGGATTGGACTTCTAGTTTACGTGGAACCATTAACACAGCTACGACTGCTATCGGACCTGCTGCCATCATTCCCAATGGATTGACTTTTGTATTCGAGAATAACGCTTGTTTTTCACCTCAAGCAATTACCTCCACTGCTGTAACCAATAACAGTTTGAGTTTTAGATGGAGTCGCCAGAATAATGTTGCTGTTAGCGGCTATCAGTTTGCGGCTACAACATCAAGTACTCCGCCTGCTTCTGGAACAGCCACAACAGATACTTTTGCAACTGTTGGGTCTTTACTACCAACAACAACCTATTTTGTGCACGTACGTACCAATTGTGGTAATGGTTTTTCTTCATGGACAACGCAAAGAATCGCAACTGGTGGTCCTGTGAGCTCCATCGCAAGTGGTTTGTGGAGCAATCCAGCCATTTGGTCAAGTGGAGCTGTACCTGGTATTTCTTCGGAAGTAACTATTTCTGCTAGTGACTCTGTGGTAGTTGATGCCACAGGTAGTGTAGCCTCATTAACTGTGAACGGTATTCTTGCCGTGAATGCTGCTGCACAAAGGGTGCTGACAGTGATTGGTGCCACGAATATTGCAGCATCGGGCAGAATCAATTTTGGGGTTCCAACCACAGGTACTGCACTTCGTGTGCTTGACATGCGTGGAAACCTTACTCATGCCGGTAACTCCAACTTTGCGAACGCCAATGCAGTATGGCAGTTTAACGGTACCACAGCACAAACCATTAACCAAACGGGTACATTGGCCAACAACGTAGTGGGTCAAATTCAGGTGAATAACCCAGCAGGTGTAACCTTAGCTAACCCATTGTCGATTGGTTTTGATTTGGGCTTGATTGCTGGTACATTCAACGTCGGCTCTAACCTGACCTTCGATATGGCTGCTGCTGCTGCTACTTCTTCTCAAGTACGCAGATCTCCATTAGGAAGTTTGAATGGTACGCCTACCATTACTTCAACAGTTTACAACCTTCAATATGTATTTTTCACAGGTCAGGCTCCAACACGTGTCACTGAAGGCAGTGAGATGCCAGCATCGCGCACCATCAACGGTTTAACCCTGAGCAATATCGCTGGTCTGAATTTGACAGGCAACCTAACGGTTACTGGTGCTTCAGGAGCGTTGACTTTGACCAACGGTATAATCCACTTGCCTCCAGGTGGTAAAATCACTTGTACGAATCCAGCATTCGCTCCTCCGGGAGGTTCAATTACCTCATTTGTACTTGGAGACATTGAAGTTATAGTAAATAGTACGGCTGCTGCTTCGCGCAACTTCCCTGTGGGATCTATTGTAAACGGCATGCCTTCGAGGTCATTGGTAACTCTTGCCAATATCATCACAGGCGGTACGGCTCAAAACATTACTGTTTCTGTAGTTGGTGCACCTAGTGGCAGTGGTGTTGCTCCTTTGACTTCACCAATGGGTCCACGTGCGTTTCGAGTGGCTTCTACAGGTTCTATAGGTACCACAGCTACAGTTGCCTTGAACTGGAGCTTGAATGATGCCGTGCTTTTTGGAGGTACTTTAGCAAACATCCGTGTGGCTCAGGCTTCGTCTTTAACGGGTCCTTGGACTTCACGTAGTGCTACGCTCGGAGATGGAAGCTTAACAGGTACAGGTGTTCGTACTTCCACTGCCATTGATTTGGCCAATGGTGAGTTTTTTGCCTGGGGTACTGTAGGCGCAAATGACGTTGCTTTGACCCATCTGGTACGCCCTACCAATGGCCAATGTTTCGGTCAGTCAGAAAGTGCAGTTTTTGTAGCACGGAATGAGGGACCAAGTATTGATCGTACAGCCTTGCCATTGACTTACAAAGGTACAGTTACTACCCCTTCTGGCACTGTTATCAATTTGACTGACGTGGTGCGTAACACAGGCACTTTCACCTCTGGTACAACCGACACCATCACATTTACAAATGCCTTGAACTTGGTAGATACAGGCAATTATGTGTTCCGCATTTTTGTTGACTCACTTACTGCTTCTGTGAGAACCAATGACACATTGGTTCGTACGGTGCGTAGTGATGCTTGGACTGCCAGAGCGGTTCCATCGCAAATCATTGTGACGCAGTCGTCTACGGTGGAATTGTTGAGAAACGGCGTTCCTGCAGCTACTGCGGGTACTGTTGCTCGAAACCAGTCGATTGTACGCATTTCGGAGATGGTGAGTTTCCGGACCGGTGTGGGTGCTCAACCTGTTTACCCATCTTATATTCCTTTCGAAGCGCAGGATTTCTTGGAAATCACCAATTTTGGAGATACGCTTGCCAATATCAGTGGCTGGAATCTGGAAATTTTCGGTACTGGAGCTCGTACGTATTCTTTCCCTGCAAATACAACCATACCTGCAGGTTCTGTGTTGTTATTGCATATCGGCCCTGGAACCGACAATCCTGCTAACAGGTATTACAATACAGGTGGTGCGGTAGATGCTATTTTTGCGACTTCAACTTGGGGTGTTACCATTCGTAACGGAGCGGCTTTAGTAGATGCCGTTGCATTCCGTGGATTTACTTTCCCGGCAGCTGCAGGTGTTACTGCCGCAGATTGGACCGGAAGCAGCTCTACCACCTCTTCTGCTGGCATGATGTTGGTGAATTTCGATAACAATAACGCTTCGAACTGGGTTATCAGCACTGCAACTTTGTTTACGAACTTAGGGGCATTCAATCCTAACATTACACTGGCGCAAAGAACTGTTGCTTGGACTGGTCCTGCTGGATTTACGGCAACGACCTTATCAGCGCCTACCGGAGTTAGAAATACTGCAGGCATAGAAACCTACACGGCAACCATTACAGGAGCCAATGCTTGTGTACGCACAGCAGCAGCCAACCTTCAGGTGGTACAGCCTGTTACGCCGGTTGCAGGTTTTACAATCAGCAATACAACACCAACTACGGGTGGTATCGTTTCAACGGTAACGCTAACCGATACTTCGTTGAACATTCCCTTCCAGCGTCGTTGGACCATCACGCCTAATACCTTCACTTATGTGAACAACACCAATGACAGCAGTGTTGCTCCTCAGGTTCAGTTTACTGCTGTAGGTACTTATAGTGCAAAATTGGTTGTTTCTAACCCAGCAGGTGCCGACTCGTTGACCAGAACCAATGCCATTTCTGTGGCTTTGGCTTATTGTGCATCAAACGCAACACTTACTGCTGACACCAAGATCGACAGCGTGATTATTGGTAACACAATAACAGGCTCTGCAAGCAACGCATGTGAAACATACACAGATCAAACATCGTTGGGTGTAGCTGCTACAATTACCAAAGGTCGTGGTTTTGCCATGTCAGTTCGTAGCGGTTACTGCGGTACCGATTCGTATGCTGCTCGTGGACGTGTGTTTGTTGATGCCAACAAAAATGGCATTTTCGAAGCTTCTGAAGTAGCTGCTGATTTTGGTCCATTGACCAATATTGGTGCTGCTGCTGCGCGCGAATGGTTTAATTTCCAAATTTTTGTACCAGGCACTGCAGATACGGGCGTAACTCGTATGCGTATTGTTTACCGTGAGGGTGCCACCACCTTTGCTGATGTGCAAGGTTGCGGAACTTATTCTTATGGTGAAACCGAAGACTACAACATCCGTCTTATCAATCCTACTACGGCAACTGAACCTTTCTTGGTTGGTCCTGCCAATAATGCATTTTTGAATGTGAATGGCCCTGCCTCTTCGGTGGCAACCATCAATTGGAGACGGTCGATGCCTTTCAACGGTACCCAACAATCGGCTGTGCGTTACGTATGGCAGTTGGCCAGCCGTACTGCAGGCAATTTCAATGCACCTTTATTGACATTGGCTTCTGGCAACAGTGGTGCCGATACCGCATTGACTTTGAACTTCCAACAGTTGGATGCAGCCTTGGCTGGTTTGAACGTTAACGTAGGTGACACTGTGCGTGGCATCTGGCGTGTGCGGGCTATTGCAGGTACTGATACGGTGTTCTCTTTCCAAACCTGGAATATTGACATTCGTCGCGGTACTGTAACCGATGCGCTTGCGGCCTTTAACTTGTTGGCACCTGCTAACAACACCATCCTGCCGATTGCTGGTCCTGGTTCATCCAGAACTACCATTCGTTGGAGCCGTTCTGTTGAAGGCAATAACCTCCCTGTAACTTATCAGTGGTTGGCTATAGCGCCTGGTGGCAATTTCAACACACCTACAGTAGCTCTTCCTTCGGGAAATAGTGGTGCTGATACGAGCTTGACCCTTACCTTCAGTCAAATCGATGCTTTGTTAGCTAGCTTGGGCTTTAACGTAGGTGATTCTGTAATTCTCGATTGGACTGTGCGTGCTACTTCGGGAAGCTTTAACCGTTTGGCTACCCAGACTTGGAGGGTGCGTATGTTCCGTGGTGGCATTGCGCCATTGCGTTTGACTGCAGCTCCTGTTGCCAATGGTGGCACTACAGGTTTGCGTGCACCTAACGGAACTTCAGCTCATGCTTTCTTCCGTGCTGCATCTTTCGTACCTGCCAGTGAATTGGCGGCTGCTGGCATTGATAGCGGTGAAACCATCAGAAGTTTTGCTATTCGCACCACCGCTGGCGCAAGTTCTGCTGCCCGTGGTAAATTCACTTTGTTCTTGTCGAATGGTCAGAATGTGACCTATACGCGTGGAACAGGCTGGCCTGCGGTGATCACTGGTTTGAACACGCATTTCGATGACTCTGTGTCTATTCCAGCCGGTGTGGGAACGATGACTGTTCAATTTGCACAGCCATTTATCTATACAGGTGGATCTATTGAATTGGCCTACGAGTGGGGTGGTTCTGCGCCATTTGCCACAACTGGTGCAGTGTACGCTGCCAATACGGCCATTGCTGCAAGTTTGGTATCTGCAAACAATGCCACAGCTGCTCCAGCTACTTTGGGCGCCACCGCCTTCCGTCCTGAATTTATTTGGGGTGTTGACGACCGCAGGGCCAATGAGGTAGAAGTACTTGGTCTTTTTGCGAAAGGCAGAAATCCACGTCAGTGGGGTTCTCCTGAGGTGATTCAGGTTTTGCTAAGAAACAATGGTTTTCAGGTTCGCAATAACCAAACGGTAACGCTAAATGTGGCAGGTGCCAATACATTCACCAACACGCAAACCATTGCCACGTTGGGTATTGATTCTGTGAGAACTGTGAACTTTGCCAATTTCACAGGAACCAATCTTGGTTTCAACAACATGAGTGTTTCTATTCCTGCCGATGATGTGCCTTCTAACAACAGCAGAAGTTGGGTGCAGCAACAAACTGACAGTATCATCAGCTACAATGACACCGTAACTACGGGTTTGGGTGGCGTTGGATACAATACTGGTTCAGGTTTGCTTCTCACTCGCTATTCAGTAACAGGTCATCGTTCGATTCGTGCTGCACGCATGCGCATTTCGAACACGGCTGCTATCATCGGTAATGGTTTGTATGCCGTGGTTCTGAATGATTCGGGTGTAATTTTGGCTCAATCGGCTCCACGTGTGATTACGGCAGCCGACACCAATCAGTGGGTAGTGTTTAGCTTCGCAAACCCAGTGAATGTGAACAATGGTAACTTCTTGATCGGTATGGCTCAACCTGCAAATGCAACTACGGGATATTTCCCTATGGCATTCCAAGCAGAAAATCCAACCCGTGCGAACGCTTACTTTACAGCTGCATTGAATGGCACTGGTTTAGGTCAGGTAGCTGGCTTCCGTCTAATGATTGAAGCGCACCTAGGTGCTCCAGTAATTCCTGTTGACAGCTTGTCGTTCTTCGTGCTCAGAGCACCTTCTAACAACACGGTAGTGAACCTTGAAGGTGACCCTACTCAAACCGTGAACATTCGTTGGAACCGCTCGGTACGTTCAGTGGGAACTACTCCTGTTACCTATCGCTGGTTGCTCGATGTGCCTGGCACCACTTTCACCAACCCTGTGGTTACGGTGAATACCGGAACCGACACCTCGTTGACCCTTACCTATGGTCAGATTGTTGATACACTTGCTGCAAGGGGTATTCAAGTAGGACAAAGCTTCGTTGGTCGTTGGATAGTACGTGCTGTAAGCGATACTTTGAGCCGTTTGGCGGTATTGCCTTTCAACCTCACCTTGAACCGTGGTGTAATGTCGTCTATCGAAGAAACTGAATTCAGCAAGTCGATCATGCTGTATCCTAACCCCGCTGCTTACACTGCTAAATTGCAAGTGCGTGGTACCGATAAGGATCTGATGATTACTGTCGTGAATGCCGTTGGTCAAGAAATGCAGAAGTTCACTGTGAACAGCGGTGTTCGTAGCGACATTGAAATTGACCTCGCTAACTTGAATGAAGGTTTGTATTTCGTACGCATCAGCGACGGAAGCAACTTGGCCATCAAGCGTTTGATGATTCAGCGCTAAGTTTAGCTGATTAGATTTTCTGTCCCCCATCTCGCAAGAGGTGGGGGATTTTTTTTGTTTGCTTCGGTCATTCAACGATTTACGGAATTTGCCTTTCGCTAGAGTCTTTCAGCTTGGGCTCAATTGACATTAAAAGCGTATTAAGTTCTTGGACCAGGCTTTGTTGATTCTTTAAGTGTTACTAACTTAACGCCTATGAGATGGATGAGCTTGTGCGTCTTGTTATTGGTTAGTTGGGAAGTTGGTGGACAGACATTCCAATTTCGACCATTCGATTTTTTGAGTATACAAGAGCATACGCAGGTGTATGACAAGCCGTATACAGGAGGTTTGACATTGCCTGCATTTCAGCAAATTGATTTGAATGCCGACGGCTTCGAGGATTTGGTAGTTTTTGATAGGTTAGACAATGCGGTGCTGACCTATATTTTTGACCCCAATCAAAGCCCACCTGGCTATGTTTTTAGGGTTGATTATGCAGCTGTTTTTCCACCACTTTCGGGCTTTTTGGAGTTGATAGATTACAACGGAGACGGTAAAAAAGATTTGTTTACATATGCGGGGGGCGTAGTAGTGGCCTATAAAAACGTTGGGGTACCTGGTACTCCAAGTTTTCAATCAACCGGTCCCTGGATTCCTGTGTTCTATCCCTTCTTCAGTACCAGCATACCCATGTATGCAAGTGCTGCCGATAAGCCCGTAGTGGCGGATATAGATGGTGACGGCGATATAGATGTACTCGTGTATATGTTGGGCAGGGCCGGACAAATTCAGCTTTTTAAGAATACCTCCATGGAGCGCTTTGGCCACAGGGATTCCTTGATATTTAATGCTGTTGACGATTGTTGGGGTCGTTTTTGGTCTGAAAGTGATTCGGTTATTTTAATGAATGATTCGTGCAACATCATTGTGGCAAATAATAGAAACCAACCAGAGCATGTTCAATTTAACATCAGTGCTATTGACGCCAATAAAGATGGTTTGGTTGATTTGGTGATGGGCGATATTGCCAGTCCCCACTTAAGATACTTAACCAATACGGGCCGCACTGATTCGGCGCTTATTCGAACCATACAACCCGGCTTTCCCAATTACGATACCAGCGCGTTCATTGATGGCTATCCGTCGGCCTATTTTGTAGATATGAATCACGACGGTAAAAATGATATGCTGGTTTCGCCCAGTTTTTATTTTGGAAGGGCATCGACTGAGTTTGTATGGCATTATGAGAATGTAAGTTCAACCTTACAGGATACATTTCGACTGCAGACGAAGCGGTTTTTAATTGATAAGGGATGGCAAAATCACGTACGGACAGCACCCTTTCTGGTTGATGTGAACGATGATGGGCAAGAAGACCTCCTTTTGACACATCATAGCAATGAGGGCACAGTGAAGGCCCGGCTTTATCTGAGAACCATGCAAGCAGGGGGGCAATACCGTTTGGTTTTGGTGGATACCAATTTTTTGAACCTAGGTCAATATGCTATCCAATATCCACAAATTACAGCAGGCGACCTAAATGGCGATGGACGTCTAGATTTGGTGGTTGGTAGTTTGGATGGATCCATCAGGTTCTTTCAGAAATTGTCGACAGGAGCCGGATATTCTTTTGCGGCTCCACAACCGTTGTTGCTGGATGTAGATACGGCAGTAGCCCCCGAATTGGTTGATATCAACAGAGATGGGAAGCTTGACTTAGTGGTTGGGACTTTTAGAGGCAAAATCATGCTGTTTCTAAATCAAGGAAGTACAACCAGCCCTCATTTTCAGCTTTCAAACAGCGCTTTTGGAAATATAAACCTAGCGCAAAGCGATCCGGGTTGGGCACGTCCACGTGTAACCGATTTTAACGGCAATGGCCAATACGATTTGGTGGTGGGGGGCTATGAAGGGAAGCTCCATTTTTATCCTGATTTTGAGGTAAGCTTGAGTGGCACCTTCACTGAAAGCAGCAACGCTTTCTTTTTTCCACTCACCGGTGTCTATAATCAGGCTCGATTTACATTCAATGCCAGTCCTTGCATCGCAGCCGCATCTGGTGGAACAGGGCCTCATTTGCTCATAGGCACGGAACGTGGTGGCGTTTTGGCCTTCCGAAATACATCCCAATTTTCGTCGGTAGCACATCCGTTGTATCTCGAAGAGAGCATAACCGTTTTTCCCAATCCATCTACTTCTGGACAGTTTCAGGTGGCGTATTCGGCTCATGTTGATTTGAAAGTGCGTTCATTTGCCCTCACGGATGTGCAAGGAAAGCAAGTGAAGTTGGAAATCCTCGACCAATCAGCTACTGGCTACACCTTTTTCTGTGAGCAAAAAGGGATATTCACCCTGCATGTGCGCTTAGAAAATGGGCAACACCTTGTAAAGAAAGTGGTATTGTTGCGCTGAATGTTGCATTTACGATAAGCAAAAGCCAGTTGTCTTTGGCACAGCGAAAAATCGGTCAATAAGTCATATACGCCACTTATTGACCGATTGTTTTTCAAAGAATCTGCGCCGTATGGTCCTTGGTGTTTACCTTTTCAATCACTTTTTCGATAACGCCTTCGTCATCGATGATGAATGTGACCCGGTCGGTACCCATGTACTTGCGGCCATACATGCTTTTTTCAATCCAAGTGCCATAAGCCTCGTGGGTGCTTTTGTCTTCATCGGCCAATAGGTCGAAAGGCAAGCTGTATTTGTTAGCAAATTTGTCGTGCGATTTTACACTGTCGGAGCTCACACCAATGACCACGTACCCTGCGGCTTGAAGCGCGCTGTGGTTGTCGCGCAGGTTGCAAGCTTCGGCCGTGCAGCCGGGGGTGTCGTCTTTGGGGTAGAAGTACAGCGCTACTTTTTTGCCTTTGAATTGATCGAGGCTGATGGTTTCGCCTTTTTGGTTGAGTCCGCTGAAGTTGGGGGCCTTTTCGCCCACTTGTGGTTTGCTCATAAACTGTTTATTTGGGTTTGAAAAGTGGAAACATTTCCAACAGCATCTTTAACAACCAAACGGAGCGGAAGATTTCCTTTCGGACTGTTTTGTGAAAAAGTATAGCTCAGGGTGGCGGTTTTCCCGTCGAAAATGGCTTTTTGCCAGGTTTCGCCCAAGTACAATTCATACGACTGCAGTCCTGCCAGGTTGTCGGCCAGGGTAAAGCGAATTTGCTGTCCCCTGCTGTAACTGCCTTCCAGGCGAGCATTGATGTTCTTGATGCTCGGCGGAATGGTATCGAGCGCCAGGTAATAATCGCCTAAACCCCGTACTTTGGCGCGAAACCAGGGGCCATCCCATTTGCCGGTAACAGCAGTTCTGCCTTTGCTGATATTGATGTTCACCATAACGGTCTTGTTTCGCAGGCTATCTACCAAGCCCGTTTGCCTGATGGCGAGCTCATAGAAGGCATGCACAGGCACAGATGCATGATGGATGCTGTGTACCGAGCTGAACATGGCATAAGGCTTTACACTGCGCTTGTAAACGAAATGCAAGGTGTCGTATAGGTTGTTGGCAGGCATTTGTAGCTGCACTTCGTCGTTTTGCCATAACCAGGGCTGGTTAGGCAATACACGTTCGGTGATGCTCGTGAAATTGCTTTCCTGCAAATTGGCCTGCGCTTGCTCGGCACCTCTCATTTGCAGTTTGGTTTGCGATGCATTGCCGTCGAAGTCGGTAACCAAGAGGTCGAAAACCCTGGTTTCGCCCGGCGACAATTGGATGAGTCCTGTAGGGGCATGGCGGGGAAGCATGCTTAGTAAATTACCTGCCGATTTGAAACAACGGTAGATCTGCACTTTGTTAAGCATACGCGCCTCATAATCCATTACGGCATTGGCATAGCGGGTTTCATTAAACTCAAAACGATCGGCTTTGAAATGATAGAGTGTATCGTTGCCATGACGCAATACGATTTGGTAAACGCCATTTCGAAATTCATTGCCCGTATGTTTGTCCCAGGTTTTTACTTGCAAATAAACCGGACCTAAAATTTCGGGTACGGCTTGGGTGCTGTAAATGTTGCCGCTGGTGCGCTGCAATGCGATTTTCCGCGGCAATTTACTCCCGCCAATTTGTGCACTGGGGCCATAAGGAACCAGCTCCAGGAAGTCGATCACAGGCGCTACTTCATCGGCCACCCGAAAGCCGAAATGACGCGGATTGATGACGGCTTCGGTTTTGGTGTCGCGCACTTCAAAATGCAGGTGGGGACCGCCACTGCCTCCCGTATTTCCGCTGAAAGCAATGCGCTGGCCTTTGGTTACAGGCAACTCGTTGGGAAAAAGCGCTATATCGAGTTCAAACGACTTCTTTTCGTAATGCTTTTGTTCGATCCACGATGCAATAGGCTCGTCGAAATCGCGTAAATGCGCATAGAGCGTGGTATAGCCATTGGGATGGTCGATGTAAATGGCATTTCCGTAGCCGTAAGCCGATATTTTAATGCGACTCACATGCCCTTCGGCAGCTGCAAAAACAGGCAAGCCCTCCACGGAATTGGTACGAATGTCTAAGCCACTGTGAAAATGGTTGGTACGCAGCTCTCCAAAAGTACCCGAAAGCTTCAGTGGAATGTCGAGCGGCGAACGGAAGTAGTTGGCTGGGTAGTTTTGCGCATGTGCCGAGAGCTGTATGCCACAAAGCCCGATGGTGAAACATCGGGCAAGAATATGGGTAAAACGCATTTTAGAAGTTTGGACTCAAGACGTATTTGCTATAGAAGTCTTCAATATGTTCTACAGCATCGTCGGCGTTATCAACAATTTTCATCAAATCAAGGTCGCTGATATTGATGTTGTGTTCCACTTCGTGCATGGTGTCTTTCAGCCAATCAATAAGGCCCTGCCAGTAACTACTGCCCACCAATACAATAGGAAACTTGCCAATTTTGCGGGTTTGAATGAGGGTAAGGGCCTCAAACAATTCGTCCATGGTGCCAAAACCACCGGGAAGCACAATGAAACCCTGGGCATATTTGATAAACATCAATTTGCGAACAAAGAAGTAGTCGAAATTGATGAGTTTGTCGCCATCGATGTAGGGGTTGCTGAACTGCTCAAAGGGGAGGTCGATATTTAAACCCACCGATTTGCCACCGGCCAGTTTAGCGCCTTTGTTACCGGCTTCCATGATGCCCGGTCCGCCACCGGTGATGACTCCGTAGCCTTTTTCAGTGAGTTTACGGCCAATTTCTTCGGCCAGGATGTAGTATTTATTGTCGGGTTTGGTACGTGCCGATCCGAAAATGGATACACATGGCCCAATGCGCGAAAGCTTTTCGAAGCCTTCTACAAATTCGGCGATTATTTTAAAAATCTGCCAAGAGGAGGCAGCTTTGATTTCTGTCCAGCTTTTCTGTTCAAAAGCCCCGCGGATCAACTCTTCTTTGTCGTTACTCATGCTGTTTGTTTTGTGCCTCCTTTGCGGCGAATAAGCCATAATCCGGCAAATGTGAGGAGGCCGTTTACCATTAATAGTTCAAAGCCAAATTTATAACCATTCAGCCACTTTTCGGAATTTTGGCTGAGGAAGAAACAAAGAATTGGGGCAATTATTGCCAACACGGGTACCCATTTGTCGCGCACCTGCCAAGGCGTAAATAACCCAAATGCATACAGACCGAGCAAAGGTCCATAAGTATAGCCCGCTACGGTGAATAATTGGGTGATGAGCGAGTCGTTATGCAGCGATTTGAACAACCAAATTTGCAACCCAATGAAAACCGATATGCCTATGTGTACTCCCATGCGGGTTTTTATACTGCCTTTTTCGGGCGTAAAGCCTAAAAAATCGACACAAAAAGAGGTGGTCATGGCGGTTAATGCCGAATCGGCACTCGAATATGCGGCGGCAATGAGGCCAATGACAAAGGTTACTCCCGCCAAAGTGCCAAAATGCTCGAGGGCCAACATGGGAAACAACTGGTCGGCTTTGGCAGGCAGGCTCAATCCGTGACTTTCAACATAGAGATACAAAAGCGCACCTAGACTCAAAAACAAGGCGTTTACGCCAATAAGTACCAGGCTGAAGCTGAGCATATTTTTTTGTGCATCTTCCAAGCTGCGGCAACTCAGGTTTTTCTGCATCATGTCTTGGTCGAGGCCGGTCATTACAATGGTAATAAAAGCGCCCGAAAAGAACATTTTGAAGAAGTTACGCGGATCGTCCCATTCCCAGAAAAACACCTGGCTATACTTACTTTGTGCTACCAGCTGCCCTAAATCTGTCCATTCGGTTTGCAAACCATTACCAATAATGCCTATAGATACCAAAACGGCCAGCAACATGAAAGCGGTTTGGAGGGTATCGGTCCAAATAATGGTTTTGATGCCACTGCGGTAAGTATATAGCCAAATGAGCAAGATGGTACCTGCCACTGTTGCGCCAAATGGAATGCCCATGGGCCCCAGCACAAAGCTATCGAGCACCATGGCCACCAAATACAACCTAAATGACGATCCGATAGAGCGGGAGAGCAGAAAAAAAGAGGCGCCGGTTTTATGGCTGTAAGTGCCGAAACGGGTGTTGAGATAGGCATAAATGCTGGTGAGCTGCATGCGGTAATAGAGCGGTAGCAGCACTTTGATAATCACCAGATAGCCCAAAAAATAGCCCAATACCAGCTGCATATAGCTGAAATACTGGGTGTTGACCGTTCCTGGAATGCTGATAAAGGTAACCCCCGATAGGCTAGAGCCAATCATGCCAAAGGCTACCAAATACCAAGGCGATGATTTTCCGGCTAGGAAAAACGAGGTATTATCAGCTTTGCGGCCCGTAATGCGGGCAATGAGGATGAGGAAAAGGAAGTAGGTGCCAATGAGGCCCAAAATGAAGGTGGGTTGCATGCAGGAATTTTCAGCAGAACTACGAGCGAAGGTAGTATTTTTGAGCCTATGAATTTTCCTTCGCGCCTCATTGAAGAAGCAGTTATGGCTTTTTCGCGTTTTCCGGGCATTGGTAAAAAGACTGCTTTGCGGTTGACTTTACATGTATTGCGACAGGATCCGGCGGAGGCATTGCAGTTGTCGGAGGCGCTGCGGAAATTGGCCAGCGACATTCGGTACTGCCAACAATGCCACAACATCAGCGATGCCGATTTATGCCAGATTTGCGCCAATAAACAGCGCGATGCCGGACTGGTATGCGTGGTGGCCGATATGCGCGATGTAATTGCCATCGAAAACACAGGGCAGTTCCATGGGGTTTACCACGTTTTGGGCGGATTGATCATGCCGATGGACGGTATTGGCCCTGACCAACTGAAAATGGCCTCGCTCGAAGAGCGGGTGCAATCGGGGGCAATCAGAGAAATGGTGTTGGCCTTTTCTGCCACGCAAGAGGGCGATACCACGGCATTTTACATTGCCCGCAAACTCAAGGATTCGGGCATAAAAATGAGCACCATTGCACGGGGCATTGCCATTGGAGGCGAGTTGGAGTATGCCGATGAAATCACCCTTGGCCGATCTATCCAACAGCGGATTCCTTTTGGCTATTGAAGAGGCCATCGCGCCAGTTTCAAGGCCACTTTAATGCAGCTTGTTTGTCTATTCCTCGGCCTGAAAGGCCCTTTGTCCGCGTACAATGTACCAGGTGGTGAATTTCCCCCGGTCGCTGATGAAGCCTGGAATTTCTTTTTCGATGCGGTAACCCAATCCGGCTTCGGTGGCAATGATTTTCAGTTGATCGATATTGCTGCTATTGAATATGAGGAGCTGTTTGCGATTTTCGAGTGCGGGCAGCCAAGCGGTGAGTTCGGGTGATTCTATAAAACGGCAGCGATGGGCCACCAAGTAGAAGGGAATGCTGGGCAATTCAAAATTGCTGGTAAGAATCACAGGCAGGCCAAAGCTGTTGAGCGCGGCATACTCGGCGGCTTGTTTGCCTGCCGATCGTTGAGGCTCTATGGAGGGCACCAGGGCCTGCCAGGCGAGTATTAAAAACAAGATCGATTGCAAAAACATGCTTCGCAAGGCCCAGGCGTATTGCGATTTATACAAAAGCCAGGCGGCCAGCAGCGCAGGTACCACCAAACAAAAGGCCATCAAATAGGCAGTGGGCAGCGCTTCGGTCGGGAAGAGCATTTGCCCCCCTACCGGTGCCTTCACCAAAGTCGGAATGGCAACGGCCAGTAATACGCTCATCAGCAAATAAAATACAGTGCCCCAAATCAACCGACGTTGTTTGATAACTGCATTCGTTGGAAGCTCACCCAGGTAAGAGGCCAGCATGAGGGCAATGGCCGGATAGGCGCCTATGGCATAGGTAGGCAGCTTGGATTTCATGATTTCATAAATCACCCAGCCAGCAATGGCCCAAGCTACCAGCACAAACGATTTGAAAGAGCCATTTTTTCGAATGGCTTGTTTGAAGTGCAAGCCGAAGGCGCCGGGTAAAAATGCCAAAACGGGCAAAAAGCCGATGGCCATGACCAAAAAATGATACCCGGGAGGGCCCGTTTGTCCCAACACATCGCTTCCCACGCGCCGGAGGGTATACCAATCAATCATCCAGCTGATGAGCACGCCTCCATCGTTGAGCCAAGCCATGCGACCCCACAAAAAGAGTGGGATGGCTGCTAGCGGAAACAAGAACCAGGGGTGAAATCGGAGGATGGTTTTGCGCTCGGCTGAAAAAACCAAAATGAGTCCCAATATGCCAAAGGTGAGAATCAAAACAGGAGGACCCTTGACCAATAGGGCGCCGGCTGTGCCAAGCACAAAAAGCAATTGGTGCCTCAATTTGGGCAGGTGAAAGAAATTGATGAGTGATAGTGCCGCCAAGGTTTCGAAAAACAGCAAAAGGGCATCGGTAACGCCCAGTTTGGCCAAATGCGGAAGGAATATGTTGGCTGCCAACAGCCAGGCGGCTATGCGTGCTACTTGAGTGCCAAAAGAAATGGCTGCCTGGTAACGCACCAACAATACGGTACCAAACAAGGCCAGCAAGGAGGGCAAACGGATGACCCATTCGTGAACCCCAAAAAAATCGTAAGCTACCGCAATGCTCCAAAAAAGAAAAGGAGGCTTGCGGTGGATTTCACTCCACAGGAATTCGGGAATGAGCCAGTTCCCAGTGTGCTGCATATTCCAAGCAAAGCCAGCATATGCGGCCTCATCCTGGTCCCAGAGGCTGAGTCCCAATCCGGCCACCCAAGCCAAGGCAAACAGGAGTATCCATGCCCACTTTTCGGCCCAATGGGAGGGCACCAGCGGAAGTTTCATTATTCGGTTTCGCCCCAGGCGTCGAAAAGCTTGTTGATGAAGCTGTTTTCTTCTTTGCTGATGTGGTTGTCAGACTTAATGAGGTCCATGGCCAGCTGGAGGAAAGACGACCTTTCGGTAATGGAACTTTGGCTGAAGTAGGCATTCATGGCTTCCCTGAACTCGAGCATGAGGGCATCGGTGGGCATGGCTTGTAACCGGATACGTTCGCTTTCCATGGCCAATCCAATGGTACGTGGATCGTAAGATTCGCCCAGGTAATTAACAATCAGCGCGTGTTCTTCTTCGAGGTGTGTGCCATCGGCGTTGGCCAATACCATCAACATTTTGTAACCAGCAGTGATTTTGTTCATTCTCCTACGATTTGTGATGCAAAAAAATAGTATTTAGGTGGTTTTCGAAAGTTAATCTTTGAAAACTTCTATGGTTTTGGTCATGCGAACCAAATCGGTAAACTTGCCTTCATAACGGGTGGCGCGTACAATGTGATTGTCAATCCAATGATAATTTCCACCCCTGGGTTTGTTCATGAGCAGGCCATGGTATTTGAAGCCATGTTCCTGTAACCAAACTTCGGTGATTTCACGCAAATCTTCGGTGCGAGAGGTGAAAAAAGTGATGATATGTCCTTCGTCGTACCACTTGTTTACCATTTCCAACGCATCGGGGAATGGGGCACAAGTTTTCATGCGCTCGGGTTCTTCATTGGGTACATCCTCGGTAACGGTGCCGTCGATGTCGATTAAAAAATTGCGGACTTCTTTGGGTAGTTGGGGACTGATAAGATGTCCCGATTCGTCATAGGCTTCGTGAAGCAGCTCGTTGGTTTGGCTCATGGTATGGCAATGGGGGTGGTTTTTTCAAAGTTAAAATGCACAATCCGCAAGCGCCCGGGTTCGGTGGTACGGTAGCTGCGGCGCGATAGGGCAGTTAGCAGGCTCCCTCCGCCCAGCATAAAAGCACTGCTGATGAGGGAACGGTTGGTTACCAAAGGTCGAATATTAGCACTGAGCCCATTGATGGCTACAATGCCCGGCCAAATGACGCCGGCAACCAATAAATTGGCGCCCGATGCAGCCATACCGTTGCGGATAGTTCGCACTTTTTGAATGTCGGTCAAAGCCCATTTTTTGTCTCCAACCACGATAGAGTCGGTTAAGAGCATCACGAGCTCATCCGACTGCCAGCCGGCTGGGGTACGCAAATGAAGCGTTTCTCCTGGATAAATGCGCATGGCCAGTTGACCATTGGCCTTGTAAACCGAAAGTTGACTCATTTGGCCCATCGCATGCTGTACAATAAATAGGGCAAGAAGTCCGCTTAACAAGGCTTTTTTCATGTTCAAAGCTACGTAAAAGCGGGCAATCGCTTGCAAAGCCGCTGCTCGATTGTTGTTTTAGTTTATAAAGTAGATGGTTTACAATAAAATATGCACCTTTCATGTATTTTCTTTGGTGGTTCACCCTGGCTGGCCTAATTTCGCTATCAACCTATGATGAATACAAGAGGCCCTCGCGTCTGTCCTGCTTGCAACAAAGCAGGCCGTTTGCTCCCCGTGAGCAAAACGGCCCCCAATCCCTTATTCCGCTCTTACCGTTGCCAAAGCTGCCATTGGCAGGGACTGATGTTCCGGCCTATCAAAAAACAGTCGAGACCAGGTTTTTATTTTACTTTTTTGTTTCTTTTGGGGCTTATTGCCGGCGGCATTGTGCTTACCATGAAACTGTTAGATACCCTTCCCGAGAAGTAGTTTATCGTTTCAGCTGTGAAGGCGCTGTGCCATAGTACTTTTTGTAAGAGTAGCTAAAATAGCTGAGGCTGTTAAAGCCGGTGGCGATGGCTATTTCGGATAAACTTCCTGCTTGACGTTCAATCATCTTACGCGCCTTCTCCAAGCGATACTCGCGGATGAGCTGATTGAGGTTTTTGTCGACCGCGGCTTTGAGCTTGCGCTGTACGGTTGATTTGCTGATTTGGAGGTGTTTGGCCACCATATCTACCGATAGGTTGAAATTGCCGAGGTTTTCTTCAATAAAATCGATGATTTCTTTCACCAAAAGTTCTGGCTTGGGTTGAATGTCCTCGGTTTTAACGGTTAACAGCGATTTTTTGAGGAGTTTTTCGTGCTTTTGGACGAGATTGGCCGCGCGTGCCAAAAGCTCGGCGGCGGCGAAAGGCTTTACAACATAGTCATCGGCACCCAGCTCCAAACCTTCCACTTTGGCTTCAACCATGTTTTTGGCGGTGAGAAATACCACAGGGGTAAGCTCGGTTGCCGGATTGCTCCGAATGCGGCTGAGCATCGAAAAACCGTCTTCTACTGGCATGATCACATCCGACACAATCAGGTCGGGCAGGTGTTTTTGAGCCAATAGGTAGCCTTCGGAGCCGTTTTCGGCAGCCATTACTTCGTAATCGCTGGCTTGAAAAAGCTCTACAATATTTTCGCGTAATTGCAATTCGTCTTCTACAATGAGTACTTTCTTCATGATTTGAGTTCAATGGTAAAGGTGGTTCCTTTGGAGGGCTTGCTCTTGCAGTACACCACGCCTCCGTGGCGGTGCACAAATTCTTTTACTACCACCAGTCCGAGTCCCGAACCGGGTATTTTATCGGTATTAGAAGCCCGGTAGAAGGGCTCAAATATGCGTTTTTTGTCTTTCAAAGGGATGCCGATGCCAAAATCGGTGACTTGAACCACCGCTTTGTGTCGGCCATATTGCACATGTATGATGGGTGCTCCTTGTCCAGGTGAAAATTTAAGTGCATTGCCAATGAGGTTGATGAGGCAATGTCCCAGGAGCTGTTCATCTACTGGCAGCGAAACAGGCGTTCCTTCGGTGTGTAGTTCGGGCACCCGCTCGCTTTGTGAACTCGAAAAATGGTGGTCAATCACATTCTCTACCAAGGTATGTAGGTAACAGGCTTGCAAGTTCAGACTGGTTTTTCCGGCTTCGAGTTTGCCCAGCAATAAGATGTCGTTCATCAAGTCGCCTACCCGTTCAATTTCAAGCTGGATTTTGTCGAAATGTTTGTGCGTTTTGGCTTTGATGTTGGGCTCGGCGGCGTCTATGTACATCCGCATCAGATCGAGGCTCGAACGTATGGTGGCCAGTGGCGTTCGAAACTCGTGAGAAGCCATCATGATAAAGCGTGAGCGCAGTTCCATGAGCTCTTTTTCCTTTTCTAAAGCGCGAGCTACCTCTTGTTCGGCTTTTTTACGAGAGGAAATATCGCGACTGGAGGCTTGTATGGCTATAAACTCGCCCTTTGACCCGCGCAAAATGCGGGTGATTGATTCCATCCAGATATATCGGCCGCTTTTGTGTCGAACGCGATAGGATATGCTTACCCGCTTTTTGCCCTCCATGAGCTTTTTAAAGCCTTGCTGAATAAGGGTTTCTTGGTCGTGGGGGTGGATGTAGCCAATCGGACTCAATCCCAGTACTTCCTGTGGGTCGTGACCCAAAATTTCGAGCAACGACGGCGAGGCAAAAGTAAGGCGGCCTTGTTCGTCGTGTTGGGTTACTACGTCGGTAATGTTTTCGCTGATTAAGCGGTATTTGGCTTCGCTGATTTGCAGCATCCTCTCTGCTTGTCGGCGTGGCGTGAGGTCGATGAGCGTGCCAGTGGTGCCTATCATTTTGCCGTCTTGATCGAAAACGCGTTTGGCAGTGACTTCGGCCCAAATGGCATGGCCTTTTTTGTGTTTGTACTGTACCTCTAAATGGATGTATTTGCTAGGATGTGAATCAATGGCTTCGCGCCATGCGGGTATTTTGGGGGTTTCGCTGGGGTGGACGAATTCGGTGCCAGGCCTTCCTATGGTTTCTTCGAGGCTGTAGCCCGTAAGGGTTTCCCACGATTTATTCAAGAATACAAAGTTTCCGTCGGCATCTGACTCAAAAACCACTTCTTGCAGGTTGTTTACCAAGTTGCGGTACTGTCGCTCGTTTTCGGCCAATACTTCAGCTTGCAATTTGCCTTCGGTAATATCGGCATCGCTGCCCGCCATGCGAACGGGGCGGCCCAATTCGTCCCATTCGGCTGCGGCTCGGCTGTGTACCCACACATAATGTCCTTGACCGTGTTGGTATCGGTAGTTGAGGTCGATGGTGCCATGCCCGCCTTCTAGGTAGGCTGTATACTCTTTGTCTACCCTGTCGAGGTCGTGTGGATGCAATTTCGACAGCCAATGCGCATACGTCCAAGGTCCCGGATCGTCTTGATATCCAAAAATTTCGAGCCACAAATCGCTCAGGAACGATTTGCCGGTGGTGAGGTCGAGTTCCCAAATGCCGTCTTTGGAGCCCGAGATGGCCAGGTTAAAGCGGCGGTTGGAGTTTTGGAGGGCGTTTCGCAGTTCCTGATTTTCGATGTAGAAGCCAAAGGCATTGGCCAGGGTTTGCAAGGCATCGCTTTCGAAATCTTGCCAGATGCGTGGATAATTACACGCATCATAACCAATATATCCCCAAAAAGCATTTTTCACCCGGATGGGCAAAAACAGAAAACTCTGAATGTCTTGTTGCGCCATGAGGCTTTGAAAAGGCTCGGGCATTTGGGCCACCTGTGCTGTAAAGGGCATGCCGTCTTCGAGTACGCTTTGCAAGAAGGGATGGATGCTGTAGGGCACTTCTTGCAAACCGGGATTGTGTAGCTGAATGCTGATGCCAGCGGCGGTCCATTCGGCCAACTGGTTCATATACAGCGCATTGTTTATCTGTGAGTTTTGGAAAATGTAGCAACGGTCGGCTTGTGCCGAGCTGCCCATGATGCGAACCACCGCGGCGAGGGTTTCTTCGAAGGGCAAGTTTTTTACAAGCAATACCGATGCTTCGGCTACGCCGGCCATGATTTTTTCGAAACTACCGTTGGCAGTGAGCGTTTCCATGGAGGCAATTTATAAAAAAGAAGCAAGCACCATGCAGTCCGCAACAATGTTGCGTGATTGGCTGTAAGGTTGAGCGAAGCGAAATCCCGAGAGCCAAGGGCGATTCGAGGATTCAAAAAGTTGGCAGCACAGCTGCACAATTGCAGGAGAATGCAAAAGCGGCCCAGCGAGGCCGTATCCGGGTAGCCCTGCGAAGCGGGGGGTTAAATTTCAAAGGGTTTCTGTTGCTTAAGCGAGGAGCAGGTGGCCTGTTGCTATTTCATTGCCTCATTATGTTGTATATGCAACAAAAACGAAGCTAGCCAGGGCAGTATGATGGAGCATTTCAAAGCACATTGGTTAGGAATGCTTATTTTTGCCTAAAATCTAAGAATATGGAATACGATGTGGTAGTGATTGGTGCTGGTCCGGGCGGTTATGTAGCAGCCATACGCGCTGCGCAATTGGGCTTAAAAACGGCCATTGTTGAACGTTACAACACCCTCGGTGGTACTTGCCTCAATGTAGGATGTATTCCCTCAAAAGCCATGCTCGATTCGTCGGAGCACTACCACAACGCAGCCCATACCTTCAATACCCACGGCATTGAGCTGAGCAATCTCAAAGTAAACCTGCCGCAAATGGTGGCCCGCAAGAACGATGTGGTGAAACAGAATGTCGACGGCATTGCCTTCCTCATGAAAAAGAACAAAATCGCCGTTCACCATGGCCATGGCAGCTTTGCCGATGCCCACACCCTCAGCATCGCCAAAGCCGATGGCAGCAGCGAAAGCATCACCGCCAAATATTTCATCGTGGCAACGGGCAGCAAGCCTGCAAGTGTGCCCGGCGTGAATATCGACAAACAACGCATCATTACTTCTACCGAAGCCCTCAACTTGCCCGAAGTGCCCAAGCACATGGTGGTGATTGGTGGCGGCGTTATCGGCATGGAAATGGGCTCGGTGTACGCCCGACTGGGTACCAAAATCACCGTGATTGAATTTACCGATAGCCTCATTCCTACCATGGACGCAGCCATGGGCAAAGAACTACAAAAAGTACTGGCCAAGTTGGGCTTCGATTTTCATTTCGGACATAAAGTAACCGGCGTGGCGAGCAAGGGCAAACAAACCGTGGTGACCTTCGAAGATTTGAAAAGCGGCGAAGTAAAAGAAATCAAGGCTGATTATACCTTGGTTTCGGTGGGTCGCCGTCCGTATACCGACCATTTGGGGCTCGACAAAGCCGGCTTGGCTACCGACGAGCGCGGCCGCATTCCCGTAAACGAGCACCTGCAAACGGCCCAGCCCCACATTTTTGCTATTGGCGACGTGGTGAAAGGCGCTATGTTGGCCCACAAAGCCGAAGAAGAAGGCGTTTTTGTAGCAGAATACATTGCTGGTCAAAAGCCGCACATCAACTACCTGCTCATTCCCAATGTGGTGTACACCTGGCCCGAGGTGGCCAGTGTAGGCCATACCGAAGCCGAGCTAAAAGCCCAGGGTATTCCGTTTAAAGCGGGCTCTTTCCCGTTCAAAGCCAGCGGTCGCGCCCGGGCTTCTATGGATACCGACGGACTGGTGAAGGTGTATGCCCACCAGCAAACCGACGAAATTTTGGGCGTGCATATGATTGGTCCACGCGTAGCCGATATGATTGCCGAAGCGGTGGTGGCCATGGAGTTCCGTGCCAGTGCCGAAGACATTGCCCGCATGAGCCATGCGCATCCTACCTATACCGAGGTGTTTAGGGAGGCGTGTTTGGCGGCGACGGGGAATAGGGCGATACATATGTAGGCGCTTCGCGCGGTTAACGTCCCGAAGTTTCGGGACTGGGGATGCCTGCGGCTGGTGATGTCCCGAAGTTTCGGGACTGGGGATGCCTTCGGCTGGGGGTAATGACTGATGCCGCGTTGCGGCGGGCAGGAGGCCTTCTGTAGCCTATTCCCTGTCACCCGTCGCCCGTCGTCTGTTTTCCCGCAGACTTCGCAGAATTTCGCAGCATTTTCTTCGCGTCCGTCGCGCTTAACGTAGCGTCAGCGCGGTTCAATCCTGTCGCAGGCAGCAATAGCAAATCGCAAATCCGAATCGCTAATCTAACTGTCGTCCGTCAGCCGTCGTCCAGCAGCCGACTTTCTACGGTGTGAGCACCAATTTGATTGCAAAATTTTCTCTGAGAGTAGGCGATTGGTAGGCGCCATAGCGGTAAAATACGCCCAGTCCCCAGCGGTTGTCGAGCAATTGGATGTTGGAAATGGAAAAGCCGCTTTCGTGGTAGCCCAATCGCATGTCGACGGCGCGGGCGGGGAAGGTGGCAGGCTCGGTGAAATAATGGTCGCCGGGGGAGCTGAGTCGGCTCCAGCCGCTGTTGTGGTGGATGGCGAAAATGGGCTGCTGCTTTTCGGTGCGGAACAACAATGATTCGAAATTGTGGCGCAGGTGCACTTCGGCAAACTGGTTGCCCACATATTCGTGCATATCGATGGTTTGGAAGGCAAAGGGCACAAAAATGCCGTTGGTGCGACCAATGCCGCGCATGAAGAAAAGCTGCTGAATGGGCAGGCTTTCGGGACCCCAAGCAGCACCTGCACTCACTACAGCACTCAAAACGCCTGCATTGCGGATCACAAAATTCTTTTCGATGCGACCCACCAAGCGGTGGTAATCCCAATCACCGCCCCAAAGTTTGAAGCCCCGTTGGTAGGAGGCATAAACAATGGGATAGCGGTTTTCGATGGTGTACTCACGGTCGAGCAGGCGCAGGGTTTTTTCACGAAAGGCATAGCGCAATTGCACACCCCATTCGCGGTAGTTGAAGGCAGGTGCACCCACGGCTTCGGGCAAAGGCTCGCCCCAGGCGTAACCGGGGGCAAGGGGCACATAGCGGTAACGGAACCACGGTGTTTGCTCGCGATAACTGCCCTTAAAGCCCACTTCCCCACTCAGGTAACGCCAATTGAGGAAGCGGAACTTGGCTCCCAAGGCCTTCTCGCGGTCGAAAAACTGGTTGAAGAAGTACACCAGGCGGTCGGGGTGGGTGTTGATGAGCGCCGTTTCGTTGTTGAACAGCTGGTAGCCGCCATTCACAATGAGGTCGTTGTGGCCATAGAGGCTGAGGCTGGTGCGCTTGCGGCGGTCGAAATAAAAATCGGTATTGAGTCCGTATTTGCCCTGCTTGTCGTGGAAGCCCCAGGCCGCATAGCCGCCCACCGAAAACCAGGGGCTCACTTTGTCGTTGGTAGCCAAGCCCATGCCCAGGCGGAGGCCCTCGTAGCGGCTTCCCCCAAAAACATCGCGCAGGCGGATGTCGATGGGACCTACCGGAAAGCGCCCGGTACTGAGCGCCAATGCCCAGCGCAAACGTTGTTCGAGTTTGTTTTGGGCACTGATCGAATCGATGAAGCGGTAGGTTTCGAGGTCGCGCTCGCTCAGCGAATCGGGCCGGTAGGGTTCCCAAAAGCCAATGGGTTTGTTGGTAGCGTCGCGAAGGACTTCGGTACCATTCAGTGCCACATCGCGCTTGCGTAATCCTGGATTTAACTGAATGTCGCTGAGGTATGAACGCGCTATGGCCACAGGGCGGCCATTACCACCTAAATTCAAATTGGCAAAATAGATGTCGGTATTCAGCTGGGCAGGAAACCACTTACTGCCTTCTACCCGTTTGTACTGCTGCCTAATTCTGATATTGAGTCCCGCTACCGAATCAGCGGGCTCGGCCAGAACGTTTTGTATGGCATAACCTGCTGTATGGATGTACAACAGTCCCTTCATGCCCTGGATGTTGCTGCCCTTCATGGGTTTGAAAGAAATCACATAAATGCTATCGCGATCATCATACAGCGTGTCTTCCAGGTGGAAAAAGTAGCGCGAGGTGCTGCCTGGCGAAATGGGATTGAGGTAGCGCACATCGAGGATGCTGATGTAATCGGGGTAGAATGAAAAGCTCTGCAACTGGCTGCTGAGCATCACAAACATGGGGTTTTTGATGCCCGACGTACGCGTGGCTATTACTTTTTCATGGCTGAGGTCGGGGGCCACAAAGTCGCGCTCACTCAGCGATTCGGTGAGGAACAAATCGCGCTTGCGAAAGAAATTAGCCACTTGGTAGTTGCTAGAATCATAGCGCACAGCATCTTTGAGCTGCACCAGGCGGATGGAGTCGTTCAAGGGCTGGTCGGCCGAATCGAGGGTTACCACAAAGCGGTTGTAGGACTTGTACCTGAAGTTGGATAGTTTTTCAGGATTGTTTTCATCGCGCCTACGCACAGCTTCGCGCACAATGCGGTGGGCCGGATTTTCACCCGCTACCACCGCAATTTCCTGCAATACAGCCGTTTTAGGCTGCATTTGGATGTTGATTTTGGTTACTCCAGCGGCGATGGTTTGGGTGCGATTTTCGTAACCCACATAACTCAAACGCAGCTGGCCGATGGGTTCGGCTTGTGAAATGCGGAAGCGGCCGTCGATATCGGTAATGGCGCCGCTTTTTTGGTTGTTGATGAGGATATTGACGAAGGGCAGGGGCTGGTTGGTGGTGGCGTCGAGCACTTTGCCTTCGAGGAGGTATTGGGCCAAAGCGGGAGGGAGGCTGGCGCAGAGCAGCAGGAGGGTGAGGAGGGTGCGCATGGGTGGGGTTTGAGGTGCAAATTAAGGGATAGATGAATTGGTTGGGCTGGGAATGCCTGCGGCTGGGGTAAAGAACTGGTGCCGCGTTGCGGCGGGGGATGAGGTCATCGGTTACCTGTTGCCTGTCACCCATTCACTGTCATCCGTGTTCCCGCAGACTTCGCAGACTTTCGCAGAATCTTCGGAATTCAAAATTCGGTATTGTTGGAATTACGGCAATCTCGTCTCCCCAAATCTTCCACCGTGTGTTTTGTGCCCTGTCTTCGTGCTCTTGGTGGTTAAACTGTTGCCTGGCCGTGTTCAAGGTTCAAAGTTCAATTGGTTTTTTGTGTCTGTGCCTGAAATAGGTTGTCACTTTATTGCATTCGGCGGGACTTTCAGCGTGGTTAAACTTCCGGCTGGTCGTTGCGTTCGTTGCGCCCTTCGTCGCGTCGTCGCGGTTCAACCCTGTCGAAGGCAGCAATCGCAAATCGCAAATCCGAATCGCAAATCTACCCGTCGTCCGTTCTCTCTCACCCATTTCCTGACGCCCGCCCATCAAAAATCGCTATTTTGCGGGCATGGACGTGTTTTCTTTCGCGGCGGGCGATGAGGCGGCGGTGCAAGCAGCGGTTGCTGCCCACTTGCGCTACTTTACTGCCAGCTATTTTGGCGTAGAGCCCGAGGGAGAAGGTGCCGATGATGCTTACCAAGCCATGCTGGCGTTGTTGGCCGTGGCTCCCGACGAGGAACAGCAACACGCCCTTCGCCAATTGGCCGATTACCTGCATAGCGATGCGCCCAATGAAGTGCTGGTGCTGCGGGGCTCGGCAGGAACCGGAAAAACCAGTTTGATGCGTGGGGTGGCGGCCTATTTGCAAAGCCTGCATCGTCCGGTAGTGCTGCTGGCCCCAACGGGCAGGGCAGCCAAGGTGCTGGCGCAGCGCACAGGCATAGCGGCTTATACCATTCACCGGCAGATATATGCCCTCGAAGAGCGTTACGACAAAGGCGGCCACATCAGCGGCTTTGCTTTTTTGCTCAAACATTTCGAAAGCGAAGAACCCGTGGTTTTTGTAGCCGATGAGGCCTCCATGATTAGCAGTTTGCCCGTGAACGAAGGTCAGTACCAAATGAATGGACTGTTGCCCGATTTGCTGCAGCACGTTTTTGGCAGCAGTGGCTGGAACCGGCTGGTGCTGGTGGGCGATCCGTTTCAATTGCCGCCGGTGCACGAAAATCAGTCGGCAGCGTTGCACGGCGAACGCCTCCGTGGCCTGGGCATGGGGGTGGCGGAGGTAGATTTATACCAGGTGAAACGCCAGGGCGGACATTCGGGCATTTTGCAGCTGGCCACGCAAGTACGCGATCAATTGAAATCGCGTGCCCAAAGCATGATGAACGCACGTCAGTTAGGGTCATTGAGCGGAGCCGAAATGGCCGATAATGCATATTTTGATGTCGATTTCCCGGCCGACGACATCCTCGAAATTGCCTCTACCGATGCGGCGCTAGAGCTCTATGCCGACTTGTACCGCCGCGATCCCGATTCGGTGGTTTTTGTAACCTACAGCAATTTTTGGGCGCACAAACTCAATGTGCGTTTGCGGCGCTTGTTGCAGCCCGGGGCCGATCGACTGCCCATGCCAGGCGAGCAACTGTTGGTGGTGCGTAATCACTTCCTCAAAAACCGCGATTTTATTGCCAATGGCGAAACGGTGGAGGTAGTGAGTCATGCCAACGAGCTGGAAGACTATGCGGGCTTGCAGTGGTTGGCGGCCGAAATGGCATTTACCGATTTAAAAGGCCACCGGCAGTACCAGCAGGGCCGGTTGTTGTTCGATTTGTTGAACAGCAAGGATGCGGGTTTGAATGCGGCCCAATGGCAATTGTTGTGGCGGGCCAGGCGACATGCCGAAACTTTTGGTCCGTATGACCCTTATCTCAATGCTTTGCAAGTAAAGTACAGCTACGCCATTACGGGCCACAAAGCGCAGGGCGGCGAGTGGCCGCATGTTTTTGTGCTGATGGAGCGGCCCTACGGCACCGACGAGCAGCACCTCCGTTGGTTGTACACGGCCATGACGCGGGCGAAGGAGAAGTTGTACCTCGTAAGGGCGGTTTGAGGTTCAAGGTTAAGCGAAGCGAAATCCCGAGAGCCGGGGGGTTATAAAATCTGTGATTATCCGTTTAATCCGCGTGCTCCGCGTTCCGTGATGGACCGCTGATGACGCGGATGGGGCGGATTTTTGCGGTTACGCACATGCCGCCCCTAGTGGGGCTGGACGGTTATGAAATCCGTGCTCATCCGCTCAATCAGCGTGTTCAGCGTTCCATGCTGGACCGCTGATGGTACGAATACGTCAGGCTTTTATCGCCCGCTGCTTTGCAAAAAATACTGGCTCACCAAGCCGCTTTCGTCAAATGGCAATTGCGCCCGCTCATTTGAAGCCATGAGTGGTGTTTTATTTATGGGCCATGGAACTTGATGGCTGGGAAGGCGTATGCAAGAGGAAGTTCTGTCGCAAATTGGTAATGTGTGTCGCCTAGGGTTTAGAACAATAGCATAGATGAAATTAACTTTGGTTAATGAATAGCTCCATTGCTAGCTGGTAGATTTGTTTCATGGATTGATTTTTAACCCAAATCCTTAAGCAGTACTTTTTTCTGGCTGTAGCATAGCGTAAAATGAACGGAATATTAGCCCAAAGAATGATGTTAAAACTGTTGTTTGCTTTCTCGAATATCATCGAACCGCGCCACAATAGGGCATTAACCCACCTATTGATTGCAATGCAAAGTGGCATTTTGCTCTCTTGTAGTCCAGACGACCGGCTGAATAAGCCAGGAAACCTGCTGCCTCGAACCGTCATGGATGACTCAGCATTGCCTGCTTTTGAAGTGAATGGAGCTCGTTTGCATTTGCAAGCCTTTGGTCCACCAGACAGCACTTTAATCATTTGTTTGCATGGTGGCCCAGGAAATTGCTTTAGGTATTTGATGAACTGCAAGACCCTCGCTGATAAAGGATACCGTGTTGTTTTTTATGACCAAAGGGGGTCTGGATTGTCGCAGCGGTTTTCAATGGCTGAGTACACCATTTCGGATGTAAAGGCTTTAGAACGTGCTTATTATGATGATTTAAGGGCTATTATTGCAGCTCAGAGAAGATCGCCAGTCCAAAAGGTTGTTTTATTAGGACACTCTTGGGGAGCCATGTTGGCATCGGCCTATGCAGGTAAATATCCGCAAGAAATAGCCGGGTTAATTTTAGCAGAGCCCGGGGGGCTTAAATGGGAAGACATCGATACGTATATTTCCAGCTCAAGATCTTTTGGTCCTTGGTCGGAAGCGTTGAATGACGTGACTTACCTCGATCAATTTTTGATGGGTCGTTCGAACGACCATGAGTTGCTTGATTATAAAGTCGCTCTCCAATCGTCGGGCAATGTATTGGTGGGTGATGTTGCCTCTTCTTTAGGAGAAAATGCTGCAACCTATCCGTTTCCGCGCGATGGTGCGGTAATTGCCACAGCCATGTTTGCCTATGGCGAGAAGCATAAACCCGATTTGGGTGCTGGTTTGGACCAATATAATCCCAAAGTACTCTTTTTTTACAGCAGTAATAACCAAGCTTATCCCGATTCATGGGCTATACGCATTGCATCGGCATATAAGAGCAAAGAGTTGATTCAAGTTCCAGGGGTTGGTCATTCAGGTATGTTCGATCAAATATCCGCCTGGAAAGACTTCACTGAACCACGTATTCTGGCATATCTACAATCAATGCGCTAAGGGCATGAAATACCTTAAGACAATTATTTTGTTCGTTTTCGCGCTATCGGCTGAACGTGCTCAGGCACAGGTGCTTAATTTTAACAGCCTGAACAATCAACACGTGGTGCACACCCAATTCGGGCTCAATCAGGGATTTGTTTATGGCATAGGGTATAGCTACTTACTGCCTTCAAAGCGTCCTGTGGCTTTGCGCGCAGGCATTTCTTTGCCTATGGGTCAAAGCATATTTGACGATGTGAAGGTGAAAATAGGTGCAGAATACTGTGTTTATAGGTCAGAGAACTTTCAAACGAGCGTTTCAGCGCAAGCTATTTACCGAAGAATGGAAAACAGCAGGGTTGCCATTCAAAATGTGGGGACTGAGCTTAACTTGAGCAGCGGAATAGCAAAGTCAAACTGGTTTTTATTAGCAAATATGGGGATTGATAATGCCTGGTTCACCCATTTGGCCCATTCAGACATTTACCGTCGCGAGGTTTTTATGCATGTTAATGATGGATGGTATGGACCATTTACCAGCTCACTGCTGCATTATGGTATAAGTGCAGGTTGGTCATTTACCAAAGGTGATGTGAATTTGAGTTTGGGCCAGTTAATTGGTGCTGATTTCAATGTGAAGCCATTTTTGCCCTTTTATTTCAATGTAGGATACAACGTTAAAATGTAATTCTTAAACATGAATACGGACACGAAATATACCGGTTTGAACTGCCTTGTGCTGTTGGGAACAATCAATTCGATACTGCATAGAATAAGTTTAAAACATGGGTTTGTTTTGTTTTTCATGTTGCTGGTGGTTGGGCTTTCTGCCCAGCCAACTTCCTTTGAGCGGCGGCTAGATTTGAATTTTGCAGCCGAAGGCAGGTTGCTCTTACAGTTAGAAGCAGGCAGTTTTTATGTTGGGGGCACCCAAGTCATTCGAGGCGATTACCAACGTGGTTTTTTGTTGAAGATGGATACTTTGGGTCAATTGGTTTCACAACGGTTTTATGGCGCTTTGAACAAACGACAGTATTTTCATGCGGGTGTTGCTCATGGCAATGAATTGTGGCTGGCAGGCACCGAGGAGTTTCAAGGAAATGAACAAGCTGCATTGTGGAAATTGAATAGCAATGGGGATGTTTTGCAGCAGAATTTTTATGGATCCTCAGGCATCGATGGTGCATTTGCACTGTGTACTATGCCTGCAGGAGGAATGGCGCTGGCAGGTGTTTCACAAGACAGTTCAATGACTTGGTGGGCTGCTACCGTTTGGCGCACTGACAGCATGGGCCAGGTCATGTGGAAAGGGCATTTGGGAGGGGTAGAGGCAGATGCTTGTTATGCAGTGCTTCCAACAACTGATGGCGGGGTACTCGCAGCAGGAACTTCTGCCAGTGAGGCACGTCGTTTAGGTCTTCCCGGTTTTGGGGGTCTGGGTTTTTTGTGGAAGCTGAGCGCAACCGGACAAACAGAATGGATCCGTTATTACGGCCACCAACGCTTCAGGGCGTCTGTGAATAGCTTGATGGTGGCAGGTTCGGGCAGGTTGCTCTTGAGCGGATCGACCCGTGAGTTGCATCCCATCACTGGCGTAGAACTGAACAAGCCCTTTTGGCTTACTGTAAATGCCACGGGCGATTCCCTCACGCATTGGGTGGCGAATATGCCTGGTGAAGGCATTTTTTATAGCTCGGTACGGCACGATAATGCGCTTTGGCTAGCTGGTATTTGGCAACAGGAAGGGCAGTCATCTACCAATGCTTTGCTCGTGAAGGCCGATACCATGGGCCAGCCTAAAACCTATACCACTTTTGGCGACATGAATAATGAGCTGGCATACACAATTGCCCAATCGCAAACCAATAATTTGTTGCTCGCAGGAATCAGTTCACAGCCCTGCGATGGTTGCGTATATGTGGTTCAAACAAATCGAGCTGGTTGTCATTTACCTGCTTGTATGACGGCCGTAGGTGTAAATGAGCACTTGGGGCATGAGGTGAAGCCTCACATATACCCTAATCCAACAAAGCAGGGCATGCCAATTCATATTCGTTTCCATACCGGAATGACAGATGGGATGTATGTTGAGTTGGTTGATCTGCAAGGACGGACACAGGGACACTGGCGATTACAAGAAGGAAATCAGACCGAACTTGTGGTTACGAATGGGTTGAACAGCGGTATGTACTTGCTCCATGTTAAAGGGCGACAATTTGCAACCGTATCAAAATTTATTGTTGAGTGACTATCGTAAACCAAAATGCCAATTGACTTTTTGTCCGGTATTTATTAGGAACTCCATTTCTTTGTGCAACAGCAGGGGCGGTCACCACAGCGGCCGCCTGTGAACCCGTCCCCTTCTCCTAAATACACCCCATGGAACCTAGCAGCGTGCGTCTCAATAAGTTTATCAGCGAAAGCGGCCTTTGCTCGCGCCGCGAGGCCGACCGCTACATTGAAAGTGGGGTGGTGTTAATTAACGGGCGCAAGGCGGTGGTGGGCGACCAGGTGCGGGTGGGCGACCGCGTGCGGGTAAATGGCAGCGAGCTCGAACCGCGCCAAGCCGAAAATGTGATTTTTATAGCGCTCAACAAGCCGGTGGGGGTAACGTCTACCACAGAGGAGGATGTGCGCGACAACATTGTGCAGTTTGTGAACCATGTGAGCCGCATTTTTCCGATTGGGCGGCTCGACAAAGACTCGCAGGGCCTCATTTTTTTGACCAACGACGGCGAAATGGTGAACAAAATTCTGCGGGCGGGCAACAAGCATGAAAAGGAATATGTGGTAACCGTAAACAAGCCCCTCACGCCCGAGGTAATCAGCGGCATGGCCAAAGGCGTGCCCATGCTGGGGGTGGTGACCAAAAAATGTAAGATTGTGCAAGAAGGGGTGAACAGCTTCCGGATTGTGCTGGTGCAAGGACTCAACCGCCAAATTCGCCGCATGTGCGAATATTTTGGCTACGAGGTTAATAAGCTCGAGCGGGTGCGGATCATGAACATTACCCTCAAAGGCCTGCCGGTAGGCGATTGGCGGCAGCTCACCGACCAAGAAATGGAAGAAATTTACAGCATGGTGGAGGATTCGAAGGCCGAAGCACAGCCGAAGCCGAAGTCTAAATCGAGCAGCGTAAAGAAGGGCAGCTTGCGGCCCCTAAACGAAAAGTCGGGCAGTGCGCGGCAAGATCCCCGCACGGCTACCGCCAGTGCCAGGGCCGGGAAGTCGGGTGGGCCGAAGTCGGCGGGTGCTGGCGCTGGTGCAGCGGGAGGGGCTGGACCGAAAGCCACTGGTCCCAGAGCAGGCGGGCCATCGAGCGGAGGGCCGCGCAAAGCCGGTGGCCGACCGAGTCGTCCGGGTGCTTCGGCCGGCAGCAAATACAGCAGCGGCAAGCCCAGCCGTTCAAGCGAAGGCAACCGTGGTGCCAAGAGCAAGTCGGGTGGCGGTGGCGGGCGCAAGCCGAGCGGGCGCCGGTAGGCGAGAGCCGAGCTTCGTCTTCGGGTTTTGAGGTCTGCGCCAAAACTGCAGTTTTACACTAAATTAATTAGCTCCCGAATGCCATGGGCCAGCATCTCAAGCAAAACGATGCGTAAGCAGTTAGGCCGAATTTGGCTGTAAGCAGATGCTATGACAAGGAGATATCACCACCGGGGCTGGGTGGTGCTTTATCCGTGATTATCCGTTCAATCGGCCTGCTCCGCGTTCCGTAATGGACCGCTGATGACGCGGATGGGGCGGATTTTTGCGGTTACGCACATGCCGCCCCTAGCAGGGCTGGATGGTTATGAAATCTGTGATTATCCGTTTAATCCGCGTGCTCCGTGCTCCGTGATGGACCGCTGATGACGCGGATGGGGCGGATTTTTGCGGTTACGCACATGCCGCCCCTAGCAGGGCTGGATGGGTATTAAATCCGTGATCATCCGTTTAATCCGCGTGCTCCGCGTTCCGTGATAGACCGCTGATGACGCGGATGGGGCGGATTTTTTTTGCTACGCACATGCCGCCCTTAGTGGGGCTGGACGGTTATGAAATCCGTGCTCATCCGCTCAATCAGCGTGTTCAGCGTTCCATGCTGGACCGCTGATGGTACGAATACGTCTGGCTTTTATCGCCCGGTGCTTTGCAAAAAATACTGGCTTACCGTGCCGCTCTCGTCAAATTGCAGCTGTAAGCGCACATTCGAAGCCCAATAATCCCATTTTTCTTGCTTCCCGTTGATGGATAGGCTCAGCGGCATGCCCAAGGTACGTTGCACCTCGGCCACACTGCTGCCCTTTTCGATGCGACGCAGCTTGCGTTCCGATAATTTGTCGCCACCGGCTGCTTGACGCATTTCAAAGGCAAATCCATTGGGCTGCAGCTGTCCGGCCGCGTTAAAACGCAACCAAATGCGCATCATGTCGCCCTGCTTGTTCCCTTGGATGAGATATTGCCAAACGCTTTCGCCTTTTTTATACTGGATTTGCTGCGGTTTGCCCAGCATAGCAGCCATTTCGGTGGTGGTATTCAGCTTTTGCGCCGCACGCACTTTCTCCAAAGGCAACCACTGGTTAGACGTACGCTGCAGCTCACCCGTAAAGGCCTCTAACTGCTGTTCGCTATTAAACAAAAACTGCCACGACAGGCTGTCGTTTCGGTACTGCCAAACGCGTTTTTCGGCATGCAGGCTTTCGTGTTGGGCCGGTCCGAGTATTTTGGCCACCTCGTTTTGCTGCAAGCGGCCGGCATGATGGCCCATTTCGAACAACAGCTCTTCGGCCGACTTAGCCGTTTGCGCCAAAGCCATACCCGGCAAAGCCACCCCCAAAAGCAAAAGCAGTTTTTTCATAAGCAGTAATTTAAGCTAAAATACGCAGCGGATGGGAATTTGTTGCTGTGGGTGGTGTTTTTTTTTGGGGAGGGTAAAGTCGGCCAGCGGCATGTTTAAAGCAACCGCACCATTCGTGGGAAAACCGCTGGGAATCATATCCTTAAATCCCTGAGGGCAAAGCCACATGCTATGTGTTGGCGCTCCACACATCATTCGCTTTTGCTGCGGATGAATTGGTCAATGACCGCCGGGTTTTCGACTTTGTATTGGTAGGGTTTGGTGCTTCTGTCTTCTTGCAGCAGGCCGAATTTGATTAATTCCTGCAAATCTTTGCTGGCCGTTTGCCGTACAATCTGGTGTTTTTCGGCAAAGGTCTTCAAAGTAATGTAGTGGGTGGCTTGCAGGTATAAATGGCCCAATAAGTCAGCCTGCCTTTTGTTCAAACCTATTTCCAGCAATTGATAGGAGATGAAGCTGGCCTTTTTTCTTTCTTCCAGTTTTTGGTCGCTGTAGGCTTTTAACTTTTCGAAGGCCAGCCTGATGTTTTTAATCGAGTAAGCAATGAAGTAATTCAAATCATGGTCATCGCATTCGGTTTTCAGAAAAGCCTTGTCATATTGGGTGCGCGACTCTAGAATGACCTTGGAGATGGAAATTTGAGTGATTTGGGTATATCCCTTTTTCAACAAATACCAGTAGAAAAGGGCCCGCGCCGTTCGGCCATTTCCGTCTTTAAAGGGATGGATGAAGCCGATGAGGAAATGCATGATCGAAGCCTTAATGATGGGATGTATAAAGCGGGCATCGTCGTTAGCAAAGGCACAGAGATCTTCCATCAGGCCGGTCACCTCTTGCCAGGGTGGGGGAATGTGGGCTATCTCGCCAGTTACATGGTCGGTTACAAATACCTCCCCTTTGCGGAAATCACCGGCATACTTTTCGGCTGCCGTGTTGGCCGTCATAATGCGGTGCAGCTCTATGATGTGTTGAAAATCTAAATCCAGCTCGCTGATTTCGCCGATAAACTCAATGGCCCGCAGGTTATTGAATATCATTTGTTCCGATTCGTTTCGGGGTTTCCGGCCCGATTCGAGCATCTCTTTGGCCACTGCAGTGGTGGTGGCTGCCCCTTCTACCTGCGACGAGGCCACGGCTTCTTCGAGCAACGAACTCCTGAAATAAGCCTGTTGCTCCGTTGGTAACAAGGTCCGCTGCTGCAGCCCACCCATCAACTTCAAATCAAATTCGTGCAGGTTTTTGGAGACATGTGGCGATATGAAATAGTTGAATTTGTATGTGCCAAAAAGCAACGATTCATATTTCGAGGTTCTGTAAGATTTGATCATGGCCCAGTTGTCGACCGGATTTTCGAAAGGCAAATCCTTTCTGTATTTGAGCTCGTCCCAGTAATCGTAGCGCTCGTCGCTTTGGAATATGGCCTCGTTGAATTCACCCGCCCACAAGCGCTGAAGCAAGTCAACCTGCAGCTGGAACCGGGGCGGCTTTTCAAGTTTCATCTACAACATTGATAAATTGTCGTGTAAAACTAACAACGTTTACCGTAATTGCAAAAGCGATGCGGTGATTGTTTCGCTGGAGACCTGCATCGGCAGGAAGTGGATGGCGGGCATCCCCACCGTCCCGCAGGCACGGCTACGCTTTATATGTAGGCGGCATGCTTGCAGCATGGCCCAGCATATTTTGTAAAGCCAAAGACACAGCCCCGAGAACAGGGGCAAGCTGATTGCGGCTTAAACAAGGTTGTTTTGCCAGCCTTGAAAGAATAAGCTATTTTTGCAAGTGATACGTCCACCCCGCTTCCCATGGAACAGCGCGCTTAGGGTGGGCATTTTTTTTGGATGAGGGTTGGGAATTGATTGTTGGGTTGTTTGGTGTCAACCAAATAGGTGGAAAGATTGCTGGCCAACCTGCAAGCAATCTACAAAGTGCCCTTCCTTGTTGGATGCTGCGTCTCGAGAAAGCTTCAAAAGGCTATGCTCGCAGCCTCGTTCTCACGCCACCCGCTCTTTGTACAAATGCGCCTGAAACTCTATAAATAACCTGCTGATGTTGCCCACGTCGCCCAAAATTTCTTTGGCGTCTTCGAGTGAGTGGTATTTGTTGGTGAGCAGTATGGGCAGCTTCTCCTGGTCGAGTTCGTCGACGCCCGTTTCAATATATTTGCTCAATACGAAAGTGATGAACTCTTTTTGCTTGTCGTTGAGGAGGGCGAAAATGGTAGCTTCTGCCGCCTTCGCCCGGGCTTCGCGGGTCATGGCAATGTAGTCGCCGTTGAAAACGTATTCCAATACGTCGTAGAGGTCGCTTTTTTCCATGTCGACCAACTGCTGCAAGGTCAACAAATCGCCTTTGGGGAAACCGGCGGCATCCAAATTTTCGAGCAAGGTTTTGCGCGTGAGTGGATTGCCCCACAATTGCCTCAATTCTTCTTCGTCTTTGAAAAGCTTGGGCAATTCGCCAAACAGATTGCTTAAAAATTCCTCCGAAGAAATGGGTTTGCCATCGGCACTCCAAAACGAAGTGGAAACCATGTGCTGAATTTCGCGCTCTTTGCCGTTGCGCAACTTGATTTTTACCTTTTGCTTTTTGGGACCGACCTCATCCGACTCTGCAACCACCGATGGCTCGGTTGGCTCAGGATCCGGATAGGGTTTCGGTTCTTTCGGTTCTTCTCCCAAGGGTTCTCCATCCCACTCCGGATCGCTAAAATGTTTGTAAGCGTCAACAAAGTCGTAAATGGTGAAAAACTCCTTGCCATCAAAAAGGCGGGTGCCCCGACCCACAATTTGCTTGAATTCAATCATCGAATTGACCGGCCGTAGCAATACAATGTTCCGTATGTTCCGCGCATCTACGCCCGTGGAGAGTTTCTGCGAAGTGGTGAGGATGGTGGGAATGGATTTCTCGTTGTCTTGAAATTCGCGCAACAACCTTTCGCCTTCTTCGCCATCGTTGGCAGTTACCCGCACACAATAAAAGGGGTCTTTGGCTTTGGCGTTTTGGTTTGCCAAATCACGTATCAAGGCAGCATGCGCTTGGTTGGCGCAGAAAATAATGGCCTTTTCGTTTTGGTTGGCTTCCGCTAAAAACACGTTCACCCGCTTGGCCTCGCGTTCTACAATTTCGATGGTGCGGTTGAAGTCTTTTTCTTCGTAGAGCTTGCCTTCTTCAATTTCGCCTTCCACAATGGTATCATCGGAAGTGTAGCGGTAATCATCCAAAGTGGTTTTGATGCGCTTTACTTTGAAGGGTGTTAAAAAACCATCGTTGATGCCTTCTTTGAGCGAATAAATGAAAACCGGTTCGCCAAAATAGCGGTAGGTATCTACGTTGTCTTTGCGCTTGGGTGTGGCGGTTAGGCCCAGTTGAACGGCTTCACTGAAATATTCCAATATGCCCCGCCAATTGCCTTCGTCGTTGGCGCCACCCCTGTGACATTCGTCAATGACGATGAAATCGAAATAGTCTTTGGGGTATTCACCAAAGTAGGGGGCAGGCTTGCCCTCGGCATCGGTGCCGCTCATGAAGGTTTGGAAAATGGTGAAGAAAATGCTGCCGTTGGTGGGCACGCGGCCATTTTTTTTGATGTCGCCGGGTTTGATGCGCACCAAAGCATCGTCGGGAAAGGCCGAAAAGGAGTTGAAAGCCTGGTTGGCCAAAATGTTCCTGTCGGCTAAGAATAAAATGCGGGGTCGGCGGCTTACTGGGGTTGCGCTTTGCGCGCGTGCCGATGAATTCCAACGGGTTTGAAACAACTTCCACGCAATTTGAAAGGCAATGGCTGTTTTGCCCGTTCCGGTGGCCAGGGTGAGTAAAATGCGGTCTTTGCCCTGGGCGATGGCTTCCACGGTGCGTTGAACGGCAATTTCCTGGTAATAGCGCAACTGCCAACTGCCGCTTTTGTCTTCAAAGGGCACTTGCGCAAATTGTTCGCGCCACGTTTCGATGCGCTGCTCCATTCCAGTGGCAGGAAAGGTTTTGGCCCAAAGGGCATCGGGACTCAGAAAATCGCTTACCTCACCTTCTTGGCCCGACTGCATGCAGATTTGGTAAATGGCCTTGCCGTTGGTGCTGTAAGTGGTGTCTAATTGCAGCTTTTGGGCGTATTTTTTGGCTTGCATCACGCCTTCGCCCACTTCCTGATCGGCGCTTTTGGCCTCTACAACGGCCAATTTGATGCCTTTGTACACCAGTACATAGTCGGCAATCTCTTTTTTGCCACGACCACCGCCGGTTTGGATTTTTCCTTGGGTAATGTGGTATTCACGCAACACTTTAGAGCCTTCCACAACGCCCCAGCCGCAAGCTTTGAGCTTGGGGTCGATCAGTTCGGCGCGGGTTTCTGCTTCGTTCATTTTGTATTCGTTGGGCTAAAACCCTCCAGCCTCCAGGGAAGCCAGCAGTTTGTCGATTTCTGTTTTGGGCAAGCGTGGGTTGATTCGCTTTAACTGTTGCAATATATCACCACATTCGGTGAAAGTGTATATGCGGCATTCGGCAAATTGTTTAACCACGAATAAAATGCCGTGTACTTCTTGGCCGCGGGTCTGAACGATTTTGCGCAAAGTGCCGTCGCCCGTTAAACAGATGCCCTGGAGTAGCTCGGAGAAATATATCACCGAACAATCGGCCATACCTAATCCGGGATAGTGCTCGTTTAAGCGCAAAAATGTCTTCATTTCATCCGGTTCTACCGAATGCACATGCACCGACATGCCCTCGAATGCCGGATGATGGGCGCTTATTTCATCCCAAACAATATCGCTGGTATGGATTTCAAAGGGCAAACGGAAAAAGGCCTCGATCACGCCCAGGTGTACCAAGTCTATAAAAATATTGGCATCGGTAACCAGGAGCCGCATCATATGAGGTGTAAAGTCATGGTTTCGCGTACTTCTTCGAGCTTTTTGCCCAATAAATAGGCTCCTTTACTCATCGAAATGCCGCCTTCTTCCAATACCAAGGCCCGGTAAACCAATTGTTCAAAACGCATGGGCCTTTCGGTTCCTGCAAACCGCTCGGCTTCGAGCATTTGTTTGAGTGGCTGGTTCTGGTTTAAACGAATGTAAAAGTCTCTGACTTTGTATGCCGCCAGCAATCCCAAATCACCCAATTTGTAAAGCAAGGCTTTGGGACTCATGCCGTACTTTTCTTGCAATTGCATGAGCTCTTCGGAGCTGATGTGCTCACGCTTACCGCCTACCTCTCGTTGCAATACCTCGGAGGGCACTAAAAACTCGCTGGCAAAGGCATTGCACCATGCTTCTTGGTTTTTTTCGTCAAATGCACTCAAGTTCAAGAGCAAATGACCCAACTCATGCACCAAAGTGAAACGTTTGCGCTCTACGGGCATTTCGCGTGCAATCACCAACATAGGATGTTTGCCATCTATCCAGCAAGCCAGGCCATCAAACAAGCCGCTTGGGTCGCTCACTTCGATGATCTTGATGCCTTTGTCTTCCAACAAATTCACCACCGAAGCCAAGGCATCGTAGCCTATTTGCCAGCGCTCGCGCAAGGTCAAGGCAGCGGCATACACGTCATCTACCTGGGTTAGGACTAATTCGCTTAGTGGATTTTCGAAGGGAATAACTGCTGCACAAACGTCTTCCACAAAAAGGTAATCGGCCATGCGCAGGCGTACCTGCAATTCCAAGGCTGCCAAGGCCTTTCCTTTGAGCTTGCTGCGCTTGCGAAAACTGAAAGCAGGTACCGATTGCTCGGCCTGACTGGTAAAAAAATCGATGGGTTGACCGAGCAGTTTGCTCAACTGCAACAAACGCGCAGTGCCCGGCAATTGCAAACCTTGCTCGTACTTGCTCAGCATTTGTTTGCTTATGCCTACCTCCTGGGCCAACTGTTGAAGACTCAGGGCCTTCATTTTGCGGGCCATTTGCAGGCGGTTTCCGATGCGTAGGGGAGTGCTCATGGTAAAAGGTTGTTGACAAAATTAATGAAAATGATTAAAATGTCAACCAAATCTATGTCTTTTTAACCCTTGAGATCGAAGCCTTTGCTGCCGGCCCAATCGCAAACTTTGAGCTTGGGGTCGATCAGTTCGGCGCGGGTTGCTGCTTCGTTCATCCTTTCTCGTTTATCAAATAACCGTCAAATAAGAATTCTTTGGTAATCAATGTGTTGAAGGCGTTTTCATTAGCTCCTATCAAATAGCCATCAAATAAGACTACCCAATCACATGACCATCACATAAGAACGGAGGACTGTTTATTTTGTAGGTTTTGCTCCAATTCAAATGGCGGTACCTCAATCAAACGCACATGTAGTATGCTGGCAATTTTGCAAATGGTTTCGATTTGCAAATTCTCCTGACCTTTCAGCAGTTTATTTACGTACTGAGCAGAGCAGCCCAGGGCTTCGGCCAATTCAACCTGATTTTTGGGATAACGCTGTTCTTTTTTGTTGCTGCTCAACACAGAACCTATGCGCACAGCAATTTTGAAAGATAGGTCTAGCCAATCTTCATTGTCACGCTCCCATTTCGCCTTTTCAATCCAAGAGGTATCCTTAATGGCTTCACGAGCCAGTTTGTTTTTGATTGCTTCCTTGTTCATGGTGCAACTATTTCAATTCGTACAATTCAAATAAATCACTGTCTGTTTCGCGGAGATAGTCTTTGGTGCAGTTCATTTTGTCAAGCTCCACCTGCAAATAAGCCCTGTCGTTGATGGTTGCCCGCAATTTGATGGCTCCTCCGCAAATCACAAATACATTTTTATCAATTCTTATCGCATACATCCTTAGCCAAGTCTTATGGCCTTTGATTTTAGCTTTTTCTCTCGCTGGTATTTTATCAAACCTGCCTTCACTCAAGGGCGAAAACAAATGTGTTAGGTTCATGCTAGTTCCTTGCGCATCGGCTTCGGCAAAGGCTAACAGTTTTTGCTTTAGTACTTTGGCCTCGTCTCTGGTTTTGAAAATGGCCTTTTCTATGGTCATGCCTTCCCAAAAAGGTTCATTCAAATCTGCTTCATGTGTTTCAAAAAATGCTCTTAGTCTTACAGGGTCTGTCCAAAATTCAAAAAGCCGATCAAACTCATGCGTACGCGTTGTTTGTCCTAAACCGCTTTCTCTTTGATCTGCCGATTCAAACAAAACGGAATACAAACATTCACTTACAATTGCAAAGATACTGACTATTACAAGAAATCAACCTGCAGGTTTATTTTGGATATATTCGGATTTGTTGCCGTAGGGTGTTTGTTGTAGATATTGTAAGCTGGGGGATTTTACCGCGATAGATAACAAATATAATTAAAAACAATAGAAAGTATTGATGCTGTGGGTAAAGAGACCATGCCGTTCGAATCAAACCGAGCTTTCAAGTTTTCCTCTTAAAGAACCCTTTAGCCAAAATACATTTTGTTGATTATCAAATAACCATCAAATAAAAAACGTTGATTGTCAGCTGATTATGCACATTTCGGGGCTGTGTGTCAAATAACCATCAAATAAGATTGCATGGCCAAAAATGGTAAACTCCTTTATGTAACTTTGGTTAGTTTATTGCTTCATCTACGCTTAATTTTCTTTTCAGCCTTTGATGTGAGCTGATATTTGCCTGTTTTTGCTGCACCTTTAAACTCAATCAATTCTATTTCTCTGAGAATTTGCAGATACCTTTTTACAGTTGCATTTGATTTTCCTGTTGCAGCCATGATGTCTTTTATGGATGCACCATCATTAAGCTTTACTATTGCATTTACAGCATCAATTAGAGCATCATTTACAGCATCACCTACAGCATCAATGAGGCCCTGTTTTACAGCATCATTTACAGCATCATTTACGGCATCATTTACAGCATCATTTACAGCATCATGCTTCGCTGTCACCGTAACGCCACGAAACGTAACCGTGGTGGAACCAGCATTTGTATCCCATTTAGGGCTTGCATAGCCTTTGCTTTTGCAATCTTCTATCATCAGTACCGTTCCTCTGCCAATCTTCTCAATCATTTGACGCAAGAAGCAGATATGTGCAATATCAGGATTTCGAGGCACGGATAAGTGGCTTTTGGACAAATCACCGGGCGAATACCCCCCGTACAAAGCCCCTGAATTAATGATTTCTAAATGAGTGGGATAAAATGCCACATGAACAGTCCCTGAAACGCTTGAAAAATCTCTATGAATCAGAGCATTCATAAGCCCTTCGCGTAAGGCGAGTTTTGGATAAGCAATGTCATCGCGCAACCACTTTTTCTCGCTGAACTGGCTTTTGGTGGCAATATTGACTTCAAAAAATTGGAGTATAGCTTCGATATTCCTAAATAAATTCCCTTCAAATACTTTATCATAGCCGTAGCTGTTAGCTGTTTTGTTAGCATTAAAAACCGTCAAGCGAACCCTGCTTTGGGGTAAGTATCTCGAAGGCTCTTTGGCAAACAGAATAACTGCAGCATTAGTTAAATGCCCATCTCGGTAGAGGCTGTAGTAGGTAAGAAACGCTTCTATATCCTTTTCATCAAATAGCTTCCCCCGCCCAAATTTGATCAGGTCTTGAATGGTCTTTCGTATTTCCAGTTCATCTAAATCATCCAGATCAACACCCAAAGCAGGTTGGCGTTCCCAATGCAATTCTGTTTTTTGCCGTTCAACTATGAGTTTTGAAATTTCATCGGGTGATGCCGCTACTGTTCGACTACCACGTCTGTAAAAAATCTTACCGTCCTTAAGTAAGTAAGGTGGCTTCGAGCCGCTCCACACCTTTACAGACAATAGCTTCTTCATTCCTATTTGTTCAGTAGAAACGGCTATAGGCGCTTCAGGAATTATAGATTGAAAAAGATATTGCTTTAAGGCCGATTCGTATTGTTCAGCTTGGTCAACACCAAGGATCTCACCATCGTCATTAACGCCAATTAAAACCGTACCACCTTCAGCATTTAAAAAAGCACATAAGGTTTTTGCAATGTCTTCCTTTCGAACCACTTCTTTAAATTCAAGCTGACCGCTTTCTCCCTGTTTTATCAGGTCCTTTATGAGTTGTTCGTTAGTCATGGCTCTAATTCATTTAATCGTCTTTCGTGGTCTTTGAACTGCTGTTCAATGAAAAACAATAATTCGCCTGGATTTGTAAATGATTGCACCCAATTATGTCGAACGTCATTGTACATATCAACCACCTTGATACTGTCTAAAACTGAGTTCTTCTTGATTTCGAAATCAGTCCTAGCTTTTTCTTCATTGAGTAAATATGGCTCAAACAACTTTCTTAGGTATTCGATTTTTTCATGCGCTACGAACCATCTGGGCTTATCAATTTTTACGGCTTCTTTAAACTCTTTGTGCGTAATGCCTGATCCATAGCGAGGAAAGATAATTCCAAAAAATAAATCACAATCGTTTACGGCTTGCAAACAAGCTCCTTCTGGATTGCTAGTAAACGCAACGGGCACATAAACACTTCCTTCTTTTGACATAATGACATCATAGCCAAATTGCTGACGTAAAACCGCAGCAATTTGATCGAGTATATCTTGACTTCCATATACCGTTGATGATACCATTATTTTGAGTTTACGCTTCTTTGCCATGGCTAAATGCTGAGATTTTCGGATTTCAGCTTAACAAGGCTTCAGCGCTAAGCTTATCGTGAATAACATTGCTAATATACCTTTTTTCGGATATCGCTCAAACGATTACACCAACTCCCCCCTAAACGCCTTCTCCAACACACTCTTTTTCAACTCTTCCAAATCGGCTATTTTCTTTTGGTACACCGCCTCCAGCTTTTGCGTTTCGGCACGCAGGGCATCTAATTGGCGGACGATGGTTTGTTGTTCTTGGAGCGAGGGATAAGGAATGAGGAGCTTTCTTAAATCACCAATATTAATTTGCATCAAAGCAGCCCCATACGTTTTGGCTTTTATTTGACTTTGAACATAATTTGAAATAAGTAGATAGTAGCCAAATTCCTGATTGATTAATTGTGCATTGAAACGAATGGGAACAATGCCTCGTGTAACATTGGCATCTTTTAATTCCGGTGTAGCAATCGAAACAACGCCTGTTGACCCTCGAACACACAACAATAGCTCATCGCCAATTAATTTAGTTCTCTTATAGCCTTCTGCCAATGCCGGGTCTATTTTTTTTAAACCATTTACTCTAATGAATTTGCTGCTTAAATCGGTTGGTCTAATAACAGGTAGCCCATTTTTAAATTCATCACCTGGCTGAACTATACCATAGGAGAGCGTGCAACTTTCATCAACTAATTCTTCTAGTAGATTTTCTTCCCAATCATCACCTCCGGTTGCTGAGCCTGTCGAAGCAAAAACCCCTTGCAAATAACTTTCAAACAGCGCCCGGGCGTTTTGGAGGTTTTGCTCGGCAAGGACTTTGGCCCGGTCGATGGCGGCAAAACAACGGTCTAAAAGCGCCACCAGGCGTTGTTGTTCGGGGAGGGGGGGGATTAAAATCGGAAAATCAAAAATGTCATCTTTACTAAATCCATCTTGTGCAGATCTGGAAGCCGTGTTTAATAACCTTCTTTGGAAATCATCTGAATTCAAATAAAAGTACAAATACCGTTTATGTAAAATACCTTCCATCGGTATTGTTTTCATTACAGCAACATTGTAGGCGCCGGCCTTGTTGATTAACACCTTACCTACAGATGCACCATATCTGCCAAGTAAGATGTCATCTTCACGGCAGTATCTGTTTTTTTTTGATTCAGGAATGTAAGTGACATGATTGTCACTAGAAAAATCTCTAATCTGTAAAAATCTTACGTAGCCATCTTTGGGTTCAAAAATAAACTGATTCTTTGGTGGTTGCGATCCACCTTGAAAATCACAAACCTCCCCCAACCTCTTCATTTCCCAGCCCTCGGGCAAAACGCTAGCTTCTGTGCTCATACCAACTCCTTTACTTGATTAAAAATGCCTGCTACTGTTTTGGTTTGAAAGAGGTTCATGCGGTTGTTGATGGTGTAGCCTTTCAGCAAATAGTCTTTGAGTATGCGCGATGCCCATATACGAAACTGCGTGCCTTGTTTCGATTTTACCCGATAGCCAACAGAGATGATTACATCGTGGTTATAAAATTCGATTTTTCGTTTAACCGTTCTGTTCCCCTCTTTTTGAACCGTCAAGGATTCCTTGACAGTTGATTCCCTTTCTAATTCACCTTCTTTGAAGCAGTTATTGATGTGTAAGCTGATGTTTTGCTTGCTTTGATTGAATAAGGTAGCCAGTTGCTGTTGAGATAACCACACAGTGTCATCTTCTAGCCTCACTTCAATGTGTTCGGCCAATTCATTTGGTCGATAGAAGATGATTTCGTCTTTCATCCTTAAATCAAATCTTGAATGGATGCCAATATCTCCGCACTCTCCTCATCCAGCGCCTTCATTTCTGCCAAAATATCGCCGGGCGAACGGAGTTGCGCCACTTCTTTTTTGTTGGGGTTTTTCACGCTCAGGTCGAGTTCGGGGCCGGTGAGTGACCGTACATCGATGCTCCATGAATTGGGACTGTCGGCAAAGCTTTTTTGCAACGCTACAAATTCGGCCAGGTCGTTTTCGTTGAGGGGATTGGTTTTGCCCAAATTGCGGTTGAGGTTGAGCTGGTAGTACCAAATCTTTTGGGTGGGACGGCCTTTTTCGAAAAACAGCACCACAGTTTTTACCCCGGCCCCGGTAAAGGTGCCGCCAGGCAAATCCAAAACGGTGTGCAGGTTGCAGCTCTCGAGCAGGCTTTTGCGGAGGGCAATGCTGGCATTGTCGGTATTGCTTAAAAAGGTGTTTTTGATTACCACGCCTGCCTTGCCACCGGCTTTGAGAATTTTGATGAAGTGCTGTAAAAAAAGCGAGGCGGTTTCGCCTGTTTTGATGGGGAAGTTCTGCTGCACCTCGGCCCTTTCTTTTCCACCGAAGGGCGGATTGGCCAGTACCACCTCGTAGCGGTCTTTTTCCTGTATGTCGGCCAGGTTTTCGGCCAGGGTATTGGTGTGGATGATGTTGGGTGCCTCAATGCCGTGGAAAATCAAATTCATGACGCCCAAAATGTAGGCGAGCGATTTTTTCTCCTTGCCGTAAAAGGTGCGCTTTTGCAGTATTTCCCATTCGCTGGTGCTCAGTTCCTTGCCCGACTTCAAATAATTGAAGGCCTCGCACAAAAAGCCAGCTGAGCCCACGGCCCCGTCGTAAATTTTATCGCCTATTTTGGGGTTCACCACCTTTACAATGGTGGTAATGAGCGGGCGGGGGGTGTAGTATTCGCCACCGTTGCGCCCGGCATTGCCCATGTTTTTGATTTTGTCTTCATACAAATGGCTCATTTCGTGCTTTTCGGCATGGGTGCGGAAGCGCAATTCGTCGATGCGGTTAATCACCTCGCGCAAATTGTAGCCACTTTGGATGCGGTTCTTCAGCTCGCTGAATATTTCGCCAATCTTGTATTCAATGGTATCGGCGCTGGCGGCGCTTTGTTTGAAGCGTTTGAGGTAGGGGAACAGCTGGTTGTTTACAAAATCGGTGAGGTCGTCGCCGGTGAGGGCATTTTGATGATCCAGTTCTCCGGGTTCGACGAGTTCGACAGGCTCACTCGCCGCACCCATCGAACCACCTGCCTTCCTTTTTTTAGGCATGGCCCACACCCCCCAGCGGTAGTTTGCATCAATGATGGGGGTGTAGGTTTTGCCGGTGAGTTCGGCGGCCGTGGCCCGGTCGCGCTCCAGGTCGTCTAAATACTTCAGAAACAAAATCCAAGAGGTTTGCTCCACATAATCCAATTCACTGCCGCAACCTGCGTCTTTGTGCAATATGTCGTCTATGTTTTTGAAGGTTTGTTCGAACATGGGGGGGTGGTTTGCAGGGGTGTAAAGTTAGGGTAGGGGGTTTGGCTTTGGTGCTGCAAAATACCCAAATTCAAATTGTTTTGAAAGGAGTTATGCTCAATTGATGATGCAAGCTTACCTTTGTTGAACAAGGCCAAAGCGCATTGTAGCCGAAGTAGAAAAGCAGCTGGACCACACCCAACAGCTCAAAGCCTAGGTGCTGGCCAACCAACAAGCCACCGACCAATGGGTTAAGTCCTTGTTGAAGGAGGCGTTTGGGGGGTGAGTTTATAATAGAGTATTTGAAAGAGTGTTTCTATCTGCTAATGGGTCATTAACCAGTTAACAAACTAGATGAAAAACATCGAAATAATTTCAATAGTACTAACAAGTTCCGTGCTTTCAGCTGTACTAACCTCTTTTGTGAATTGGCTCCTTCAAAAACGCAATTACCGCAATGAATACTATAAAAAGCTCCTTGATAAGCGAATCAATGCTTATGAGGAGGTGGAGACTATGGTTGCGGGCTTGACTTCCATAGTAAATGTAGGTAATGGGAAAATGTGTAATCTGGTTTTTCATTTGGGATATGACCATTTTTCCCGATACCTAATTTCTATAATGATTCCAGTTCAAAAGGGCTTTTGGCTTAGTGCCGAAATGGCTAGTCTTTTAACGGAATTGAATGTATTCCTAATAAATGAGATTGATAATAAAATTGATCAAAACCGAAATCCGGATGAGGAATTAATCCAATTAGGAATCTTGCATCTTGAAAGAATCAGGGCTATACGAAACAGGATTCAAGCTCAGTTGTACCATGACTTCAAGAGTCTCCATGAGATTGAAAAGTTTGTCAAGTCGAGCAGAGACTTGGGGTCGTTTGCTGTTTATTCGAAGGCAGAAGACTACATTCGAACAAGATGATTATTCCATCCAATCAAGAAGTGTAGGGACTATTTATTTCTGTGAAATATAAAAGGTTTCCACATCATTCTATTGTTTTGGATTCCTTTTGCCTGAGGTAATTTATAAAGGCACTACAGGCTACTAGCATAGACTTAGCATTCTCTTGAACTAGGATATCCTCATCCAAAATACCGTGTCTGATACCGTTTGCTTCACTTGAATAACCACACTAACTACTGAAGGAAATTTTTAAGGCAGGGTGAATGCTATTATCTTTTTCAATCTGTTTTAGAGCTTGCCCTAACGTTGCTTTGGGATTTCCTGTGGGAATTTAGCAATATGATTCAACTGCACCTAATAATTCTTCCTTTATCATAAATTGGTGCGTACAGTAACCCTAAAAAATCCAGAATAACTTTTTTGCCATTTAGACTTAGTTGGATTCTACCTTTTGAAAATTTTAATAATTTCTTGAGCCCTCATTTAAATCACTTAATTGGCTCAATGAATATTTACATTTGAGTAGTAAGT